>CAZSXX010000356.1:0-4690 GCA_964611245.1 uncultured Verrucomicrobiota bacterium | reverse complement strand
TTGCATGGTTCATTGTTCGCCCAATTCTCCGTCCGTCAATTCGAAGCACACCCAAGCAAGTCGCCCGTCCTCCTGGCCCTTCAACTCCTGGCGCCCCACCGCCCCTCGATCCGCCCGATTCCTCTCCATTTACAACTGTCACCCGCTATTACCTCGACGTCATTGACTACGCCGACCCTGCGATCCCGGTCGTCCGCCGTCCCGTCAACATCCCGGGCCACCTCCAAGGCGCGACCCACCAAGGCCAGGTCATTTACACTCTCGGCGCCCATTTCGGTCCCGACGGCGCCACCGACTACCTCGATTGGCTGGACGCCAGCGCCTACGACGGCGTCTCCGCCTTTCAAATCGCGTCTCATAGCCTCACCAACTGGCCCCATCCTATCGCCGTCTCCGGCTCCGATATTTTCATCGGCGACGCGGCCCCAAGCGGCTCCTCCCTTGAGGTCTGGCGACTTTCCGACCAAGGCTCGTTCGTCCGAACCTCCGCCAAACCAGTCAAGGAGCCTATCTACTCCCTCCGTTTCATCGGCGACCTAGGCGTCAGTTCACTTTCGACCAAAATCGTCCTTTTCGATGTCCGCGACCGTTCCGACGTCAAAATCATCGGCGAATCCCCCATTTCGTGCCAGTCAGGAGGCGAACTGGGCGGCGGATCCGGCGCCCTCAATCGCGGCTTTTGGCTCCCCGCCAATGATTACGGGGTGCAAAAGATCAGCATTGAGCCCCAGCCCCGCTGACGGTTAGCTGTGGCCGGTGGAAGTCGCATTCCTTTGTTTCTTTTCGTTTCTCGCCGGCTTCGTCGACTCAGTGGTCGGCGGCGGCGGGCTCATTCAGCTCCCCGCCCTCCTTCTGTCCCTCCCCTCCGAGCCCATCCCCCGCCTCTTCGGCACAAACAAATTCTCCTCCATCTGCGGAACGGGCATGGCGGTCCTCCAATATTCCCGCCGCGTCCGCGTCAACTGGAACCTCTTGGTTCCTGGCGCCATCGCAGCCCTCATCTTTGCTTTCCTCGGCGCACGCGCGGTGTCCGTCCTCCGCCGCGAAACCCTCGAGCCGATCATCCTCGTCCTGATGATTTGTGTCGCGGCCTACACCTTCGCGAAAAAGAACTTCGGCAACCTCCACGCTCCACGCCTCACCCCACTCCGCGCACGTCTCCTCTCCATCCTGACCGGCGTAGTGATCGGCTTTTACGACGGCTTTTTCGGGCCCGGCACCGGCAGCTTCCTGATGTTCATCTTCATCGGTGTGTTCGGCTTCGACTTTCTCAACGCCACCGCCCACGCCAAAGTCATCAACCTCGCCACCAACATCGCCGCCGTCAGTTACTTCTGGGGCACCGACAACATCATCTGGAAATTCGCGTTGCCGATGGCCCTCTTCAACATTCTCGGATCTCTCGTCGGCACCCGCACTGCCATCCTCCGCGGCAACACCTTCGTCCGCTCCCTCTTCCTTTTCGTCGTCAGCGCGATGATCTTGCGCTACGGCTATCAGGTCATCTTCCGCTGAAACGGAACAATCCCGACTGCCATTCCCGCTCAACCTTGCTCTCCGCCAATTCCAGACCCTTCCCTTCAAACGCTTTCTGCACCTCCGCGAACTGCGCGCTCAAAATTCCAGCAACAACCAAATCCCCTCCCGGCTTCAACCGCGCAATCAATCGGTCCACCTCGCCCATCAACAAATCCGAAATCAAGTTCGCGCAAATCACGTCAAACTTCCGCTTCGT
Source organism: uncultured Verrucomicrobiota bacterium (assembly GCA_964611245.1). Taxonomy (GTDB): domain Bacteria; phylum Verrucomicrobiota; class Verrucomicrobiia; order Limisphaerales; family SXQI01; genus CAZSXX01. The sequence continues at coordinate 2,955 of CAZSXX010000356.1, read as the reverse complement.
CCCCTTGGGCAACTTCGTCAAATCCTGCCGTCGACACTTCACCTTCTCATCCACTCGGTTCCTCCGCATGTTCGCCTGCGCCACCCTCACCGCCACTGGGTCAAAATCAAATGCTTCCACCGGCGCAAACCCAAGCTTGGCCGCCGAAATCGCCAGGATTCCCGACCCGCAACCCACATCCAGCAGGCTCGCCCCAGGCTTCATCGCCTTGGTCAACCGTCTCAAGCAATACGAGGTCGTCGGATGCTGGCCTGTCCCAAAGCTCAACCCTGGATCCAGCACTACGACCGCCTGCCCCTTGGCTCCTTGTACCTTGCTCCAACTCGGCTTGATCAACAGCTTCCGCCAGACCCGAATCGTCTTGAAATACTTCTTCCATGACTCCGCCCAATCCTCGCGTTTGACCTTGGCGATCCGAATTTCCGCCGGCGCGGTCTCGAGCCCGAACCGCTCAATTCTCGCAAGCTCCTCCCGCACCGTCGCCTCAAGCTTCCTCAACACCCCCAACGGACGCTCCACATACACCGTCACGGAACTGGCCTGCTTGTCGCGGTTCGCGTAAATGGACGCTGGTTCCCTGAACATCCTCTGCAGCATTTCCGCCACCGCGTCCTCCGCCTCGCCGGAGGTGATGATTGAAACTTCGCAAAGAGGCTTCTTTAAACTGGATAATCGCGCCATGGGGTCAAATTCAGGTATTCAATTTCGCGCTTGCTGGGACGGTGATGGATTTTCGTCACGCTTGCGTACTCGATCTCAAAAATGGACATTTTTCGAAAGGGCAGTTCAAGTAAAATGGAAAGCAACATGCGGATCACGCCACCGTGGCAGATCACCGCCACCGTCTTTCCCGGGGCTTCCGCCAAGATCTGGTCGAGCGAACACTCCACCCGCTCCCGAAAGGCGCGGACAGTTTCCGCCCGTTCAATCGTCCCATCATCCAATTGGTGCAGCCACGAAAACGCGCTCACACCATGGCGCTTCAACACTTCGTCCCAACTCAATCCCGTCCAAGCGCCAAAATCAACCTCTCGCAGCCCCTCCATCAACACCGGCTGCAATCCTGTCTCCTCCGCCAATGGCGCCAAGGTCTGACGCACCCGCCGCATCGGACTGGCATAAAGCGTGTCCGGCGGCGCCGCTTTGAGGAACCGCGCGATCGACCGAACCTGTTCATGGCCCAACGGCGACAGCTCCATGTCGATCCGGCCGCCAAAAACACGGTGGTACGCCGGCTCAACCTCCCCATGCCGGATCAGATAAAGTCGCGTCAGCAGCTCCATTTCAAGTCGCGTTTTGTTGAAGGCGCAGCAACTCAGACACCCCAACTTTTCCCAACGCAATCATTTCCGCCAACTCCCCTTCCGTGAACGACGCTTCCTCGCCCGTTCCCTGCAGCTCGACAAATGCCCCAGCCCCGGTCATCACCAAATTCATGTCCACCGACGCCCCCACATCCTCAACATAATCCAAATCCAGCAGCGCCCGCCCATCCACGATCCCGACGCTCACCGCCGCCACAGGGGTGATCACGGGCGATGTCGCCAGCTTTTTCTCCCCGATCAGCTTCTTCATCGCCAACTGCAGCGCGACAAAACTTCCCGTGATCGCCGCCGTCCGCGTTCCACCGTCCGCCTGCAGGACATCGCAATCAATCCAGATCGTCCGGGATCCCAGCGCCTCCAAATCCACCGCCGCCCGCATCGCCCGCCCAATGAGCCGCTGGATTTCCTGCGAGCGCCCGTCGATCTTCCCCTTCGAAATGTCCCGTTGCTTCCGCTGCAGCGTCGAATAGGGAAGCATCGCGTATTCGGCCGTGATCCACCCGCCCGTCACACCTTGGTCCTTCATCCAGCGCGGCACCGTCTCCTCCACCGTCACCCCGCAGATCACCCGCGTGCTCCCCCATTCAATCAAGGTCGATCCCGTCGCATGCGGGGCGATCCCATTGTGAAAGCGCACTCCGCGAAGTTGATCCGGGCGCCGTCCATCCGCCCTGCCGCCGTTCGATTGGTTCTTCATCCGCGCCCATCGTATGAAACCACCGCTTCGGCGCCAAAGTTAAATCCCGCCCGGATTTTCTTGTTTCCGTACCCGCCCGCATTGACGGATCGCGCCTCCCGTGTTACGAGGTTTCGCACCATTCAAGGGGTCCATTGAAACCATTGCCCCTCAAGTGCCTAAAGTGGGTTTACACCTGAGCCGATATTTGCCTTTATGATGCTCAAAGGACTGGGAGTGGGGCCGTTGCTTGGCTGCCTTACCGCGGCGGCGTTTTGTGCGGCCGTCGCCGCGCAGGAGGTGGCGAAAGAGCCCAAAAGCGCGAAACCTCCCGCCGACCTCACCGGGATGACGCTTGAGGAGCTCACGAATGTCGAAGTGACCACGGCGGGGCGAAAACAGCAAAAACTATCCGAGGTGGCCGCCGCCATCCATGTCATCACCCAGGAGGATATTCGCAGATCCGGCGCCACTTCGATCGCCGAGGCCCTCCGCATGGCTCCCGGACTTGATGTGGCCCGCATCGATTCCAGCCGCTGGGCCATCAGTTCCCGTGGCTTCAACGACTTTTTCGCCAACAAGCTCCTTGTCTTGATGGACGGCCGCAGCGTCTACACCCCGCTCTTTTCCGGCGTCTTCTGGGATGTCCAGGACACCCTCCTTGAAGACATCGAGCAGATCGAAGTGGTCCGCGGCCCCGGCGCCGCCATGTGGGGAGCCAACGCCGTCAACGGCGTCATCAACATCATCACCAAGAACTCCAAGGACACCCAAGGTGGGCTGGTTTCCGGCGGCGGGGGGACTGAGGAACGCGGCTTCGGCAGCGTCCGTTACGGCGGCACGGTCAAGGAAGGCCTCACCTACCGTGCCTATGTCAAATATTTCAACCGGGACAACTCGAAAGATTTCTTGGGCCGCGAGGCTCACGATTCTTGGGACATGTCCCGCGGAGGT
>CAZSXX010000355.1:0-4717 GCA_964611245.1 uncultured Verrucomicrobiota bacterium | reverse complement strand
CGCGTATCATCACGAGTGGAACCCAGGCTCGCACACGCTGTTCCTGGGCGGGCGTCTGGAGAATGAACAGTTGTTTTCCGACCGGGGCGCCAACCAAATTGTGCAATTTTCGTTCCCGCCCATCGATCCGCTGACGGCGCCGTTTGATGTCGAGTATCGAAATCGGTTTGAGATTTACACGGCGGAGTTGAACCAGATTTTGCAACTGGACCGGCACACCACGGTGTTTGGGGGCCGGGTGCAGTCGGGTGATTTCCGCGCGGTGGCGGAACTGGACGACGCGCCCAGCGGGGCGGCCGGGGCTTTTGGCAACCGGGTGACGACGGACGGGAACGGGGATTTCGCGCGGCGTTCCGTTTACCTGTACCACACGTGGGAAATTGTCGAGGACCTGCGCGCCACGGGCGGGGTGTCGTACGACGACATCACCGCGCCGGTCAATTATCGGCGGCCGCCGCTGGAATCGGGGGAGGCGCATCGCAACGCGTGGTCTCCAAAGGCCGCGGTTATATACAGCCCGGCGCCGCTCTTCACGCTGCGGGGCATGTATGCGGAAAGCTTGAGCGGCGTGAGCTATGACCAGAGCGTGACGTTGGAGCCGACGCAATTGGCGGGTTTCCCGCAATCGTTCCGGACGCTGATTTCGGAATCGGTGGCGGGCTCGGTTGAGATGCCCCGGCACGACGTGGGGGCGCTGGGATTGGACTTCAAGTTCCCCAGCCAAACTTACCTGAGCTTGGAGGGGATTGCGCTGCGCAGCCAGGTGGACCGCCAGATTGGGGTGTTTGACTTTGACGCGACCCGCCCGCTGCCCCTTGGAACCCCGGCTGGGGCATTGGAGGTGCTTCGATATGAGGAGCACGGGGCCCGTTTTATTTTGAACCAAGTCCTATGCGGGGAATATTTCGCGCAACTTTATTACCAGTTCACCCGCGCCGAATTCGACCGCGCCTATCCGGCCATTCCGGCGACGGCCGGGTTCTCGCGCCTGTTTCCGGAGGACGCCGACCTGCACCGGGTCAATGGATCGATTTTGTATCAGCGCAAGGACGGATGGTTCGCGCGCGCGGCCGCGACCTATTTGCGGCAGGAAAGCATGCTTTCCAGAACGGCCAGTTCGGAGGATGTGACGTTCCTCAGCGTGTTTGGAGGTTGGCGTTTTCCGCGGCACCATGGGGATTTCACGGTGGGGATTCTCAACTTGACGGGCGTCGATTACCGGCTTTATCCGCTGACGCTGCATGAAGAATTCCCCCGCGACCGGACTTTTTACGTCCGCTTTCGGCTCAACCTTTGAGGGGGGGATTCGGTTTGACCAGCGAGGGAGGGAGGGTTATTTAAGGGTCCAGTGCGCAATCGCCTCGGCAAATTGCTTGTGGTCCTGTTCCTGATCGTTTCGGTCGGGGGGCATTGGGCGCTGCTGCAATCCTTCGCGTGGGTGACGATGTTCATCGATTACTCGCGGACTGCGCCGATCGCGGAGGCGGTTTCCAAGACGTTTAACGGCGAAAATCCGTGCGGCCTGTGCAAGATGGTGAAGAAAGGCAAGGCGTCGGAGGAGAAGCAGGAGGCGATCAAGGTCAAGACCAAGGTGGATTTTTGGATCGCCGCCAACGAGGCGCAATTGCTTCCATCCGCCCTTGCCGAGCGCGCATCCACCGTCCACCGCGATTCGCTCTCCTCGCGGGCGGACAGCCCCCCAATCCCGCCGCCCCGGCGGGCATAACTCGTCCTGGATTGCTCCTGGGGGCGCCCCTCCCTTGAGCCGCCGACGCGTTTCCTGATTCCCCGAATCCGGGAAACGAATTCCCATCCGAAACCAGAGCACCTGTTTTGCGTCTCGGGATGCCCGTGAGTTATGAGACGGAAAATTCAAGCCTTCACTCTGATTGAGCTGCTGGTGGTGATTGCGATCATCGCCATCCTGGCCTCACTGCTGTTGCCGACGCTGGGAAAGGCGAAGGCGAAAGCGGCGGCGACGTCGTGCCTGAACAACTTCCGGCAGATGGGCTTGGCGGCGACGATGTTCGCGGACGAACACGACGGGGCCCTGCCCGGCTCGGAGCACCAAGGGCAGACCTGGGTGGCGGGATTGATCCCCTATGGCGGAGGCAAGCTGGTTTACCGCTGCCCCGCCGACCGGAACACAAACCGGGTTTACAGTTTTGCGATCAACGATTTTTTGCTGCCGCCGCTGGCCGGCGAGCCTGATTTCACAAAAGTTCAAAACCTGGCCGCGCCGGGGGAAACGACGTTGTTTCCGGAGTGCGCGGACAAGTTCACCGGCGGCGACCATTTTCATTTTGCGCTTCCGGAGGATGGCGGCTACACGCCGCGGGCTTTTGAGGGTCAGGTGGCGGTGCGGCGGCATCAGAACGCGGCCAACTACCTGTTTGTGGATGGCCATGTGGACGGAACGAGTTGGAAATCAGTGAAAAACAAGCTGGTCGAGCCGGGGTCACGATTTGTGAACCCGGGCGGCCACAAGCCTTAGCCCGAGGGATTTGGAATCGGGCATTTGGAATGGAAATGGAATGAAGAGAATGAAGATCATGATGGTGGCGGTGGCTGCGGCGTTGGCCATCCCGTGCGCCCAGGCGCAGGATCACGGGCATCTCAACGCGGGGGCGGTGGGATGGAATCAGGGGGACAAATTGACGTGGGTGAATGGGGCGGACTTCCTGCAATCGTCCGGTTACGTGAAGACGTTGCTGCCCGCGACGACGGCGAAGTACCTGGGATTCTTTGATGGAAACATCACGCTGACGGCCCTGCATTCGACGAATGCGTTTGGGGAGGCCATTGCGGGATCACCGGCGCCGGGCGCATTTATTTTGGGCCAAATCGTCTCGGTCACGGGTCCCGAAGGCGCGTTTTTCGGGTTTTGGGACACGAATTCGACGGCGGGGAACCCGACATTTTCAATTCCGACGGGGACGCAGCCGTTGGGAGCGGTTTTTGATGTGAGCCAAGCAGGGCTGGGGGCGGGTTCGCCGGGGGGCGATCCGTATGGACATATCCACGGCCGACGGCTCACCGCAACGAAGCCGGGCCTGTACACGGTTGGGTTCCGGAGCGTGGACAATTCGACGAATGGCTCGCCAGCGGGGCCGATTCATGCCCCGTCGGAGACGCTGACTGTGCAGTTCCAGGCGGGTTACAACATCAAGTCGATCACGTGGACCGATGGCGTGGCGGCGGTGACGATCGGGACGGCGGCGGGCTCGATCTTCGCGCTGCAGTCGAACGCGGACCCGGCTGATCCTGAAGGGTGGACGTTGGTGAGCGCAGTGACGGGGAACGACAAGTTCCAAACGATTGTGGATGGCGCGGCGGCGGGGCCGGCCCGGTTTTACCGGGTGGAGGTGCGCCCGGCGAACCCTTGAGGGATCGAAGGATTTGGCGGGCGCGCCACCCCGAAGCGGGGCGTCGCGCTTCAGGGTTTGCGGAAGGTGACGGTGAGGTTGGTGACGCCCATTTGTTTGATGGCCGGGTTGAGGAGGGCGGCGACTTTTTCCTGGGCGTTTTTGCGGGCGATTTCGACGTAGACGGGGGTTTTGGCCTCGTTGATGACGGCGTCGCGGAGGCTGCGTTTGGCTTCGGCGCGGGCGAGTTCGCCGGAGCGTTTGTTGAGGCGGCCCCAGCCGATGTCGGTTTTGATCTCCATTTGGCTGGGGTCGGTTTGGACTTCGACGATCGTATCGTCCACACGGGGCGCCGGGATACTGACCGTGACGGAGCGGCCGCCGGCGGAGACGTGGAAGTCGTTGTCGCGGATTTCGTCGAGGGGGACGAAGTATTGGGCGCGGTTGCCGCGGGTGCGGACGGTGACGACGGTGTCGCCGAAGTCGAGGCGGTCAAAGAGGATTTTGGAGCTGGTTTTGGTGACTTCGACGGTGACGTCGGCGCTGAGGACAACAAGTTTGGCCTCCTGGCGGAGGCGGGAGACGCTGGATTGGATGAGGGTGGTGCTGGTGTAGCTGGGGCCGATGGGCTGGGTTAGGCGGGTGAGGACTCGGTTGGCGACGAGGAGGGTTCCGACGAAAACGATGATGGCGACGAGGGGCCAGCGCCATTGGGTCCAGACGGATTTTTCGGGGGGGGAATCCATGTCAAAGGATGATGACGGCTTTGCCGAGGACGTTGCGGGAGCGGAGGTCGGCGAAGGCTTGCGGGGCTTCCTCAAGGGTGTACCGCCGGTGGATCAAGGCTTTGAGCTTGCCTTCGGCGGCCCAGCCGAGGGTGGCGACCATGTCGGCGCGGTTGCGGCCGTAGCTGCCGATGAGGCGTTGTTGTTTGACGAAGAAGGGCCAGAGGTTGAGCTGGATGTCGCGGCCGGCGGTGGCGCCGCAGGTGACGACGGTTCCGCCGCGGGAGACGCAGGCGAAGGCTTGCCCGAGGACTTTGCCGCCGATGTGCTCGACGACGATGTCGACGCCGCGGCGGTCGGTGATGTGGCGGACTTCGGAGGGCCAGTCGTCGGCGGTGGAGTCGACGACGTGGTCGGCGCCGACGTCCATGGCGAGGTTTCGTTTTTCGAGGGAGGAGGCGGTGGCGATGACGTTGGCGCCGAGCTGTTTGGCGATTTGGATGGCGGCGGAGCCGACGCCGCTGGCGCCGGCCATGACGAGGACCCAGTCGGAGGAGCGGATTTCGGCGCGGTTGGTGAGCATGTGCATGGCGGTGCTGCCGGCGAGGGTGAGGGCGGCGGAGGTCT
>CAZSXX010000354.1:0-4740 GCA_964611245.1 uncultured Verrucomicrobiota bacterium | reverse complement strand
AAACCCGATTGTCGCTGACCCCATAGATTTGCTTTCCACGGCGGATGAGAATGGCGTCAAACATCTGATTCAATCCGCCACCCAAGGAAGGCAAATCCTCGATTTGGATGCCAACGCCTATTATGCCATGAGCCTGTCCGGCAACGGTGCGCGCATCGTCGTGCGAGATTGGCTGGAGACCACGGTTTCTGAGGTGGAGAAAAATCTCGCGGATTGGTTTTCCGATTTGTCGGTGGTTGATCCAGACGGGAGCTCGATCAAGCGCGATTTCAAATTTTACGCCCTGCTCTACGGGATGGTCCGTGCTGGCCTGGAGGAAATCTCCCCACAGTTGCCAACCCAGCTTTTGCACGGAGCCTTGCGAGGGCGCGCCGTGCCCTTGCCTCAAGCCGCGCTGGCCGCCGCGCTCCGCCGCCAACAACTTGACTCGGAAAACAAGCTCAATGCGGCTCGCATTGCCCTGATCAAAGCGTGCCTCCTCCGCACGCCAAATTCTCTAGCCTGCAACCCACCAACGGAAAAAAACCCTATGACTGAATGCTTAAATCCTGACTCGCGCGATCCATCCTACTTGTGCGGCCGCCTATTCGCGGTTTTTGACCGACTCCAGTACCTCGCCCTTGGCGGCGTCAACGCCGGCGTCGTCGAACGCTACTACGCCAGCGCGAGCGCCACGCCTTCTCTCGTTATGGGCCGCCTGTTTCGCAACGCACAATTCCATTTGGCTAAGGCGGAAGGTGGGGTGGCAGGAAACGCCGCCAAGGATTTTGAAGCCATTGCTTGCGCACTTGGCGATCATTTTCCTCCATCCCTTGACCTTGAAGGCCAAGGTCGTTTCGCGCTCGGATACTATCATCAAAAAGCTGAATTCCGGCGCCGAACTGCGGACCGGAAGATCAAGGAAATCGCCACAGATTCAGAATGAACTCTCACCCCAATCAATATAACACCAATCACGGACGCCTATGAACAATCGTTACGACTTTGTTTACCTCTTCGACTGCAAAGACGGCAATCCCAATGGGGATCCAGACGCCGCCAACTCCCCCCGCATCGACCCACAGGACATGCATGGCCTCGTCTCTGATGTCTGTCTCAAGCGGAAGATCCGCAACTTCGCGCTTTTGGCGAAAGAGCGCGCGCCTGGTTACGATATCTTCGTTCAGCAAGGCTCGGTTCTAAATGAAAGCATCGCCAAAGCCCATAAGGATCTTGGGCACGATGTGGATCCCAAGTCCGAGAAGAAGAAGGCCAACCGGGAGCAAGTCGGCGCGGCCCGGATTGAAATGTGCAAGCGCTTTTTCGACGTTCGGACATTTGGCGCCGTCATGTCAACCGGGGCGAACGCCGGGCAGGTTCGCGGCCCAGTGCAAATCAGTTTCAGCCGAAGCATTGACCCCATCCTTCCACTCGATGTCAGCATCACCCGCATGGCAGTGACCGAAGCGAAAGAGGCTGATTCCCCAAATCAGACCATGGGCCGCAAGAATCTCATCCCCTACGGCCTCTATCGCTGCCACGGGTTCATCAGCGCGCACCTCGCCAACGAAACGAAATTTAATGATGATGACCTGGAATTGCTCTGGCAGGCGCTGACGCAGATGTTCGATCATGATCGTTCTGCAAGTCGTGGAACGATGGCGCCGCAGAAGTTGATCGTGTTCAAACACGCGACCAAATTGGGCAATGCCCCCGCTCACAAGTTATTTGAACGCGTCGCCGTCAAACGAGAAGCGGGTGTCGACGTCGCGCGTACTTTTGGCGACTACGTTGTCACAATAAACCAAGACCAGTTCCCGTCGGAGGTCCAATTGATCGAAATGCTTTGATACAACTTGCATCCCGGCAATACGAGAATCGCATCCGGCAATCCGGCGCATTTGCTCCGTCCGGTATGGTTGCGGAAGCCGCCCACGCGCCACGATCGCGTTTCTGGAGAGCCAAGGTCGGATCGCGTTTTGCCCAGGTGCGGCATGCTCGACAGCAGGTCAACGGTCGATTGGAGGGATTCGACAAAGCGAATGGCGGCGGATGGATTGCGTCGCCGAAGATGGCGGACAATGTCCAGGAGATCGCACGGAATGAACTCGCTCTCCTCAACCGGAAGTCTCATCGGTCAGCTTCGAGGAGGCGAGGGCGTCATGAGCGTGCGGGTTGTGCGGTTGGAATTTGCCCCCGTGCGGTGCCTCCAGTTTTTCGCGGAGCTCCGGGGCTCCAGGTCAAACTCCTCATCCTCCATCCAGCGGAAAAAAGCCTGCCGGGCGACTTCGCTGGGGTCAGAATAACCCTTGGTCAGCTGCCGGTTGATGAATTCCTCAATCGGCTTGGTCACACTGATCTGCATGAATCCACAGTGGCATAAAATCGCGGACGCGAGAACGGTCAAACGTCACGGCGGCCCTCGGAATGGCGGGAGGGACAAATTTGAAATCTGAAACTCCGAATCCGTTGGAATTTCTCCCCCTCAGCCTGCTCAACGATTTCCTTTTCTGCCCCCGCCGGGCGGCGTTGAAGGTTGTCGAGGGATGGCGCTCCGCCAATCAACACACCGACCGTGGCGACATCGTCCACGAGCACGCGGACCTGGCTGGTTATGAAGTCGTCAAAGGGGCCACCTTGTTGCGGTCCCTGCCCGTTTGGTCCGAACGCCTCGGCCTCAACGGCAAATGCGACGTCGTCGAGCGGCGGCCCGATGGATCCCTCTTTCCGGTCGAGTTCAAGCTTGGCAAACGCCGCCAATGGGAGAACGACGACGTCCAGCTTTGCGCCCAGGCGATCTGTCTGGAGGAAATGTTCGGCAAAACCGTGCCCGGCGGCGCCATTTTCCATGCGGACAGCAAACGGCGCCGCGAGGTGGTCTTCACCACCGAACTGCGGACCCGCACCGCGGAGACAGCCGCCGAACTCCATCGCCTGCTCACTATCCGGCGCGTGCCCCCGGCGGTTTTCAAGCCCGCCTGCGAGGAATGCTCGCTGTTCGAAGTTTGCCTTCCCAAAGCCACCGACGCCGGAGGCCGGGCCGCGCGGTTGAGCGCGCAACTCTTCCAAACCGACTGACCCATGCCGGAAATCCTCCAAAACACCCTCTACCTCACCACGCCCGCCTCCTACATCGCGCGCGACCACCTCACCTTGCGGGTCGAAGTCCCCATCTATCCCGACTCCCTTCCGCCCGAGGAGCGCTCCCGCGACAAGGCCTCCGAGTGGCGCAAGCTCTCCATCCCCATCCACCTGCTCGAGTCCATCTGCGTGTTTGGCCCAAGCGTCGTCAGCCCCCCTGCCCTCGACCTCTGCTGGGAACACGGCGTCGCCGTCAACTTCCTCGGCGAGTTTGGCCAATTCCAGGCGCGCATGACCGGCGTGGCCGACACCAGCGTCACCCTCCGCCGCGCCCAATTTCGGGCCGCCGATGACCCTGCCCAATGCGCCGGCGTCGCCCGGCGGATCATCGCCGGCAAAATCCACAACAGCCGCAACAGCCTCCTCCGCGCCGCCCGCGAAACCGACTCCGAGGGCGAACGCGCCGGGATCACCAACGTCGCCGACGGGTTGGCCCGGCAAATCCACCTCCTGGCCTCCGCCACCCAGGTCGACGCCATCCGCGGCGCCGAAGGCCTTGCCTCCGCCCAATATTTCTCCGCCTTCTCCCTCCTCCTGAAACAGCAGCGCGAACCCTTCTCCTTCAAATCCCGCACCCGCCGCCCCCCGCGCGACCGGATCAATTGCCTCCTCTCCTTCCTCTACGCCCTCCTCCGGCACGACTGCGTCGCCGCCCTCACCGCCGCCGGCCTCGATCCCTTTGTCGGCTTTCTCCACGTGGACCGCCCCAACCGCCCCTCCCTCGCCCTCGACCTCATGGAGGAATTCCGACCCTGGCTGGCCGACCGCCTCGCCGTCACCCTTATCAACCGCCTGCAGGTCGACCCATCCCACTTCCACGAGCGTGACGGCGGAGCCGTCGAATTCACCGACCTCGGGCGCAAGCGGGTCATCAAGGCCTACCAGGAACGAAAACAGGAAAGCCTCCACCACCCCTTGCTCGACCAATCCCTCCGCGTCGCCCAACTCCCCTTCATCCAAGCCCGGATTCTCGGCCGCCACCTCCGCGGCGACATCGACGCCTACGTGCCCCTCATCCCAAAATGACCCATGCTCGTCCTCGTCGCCTACGATGTCTCCACCGCCGAAAAGCCCGGCCTTCGCCGTCTCCGCCGCGTCGCCCAAGCCTGCGAGGACTACGGAACCCGCGTCCAAAAATCCGTCTTCGAATGCCAGCTCGGCCAAAAAGAATGGACCCTGCTCCGCCACCGCCTCCTCACCGAGATCAAAATCGACGAGGATTCCCTGCGCTTCTACTTCCTCGACGAAAAAGCGGCCCAACGCATCGAACACCATGGCGCCGCCAAGCCCATCGACCTCACCGAGCCCTTGATTTTATGAGCGCCAACCCCGTTCGCCCTGGCTCCCGCGAACCCCAAGCTCCGGCCCAACCCCCACCCTTTCGCGGAACGACCCTGGCTCCATGAATCCAGTGCGTTTCGCTTGTTCCTTGAAATCTTGATCGAACCGATGCCGTATCCGCTGGCACGGTTCGCGGAAAACGCCTACAAACCCATTGCGGCCGACCCACTTGGGAAGGTCGCGGTCGCCCGGTGAGCAATCACCGGGCGCGGATTGAAACTACGCGAAGATCCTGCCGCCGAAACGGCAGAACGTCGCCCGGTGAGCAATCACCGGGCG
>CAZSXX010000353.1:0-4784 GCA_964611245.1 uncultured Verrucomicrobiota bacterium | reverse complement strand
GGCCACGGCGCCCTCGCCGAACGCTCCATCGAGCCCGTCGTTCCCAAGAAAACCTTCCCCTACGCCATCCGCGTCACCTGCGAGATCACCGAATCCAACGGCTCCTCGTCGATGGCTTCCGTTTGCGGCGGCACCCTGGCCCTCATGGATGCCGGCGTCCCCCTCCTTCGTCCGGTCGCCGGCATCAGCATCGGCATTTGCACCGAATACAAAGGCAAGGAGATCAACCGCTACAAGTTGCTCACTGACATCATCGGCTGGGAGGACGCGTTCTGCGACATGGATTGCAAGATCGCCGGCACCGAGAAGGGCATCACCGGTTTCCAGCTCGACCTCAAGCTCAAGGGCCTGCCCCATGCGCTCATGACCGAGGCCGTTGAACTCGCCCGCGAAGGCCGCATTCACATCCTCGCCGAAATGGCCAAAACGCTCGCGGCCCCGCGCGCCGAACTGAGCAAGTACGCCCCGCGCATCGTCAGCATCAAGATCAATCCCGAGAAGATCGGCGCCCTCATCGGGCCTGGCGGCAAGAACATCAAGCGCATCGTCGAAGAGTCCGGTTGCGAGATCAACATCGACGACGATGGCACGGTCAACATCTACTCCACGTCCGAAGAGGGCATGAAGGTGGCCAAGGCCGCCGTTGAGGGGATGACCGCCGAAATTGAAATCGACCGCGTTTACCGCGGCCGCGTCGTCTCCATCAAAGAGTTCGGCTGCTTCGTCGAGGTGTTCCCCGGCAAGGACGGCTTGGTCCACATCAGCGAACTCGCCAACTTCCGCGTCAAGCAGACCGAGGACATCGTCAAAATTGGCGACGAAATCTGGGTCAAATGCATCGGCATCGACGAAAAGGGGCGCGTCAAGCTCTCCCGCCGCGCGGCCATGGAAGACCGCGACCGCGAAATGTCAGGCCAAGGCGGCGGCGGTTCTGCCGCTCCGGCCCCTGCGGCCGAATCCGACGACGATGACGGCGCGGACGAAGGGGAATCTGATTCCGAATCCGAGACCGAAGTCGAAACGGCGGAGTTGCCGCCCACCGGCGATCCCGAATTCCGCCCGCGTGAACGCGCCCCGCGCGACCGCGCCATGGCTCCCCGTGAGCCGCGCGCCGAACGGCCCGTCGAACGCGAGCCGCGTGAACCCCGCGAACCCCGCGCCCCCCGTGAATCCCGCGAGCCGCGTGAGCCCCGTGCTGATCGTGGCGACCGCCCGGTCCGCTCCATGGACCGCCCGGAACCGCGCGACTTCGAGCGTGGGCCTTCCGAGCGCGGCCCCCGCGACTACGACCGTCCGGCTCCCAGCCGTGGCGGCGAACGTGACTTTGGTGGACGCTCCGAACGCGGACCCCGTGAAGACCGTGGCCCTGCCCCGGATCGCGGCCCCCGCGAACGCGCCCCAATGGACCGCGAACGCGGACCCCGTCCGGATGATCGTGGCGGTCGTGGCGACGTGAGCCGCGCGCCCCGCGACGACCGTGGCGGAGATCGGGATCGCGCCCCTCGCAGCAGTGACCGTGGACCCCGCGACTATGACCGTCCGGCCCCGGCCCGCGCTCCGGATCGCGACTATGACCGTCCCGCACCCCGCGAACGGGAATACAACGACGCCGACCGCGAATATCCTCCCCGCCGCGAACCGGCGCCCCGCGACTCTGGCCGTGAACTCCCTCCCCGCCGCGACTCCGGCGCCGGCGGGCGCGGCAGCCGTGGCCGCTAAGCGTTGACGGCGGTTGATCCTTCAAAAAAGGCGGGCCTCGTGCCCGCCTTTTCTATGCCCCGATCTGGCGCGCCAACAGCAGAGCCCCCACCGGCACCGCGTCCTCGCCCAAGTTCGCCAGCGCCACGGCGGGCGAAGGATGAAAAGCCTCCATCACAAAACCGCCCAGCGCTTTTTCGATTCTCGCCCGCAGCGGCTCGCCCACCAACGATAGCCCCCCGCCAACCACAATCAATTCCGGATGGCAAAGTTGGACCACATGCGACAGCCCGAACGCCAAATCCTCCGCGGACTCCTTCAGGATTCTCTCGGCCACCGGATCGCCCGCCAGCAAAGCCGAAGCCAGATGCCGCGCCTCGCCACCCGTCGAGTTCCCGCAAAGGCGCGCCAGCTCACCGCCCTTGCCCTGGATCGCTGCCCTGATTCTTCTGTCCACCGCCCATCCCGAGCAACGGTCCTCCACAATCGTTCCATCCCGGTCCAGCCGCACATGCCCGATTTCCGCCTCGCCCGGCGTCGCGCCGTGGTAAATCTCCCCGTTCACCACCAACCCGCCCCCCACACCGCTCCCCAGCGTCACATAAAAGACCGGATTCCGCCCCGCTCCTGCTCCCCGTGTCGCCTCGCCCAGGCACGCCGTGTTCGCGTCATTGTCCACCCTCGCCGGGGCCTGCGCCAAGTCCTCCAGCCACTCCTTTAGGTTGAAATCCGTCCAGCCTTCGATCTGGTGCGAACAACAAATCCGTCCGGTCCGCCAATCCAACGGCCCCCCAAACCCAACGCCAATTGCGGTCGCATTTCCGCCCGCCAACAGCGTTTTCATCGCGCTTTTGATCTGCGCCCGGATTCCTTCCCCACCGCGGGCCCGGTCAACCGCGCAGCGTTCCCGCCGCACGATTCTTGCCTGCGCGTCGCCCAGGACCAATTGCAGTTTGGTCCCGCCAATCTCAATTCCCACGTGCACGCCGCGATTGAATCACAGCGGCTTCTCCCTTAAAAGAACTCGTGCGCCGGATCAAACTCTCCACCATGAGCCCGTCTTGGCCATGGGCGCGGCAAACCCCGGGAGGGCAGGGGATCTGGGGTGACGCCCAGTTCATCATCGACCAGCCCGGTGCCCCTGCCGATTGGTGGGTCGTTTACGACGATCTTCAAGCCGAGGAGAAAATCGATCTCGGCTCCGGCCAATCCATCCTCGTCACTCCCGAGCCCCCCGCCCTCAAACAAACCAACTCGGATTTCGCCGCCCAATTCGACCGCGTCATCACCTCGGATCGCCAGCTTGCCCATCCGCACAAAACCTACTCGCACCAAGCCCTCCCATGGCATGTCGGACGGCTCCAGGAAAAGGAGTGCGACCTCTCATTCAGCAAAAACTACGACGAACTGAAAGCCCTCGGGCCCATTGCCAAGCCAAAACTCATTTCCGTCATCGCCTCCAACAAATCCTCCACACCCGGCCACCGCGCCCGCGCCGCGTTTGTCCAGCGCCTCCGGGAGCATTTTGGGGCGCGCATCGAGATCTTCGGCTGGGGCCACCGCGAAATCGGCGACAAGTGGGACGGCATCGCGCCCTTCCGCTACCACATCGCCATCGAAAACAGCTACGTCCCCGATTACTGGACCGAAAAACTGGCCGACGCATTCCTCGCCGGCGCCCATCCGATCTACCACGGCTGCCCGAACATCCTCGATTTTTTCCCCGCCGAAACCCTGAGCGTCATCGACATCAACCAACCCTACTCCGCCATCGAGTCCATCGAGGCGATTCTGCGGAATGATCCCTTTGACCCTCTCAAAATCGCGAAAGCTCGGAACCTCGTCCTGGATCGGCACAATTTATTCCCGCTGCTGGCGGGCCTTTGCGCCGCCGAACCAGGAACCCAGCCGAGGCAAATCACCCTCCGGCCAGCCAGCGCATTTTACAAAAAACCCAGCCTCCTGAGCCGGGCTCGCCGCCGAATCTGGAAATAAAAAAAGCCCCGAAGTTGGACTTCAGGGTAGTGGGGCTGGATTCGAACCAACGGCCTCCATGTAGCGGGCCCCTCTGCACCCAAGCGTCTGAAGCGGCCTTAAACCGCGCCCGGCGTCCGTTTCCCTTTTGTGGCTTCGACCAAAAAGGCGTCCGCGGAAATCTTGAAATGGAAAGCAAGGGTGCGGATATGGTCCGCCGTGAGCCTTCGCTCTCCGCGGAGGATCATCGGCCCGAGCAGGCGGCTCCCGCCGAGCAACCGGGACAAATCAGCCCCAGCCATTCCGCGCTCTGACATCAGGTGCTTCAAGGTGTCGATGCCCGACGCCGCGGGCAACGGTTTCACATGTGTGTGATGCGGTTCGAAATCCTCAAGCAGCGAGCAGAGCAAATCAAAATAATCCTCCTGGTCCGCGCTGAACGCTTCCTCAAAGCCCGCCATTGCGTCCGCCACCTCCTTGGCCTCCTCAAAATCGGTTTTGTCACGGATCGGGCGCGGGAGAAAGAGTCGGCAGAGTTCGGCGTATTCTTTCGGCATGGTCGCGAAGGCCAGCTTGGGCCGCTTGGAGTTCTTAAGTTTCATAACTCACTTTTCCACTTTCCTTTGCTGTATTCCGCATGGGTCAAAAACCGCAGCGTGTAAACCGTTTGCCGGTTGAAGTGAATCGCCACGATGAAGCGATACTCGTTCCCGCAGACATTGAAAATGACCGTTTTCCGTCCGCTGTGAACCGTCACAAAATCGGCGCTCGGATAAGCCGCGCGAACTTCCACGAGGTTTTTCCACGCGGCGGCCCGCACGGCATTCCGCCAGCAGGCGAGATAAGTCGCGGCTTTCGGAAAGCTCCCTGCGGCTTCGCTCAAAAATCCCTCGGTGATGATTCGCGTGGATACAAAATGTATTCAAGGTCGAAAAATGTCAAGCCTCAACGGCTGGTTGCGGATGCCCCCGGCAAAATTTCGATAAAAAAATCCCGGAAACATTGATTTCTCAATGTTGCCGGGAATCTTTAAATTGGTTGCGGGGGCTGGATTTGAACCAACGACCTTCAGGTTATGAGCCTGACGAGCTACCGGGCTGCTCCACCCCGCG
>CAZSXX010000352.1:0-4790 GCA_964611245.1 uncultured Verrucomicrobiota bacterium | reverse complement strand
CCGGGCTCCCATTGAAGGCTGCCCGAATCCGGTCGCCGCTCAATTCGATGCGCACGCGCACAGGCTTTCCTGCCGCCATCGAGGCCGGACCCTCCGCCAACTCCTTGATCTCCGGGTCCAACCGGCGCAGGACCGCCCTCTGCCGCCTCACATCCAAAACCAACTCGTGCCCCCGCGCCAAATCCCCCTCCGCCTTCGCGCGGAACAAAAGCCCCACCGTCTCCGTCGACGGCGTGAACGAAATCTCCGCCTCAAATGTCCCGTCCTCCAATTCCTCATCCCGCCGCAACGCAAACGGCGGGCGTTCCCGGTCCGCCACCCGGATTCCCTCGTAGGGCGGAGCCCAAAAGCCCCGGTGATAACTCCAGCCCACGCGCGGCCCCTTCAGGAACTGCCACGGCTCCAGTCGGCCGAAATAATCCGCCGACAGCGCGTTGGCCACATCCGGCTGGAAGGCCATTTGCCGCGCCGCCGCGCCGAAGGCCATTTCCTGCCGCCGCAGCCACCCGCGCGCGATCGTGCGCTCCCCCGCCGTCGGAGCCCGGTTCACCGCCAACTCGAACGCCCGCCGAATCCGCCCGTCGGAATCCTCCCCGGCCTCCCGCTCCACCCGCGCCGCCAGCGCCTCCGCCTGCCCGTGCAAAAACTCATCGTTGAGAAGCGTCAACGCCTGGGGCGCGACGGTGGTGATCGCCCGCTCCGGCAGCGGGGAGCTCGTCGTGCTGTGGTCAAAATTCTCCAGCAGCGGTATCGGCATCGTCCGGCGCACAAAGGCGTAAACACTCCGCCGCGCCTTTTCGCTCGCGCTCGACACCTGCCAGTCCAGCCCCGGCCTCGATTGCCCCGCCAGGACCTCGCCGCCCAAATGCGGAAAGAATCCCCGCCCGCCCATCTTCGGATTCAGGCTTCCGGAAATCGCCAGCGCCGTGTCGCGCACCGCCTCCGCCTCCAACCGCCGCAAATTCTGCCGCCACAGCAGCTCGTTGCCGGGATCAATCCGCAGCGCCCGGCTGTTCTCCACTCGCGAGGATTGTTGGTACGCCTCAGACAGCATGATGGCTTTGTGCAATTTCTTGACCGACCAACCGCCCTCCATGAACTCCGCCGCCAGCCAATCCAGCAACTCCGGATGGGTCGGCGGCGACCCCGCGCGGCCAAAATCGCTGGTCGTCCCCACCAACCCCCGACCGAAATGATGCTGCCACACCCGGTTGGCCATCACCCGCGCGGTCAATGGATTCGCCGGGCTTGCGATCCATTTCGCCAACGCCAGCCGCCGCCCGCTGGACCCTCCATGCGCCGGCGGAACAATCCCTCTGGGCTTCTCCCCCTCGATCACCGACAAAAAGCCCGGCTCCACCTCGTCGCCCTGCGCCGCTGGATTCCCGCGCCGGAGCACATGCGTGGCCGGCGCCGCCACGCCACGCTCCCGCACCGCAAGCGTCCATTCAAACGGCGCCCGCTTCCGCGCCTCCGCCATTTTTTTCTCAAACTCCGCCTTTTCTTTTGCGTCCGGCGGAGCCTGCGAGGGGTCCGCCTGGTTTTTCAAAAGCCATTCCCTCACCGCGCCCGGCGCCTCAAGCGGGGCGAACCCGGCCGACTCAAGCCCTTTCTGCGCGCTCTCGTAGGGCCTCACATTCCGGAAGAACGCCAGCATCGCGTAATAATCGCTTTGCGGAATCGGGTCGACCTTGTGGTCATGGCATCGCGCGCACCCCACGGTCATCCCCAAGAACGCCGCGCTCGTGGTCGAAAGCACATCATCCAGCCCGTCATACTCCGCCATCACCTTGTCGTCCGGCTCGTCGTCAAAGACACCCAACCTCTGGAACGCCGTCGCCGCCACCGATTCCGCGGTCGCGTCGGGCAACTCGTCCCCGGCGATCTGCTCCATCACAAAGCGGTCATACGGCTTGTCCGTGTTGAACGCGTGGATCACGTAGTCCCGGTACCGCCACGCCAGCGGTTTCTCCGCGTCCCGCTCATAGCCGTCGCTCTGTGCGAACCGGGCCAAGTCGAGCCAATGCCGGCCCCATCGTTCGCCGTGCTGCGGCCGCGCCAGCAGGGCGTCGACCGTTTTCTCAAATGCCTGCGGCGAACCATCCCGCTCGAACGCCGCAACCTCCTCCGGCGACGGCGGCAGCCCAACCAAATCGAACGTCGCCCGCCGGATCAATTCCCGCCTCGTGGCCCGGGGATTCATCGCCAGCCCTGCCCCTTTCAGCCGCGCCCCCACCAGCGCGTCAACCGGATTCCGCCCCGGCTCCACCACCGGCCTCCTGACAGGCCGGAACGCCCAATGCTCCCGGTCCTTCTCCTCAATCCGAAATTCCTTCCTCGTTCCTGCGGCCGCCCCCCCCGCTGGCATCGGCGCCCCCAGCGCAATCCAGTGCGCCACATCCGCCACCTGCCGGTCCGAAAGCCTCCTCTTCGGCGGCATCTTCAATTCTTCGTCTTGGTGGCTGAGCGCGCGGAGCATCCGGCTTTCCTCGGGCCGACCCGCCGCCAGCGCAGGCCCGCTCTCCCCTCCCGCCCGGATGAATGACGGGGAGTCCAGCCGAAGCTCCCCCTTTTGTTTCTCCTCCCCATGGCACGAATAACAATTCTCCGCCAGCAGCGGTCGGATCTTCCGCTCAAAAAACTCGATTCCCGCCCCGCTCGCTTCCTCCCCAAAAACCGTGCCAGCCGCCACGCACGCGACGGCAACAAATATGGGGATGATTCTCGGTGCAATCATTCGGTCATGCGTCGCGCAAAAAAAGGCATTGGAGCTCGCGGCGATGCTAGCGCCGCGCCGCCATCCGGGCATCAAATAAATGCGTGCTCCCACACGTTGATTTTCCTTTTCCGGCGACCCGTTTCCACGAAGATTCGCCCATGCTTGGCTCCGCTCTCACCGCCATGGATTCCGCGCCCTCGCCGCGCGCCCACGGGCTGCTGCTGGGCCTCGCTCTCCATTTTCTCTGCCATCTCGTTTCAGCCGGCGAATCGGTCACACAACCCTTCGCGGGCGTCACCTGGACAAAAAGGGCCGCCTCCCATCCCCGCAATGTTTCCCAGCACATCATCCAAGTGGACCTCGCCACCCCCGGAATTTCCTTCAAACTATCGCCGCAGCGCGGGCCACGCGACGCCGTCCGCCAAACCACACTGGAATTCCTCAACCAAGAGCACGCCCAAGTCGCCGTCAACGCCCACTTTTTCGTCCCCTTCCCCTCCCCGGACACCAATGTGAACCTGGTCGGCCTCGCCGCCTCAATGGGCCACCTTTATTCCCCGTTCGAGCCCCAACCCGTTGTCCCCGGCCTGCCGGACCAAAGCTACGCCATCCTCCCCTTCGCCCCCGCACTCAACATCGATCCCTCGAACCGCGTCTCAATTCTGCATTGGGATCCAACGCACCTAAATCCCCCTGCCTCTTTCACCAATGTCACCCTCTGGAACGCCCTCTCGGGCAGCGCCCAGATCATCAGCAACGGCGTCAAATCGCTTCCCTCCTATTCAGCCCCGCCCTTCGGCCTGAAACCCACCCAGGCCTATCACCTGTCCAACTCCTGGTACTCGATCCCGCGCGCCCGCACCGCAATTGGCGTCACCCGCGATGAAAAGTCCCTGGTCATTTTCACCGTCGACCAAGCCGGCGGGTCCGCTGGCATGACCGTCGCCGAAGTGGCGGATTTATTGATCGCGGATTTTAAGGTGTTGCATGCCCTGAACCTGGACGGCGGCGGCTCCACCACCCTGATCTTGCAGGACCCCGCCACCGCCGCGGGCCGCATCGTCAACACGCCCAGCGAGGGCCCCGCCGGTCGGGCCGTCGGCAGCAGCCTTGCCATCTTCGCGCCTCCCCCACCGTGACCCGGCCACGAGTTCGCCGTCTCCTTTGATTGCATGCCACCTCAATTCCCATTACGGTCCACGCCCAACAGGGTTTGTGGTGTCCACCGCCCGGAATGGGGCGGACCGCTGCGACCGAAACAATCCGGCCATGCTTAATCGAACGATCCAACTCGTCTGCGCGCTCCTGCTGCTTTCAGCGGCCGACCTCCTCGCCGCCAATCCCCGCGGCCCTCTCAAGGTCTTCATTCTCGCCGGCCAGTCCAACATGGAGGGCCAGGCCGTCGTCGATTTGGAGGGCAAGGATTACAACGACGGGAAGGGAACGCTCGCCGCTCTCCTCAAAGATCCCGCAAAAGCTCCGCTCGTCCGGCACCTTCAGGATGCCCAAGGCCGCTGGACAGTCCGTGACGATGTCTGGGTTCGCTACCAGCGCGAGAACGCCCCGCTCCTGGCCGGGCCGCTCGGCGTCGGTTTCGCCGTTTACGGTGGCCGCCATCACTTCGGCCCAGAGTTGCAATTCGGCCATGCACTCGGCGATCACCTTGAACACCCGGTCCTCCTCATCAAAACAGCCTGGGGCGGCAAAAGCCTCTATGAAGATTTCCGCCCGCCCTCCTCCGGCGGGGCCGTCGGCAAATATTACACCCTCATGGTCACCCAGGTCCGCGAGGCGCTCGCCAACCTGAAAACGGACTTCCCCAGCTACGACGGCGGCCCCCCGGATGCCCCGCTGCAGCCCGCGCCGCCTGGACCAGGAGAAGAGGAACTTCCTTTTTAGCAATGGTTGAAAATCAACTTCTTGATTTCGATTGCCGCTTGCGGCTTAGCGTTCGCAGGGTGACACGCGAACGCCAAGCCGCAAGCGACGATATCGGGGAGTTATTTTCCGAAAGTCGCCTAGTCTTCGCTTACGCTTCAGGCTGACTTGTACAAATATTGGGTGTAACCAT
>CAZSXX010000351.1:0-4793 GCA_964611245.1 uncultured Verrucomicrobiota bacterium | reverse complement strand
ATGGCGCTCCACCGCGCGGACGAGGTCGGCCTCGCCGGACCCGGCGGCGGCGCGTAGTTGGGCGGCGATCTCGGCGAGGGCGGGCTTTTCGATGTCCGGGACGCGGGTGTCGATTTCGGAGGGGGCTTCATCCAGGCTGAGGTCCGGGGAAAAATCGGCGACATAACTGACGACGCCGGGGCCATCCTCGGCGCGGGTGACGCCGAGGGCGGTCCGTTCGAGCTTGCCGACGGGGAGCTCGCGCAGGCCGGTGGCGCCGTTGGGAAGGGACAGGAGGCCACGGCGGCCGGGGAGGAATCCGGAGATGCGCACGGCGTGGCTGGGCGGGGTGGCCTGCTGGAAGAGCCAAGTGGAGATGTCGTTCTCGGGGGAGATTTTGGCGAACTCGCGGCGGCTGGCGGACCAGGTGGTGTCGCGGGCGGAATCGAAGGTGGCCTGGCGCAAGAGGGAGGGGACGCGGCCGGTCTCGGCCTGCACCCGGAGGACAATCTTGCCGGAGGTCTTGCGGGAACCGAGTTCGCCCATGGAGGTGCGGGCGTGCAGGGCGTCGAATTCCTTGGGGCCGAAGCGGGCGAAGACTTCGCCGAAGAGGGGGAGAAGGGCGGATTGCAGGCCGGTCCAGCCCCGTTGGGCGACCCAGCCTCCGGCGGCGGCGGCCAGGAAACACGCGGCCCAGACGGGCGCGGAGTAGCGACGGACGCGCGTGGCCCAGGCGGCCCAGCCACAGAGGGCGAGGGCGGCGAGGTAGAAGTAGGGATCGCGCACGTTGGTGGCGCCGGCGGCGAGCAGACAGAGGGCGAAATAGCTCCAACTGATATTCAGCCCCGGCTCGCCGTTCTCCGGCTTTTCCTTCCGCAGGCGCATGAACCAGGAGAAGACGCGCAGCGGAATTTGGCCGCGCGCGCCGTAGGCCTGCGCGAGCAGCATCAGCGCGAAGAGGACGGGGGACCATTGGAAGAGGACGAAGCCGGAGCGCGAGATGTCCTCGGAAAAACGGAGGTAAACCACCGAGCCGCCAAAGAGGAGCGTGCAGACATCGAAAAGGCGGGTGTACTCCTTGTCCGTGAACTCCCAGCGGAGCTTGACGAAGCGGCTCAGTTCGAAGAGGACGGCCAGGGTGATGGCGATGGCCCACCAACCGGTGCGCCAACCCCAGAAGAGGAGCGCGGCGGCGATGAGGAATGGGGGCGTGTTCATTGGGTCACAAAGTGGCCAAGGCTTGCCCGGCCTGGCCGACTTCGATCTGGCGGAAAACGTCGGGCGTCAAGGCCCCGGGGTCAAGGGTCGGCGCCTTGGGCTCGGTGATGACGAGGACCAGGAGGGGAATGCCGAGGACGCGGATGCGCTCGACGAAATCGCGGCGGCGCTGGTCCCAGGCGATGAAGTCGCAGTTGGCGCCGCTGTCCGCGGCGAGGCGGTGCAGGACGAGGGTTTCCAGCGACTCAAAGGGCTGGCTGGTGCAGGGCTGGACGGAGGCGAGGATTTCGAGCATTTGCTCGGTGTGGCCCACGCCGCGACCGATGGTGAAACAGAAGGCCTGGGGACCGACGAACATGAGGTCAAGGAGCGATTCCTGGGTGCGCACCGTGCAGGCGAAGGAGGCGGCGACGGAGACCGCCTCCTCAAACACATCCTGGCGGGGCGTGAGCGCGAAGGTGTCGAGGATGAGGGCGTGGCGGACAAAGAATTCGTCCTGGAATTCCTTGACGATGAGGCGGCCGGTTTTGGAGACACTTTTCCAGTGGATGTTTTTCAGCGGATCGCCGCGCCGGTAATCGCGCAGGGCGACGAATTCCTCGGACTGGCCGACGTGCGAGGCGAGGGCCACGCCGCCTTGCTGGTACTGCATGGAGCCGGGCATGGCCAGTTCCGGGACGTAGTGGCGGCGGGGCAGGATGAGCAGCGATTGGCGGAGAGGCACCTGGCGGAAGGAGCGGAAAAAGCCGAATGGGTCCGGGAACGCCACGGTCAATCCATCGAAGCGGAGGACGCCGCGTTTGCGCGGGACCAATTGGAGGGTGAGGTCCACGGAGCCGCCGGGGGCGAGCGTGGGCAGGGCGCGCTCATCGGATTTGGCGAGCTTGTTTTGTTCGAGGAGCCACATCCAGCGGTAGAAGGCGAAGGTGCGGTCGAAAAGATTGCGCTTTTTTTCGCCGGGCTCGGGATTGCCGAGGAACTGGGCGCGGGTGGGACGCGGGTCGCCCAAGTCCTCCATGATGGTCAGGCCGGCCTGGGGATCGCGGGTGGGGTTGGTGACGGTCACGCGGTAATGCAACGGCGATCCGGCCGTGCCAAAGCGGGGGAGGACGCGCTCGGACTTGAAGATCGGGCGGCGGACGAAGGTCCAGGCGAAGGAGATGGCCAGCGCGGACGCGAGCAGGGTGGCGAGTTGGTATGCGACGGCGAGATTGGTGTCCACGCCGACGCCGACGAGGGCGGCCGTCAAGGCGAGGGCGAGCAGGCCCGGCCTGGTGAAGCGGCGGAAAAGCCAGTGCTTGAGGCCCGAGGACCGGAAGTACCAGCGCCATACCCGCGCGTGGAAGGGTTGCCGGGGCATAACACGTTCAAGCGGGAGCGGGAACTTTGCGCAGGATTTCCTCCACCACCGAGCGGGCGGTGACGCCGGTGAACTTCGCCTGGGCCTCGACGCTGAGGCGGTGCGCGATGACGGTGACGGCCAGCTCCTGGATGTGGTCGGGGGTGACGAAGCCGCGGCCGTCGTAAAGGGCGAGGGCCTGGGAGACTTTCATGAGCGCGAGGGAGGCGCGCGGGCTGGCGCCGAGCTGGATGCCCGGGGTGTTGCGGGTGGCCTTGACCAGCTCGACGATGTAGCGCTTGAGCTCCTCGCTGATGGGCACCTCGCGCGCGGCCCGGCGGAGCGCGAGCACCTCCTCGATGGCGACGCAGGATTGCACGCCGTCCAGCGGATGCTGCTTTTCCTGGGCGGTCAGGACGGCGATCTCGTCGTCGACCGAAATGTAGCCGAGGCTGAATTGGACGGCGAAGCGGTCCATCTGGGCCTCCGGGAGCGGGTAGGTGCCGCGGAATTCGACGGGGTTTTGGGTGGCGATGACGAAGAACAGTTCGGGGAGCGAGCGGCGTTCGCCCTCGACGCTGACCTGGTTTTCGGCGAGGGCTTCGAGCAGGGCGCTCTGGGTGCGCGGCGAGGCGCGGTTGATTTCGTCGGCGAGGAGAATGTTGGTGAAGATGGGGCCTTCGTGGAATTTGAACTCCTGGTCGCGCTGGTGGTAAATGGAGACGCCGAGGATGTCGGAGGGGAGCACGTCCGGGGTGAATTGGACGCGCTTGAACTGGGCGTTGATGGAGCAGGCCAGGGCCTTGGCCAAGGTGGTCTTGCCGGTGCCCGGGTAATCCTCAAGGAGGACATGGCCACCGCTGGCGAAGGCGGCGAGCAATTTGCGGATGGCCGGCTGCTGGCCGCGGATGACCCGCTCGACATTCTCCGCGATGGCGCGGAAGGTGGCCTGGGGGTCGATCACTTGTTTCATATTCATTGGATGGCGCTGGCGGGAAAAAGTTGCGGCGAATCGGCGGGCGCGCCGCTCATCGGGCCAGGGCCTTCCAAAGGATGGCCGCCGCAAAGGCGATGATGATGGCGCCGGAGGCGCGGTTGATGTGGCGCATCCACGCCACGGTGAGGCGCGACCGCCAATAGGAGGTGGCGGCGCTGAGAAAAAGCCACCAGGCGGCGGAGCCGATGAAGACGCCGGCGGTGAGGCGCGAGGCGGCGGACCAATCGTGCGCGGAGGAGCCGAGACCGAGGCCGGTGAAGATGGCGAGGAAGGACAGCATGGTCATGGGGTTGGCCAGCGTGAGAAAAAAAGTGGAGGCGAACGCGCCCGCCTGGGAGGCGGCCGTGGCGGGCGAGGCCGCGGGGCGGGAAAGAATCGTTTTAATGCCCAAACCCAGCATAAAAAACCCACCCAGCAGGCGCAGGATAGTGGCGTTTCCCTGGAGAAATCCAGCCAGGGCGGTGATCCCAAAGGCGGCCGAGGCGCCATAGGCGGCGTCCGCCGCCGCCGCGCCCAGGCCGGTGAAAAAGCCGACGCGGAAGCCGTCCGCAAGCGAGCGCCGGATGCAAAGGACGCCGATGGGGCCGACCGGCGCGGCAATGGAAAAGCCGAGGACGCAACCGTTGAGAAAGGGGAACTCCATCGATTTGTTGGGGCAAGTGCTTACCAAAAAACTGGGGTGCGGGCAAGGAAACGGAGGGCGGGCGAGGGGGGGGAGGCCGAAGGGGCGGGGCGGTCCCCTGCCCTTGCGCGGCGTGGGCGTCCGCCGCCGGAGGCGGAGGCGCGGTTTTTGATTGTGAGGGCGCGAAATCAAGGCAGATTCTCCCGGAGGTATGAGTCAACCGCATAGTGTTTTTGGAACGTTTCAGGAATTCCCGCTCGGATCGGGCGGCCATGGCCATTTTTACTCGGTGCCGGCGCTGGAGAAGGCCGGGGTGGGGCCGGTTTCGCGCCTGCCGGTGTGCGTGCGCATCGTGCTGGAGTCGGTGCTGCGCAATTGCGACAGCCAGAAAGTGAGCGAGGAGGACATCCGCACGCTGGCGAACTGGAAGGCCACGGGGGAGCGCACGGCGGAGATCCCGTTCATTGTCGCGCGGATTGTGCTGCAGGATTTCACGGGGGTGCCGCTGCTGGTGGATCTGGCGGCGATGCGCTCGGCCGCGGCGCGGCTGAACAAGGACCCAAAAATCGTCGAGCCGCTGGTGCCGGTCGACCTGGTGGTCGACCACTCGGTGCAGGTCGATTTTTCGGCGAGCGCGG
>CAZSXX010000350.1:0-4798 GCA_964611245.1 uncultured Verrucomicrobiota bacterium | reverse complement strand
GCCGCTCCATAGGCCAGCTCGAAATCCCGGAACAAAATCCGGATCGACTCCAGGTCCCCAAACGTGTGGTGCAACGTGAAAAGCGCCGCGTGTTCCTCCGCGCTGATCTTGAACAAATCCGTCCGCCACGCCGGCTCTCGCTCCAGGTCAAACGGGCGCCCCGCGGCCCGCGCCAGCTCCTCCCGCAGGCGTTTCTCTTCGTCAACCCCAGCCTCCCGCCCGAGGACATGCGTTTCGAACGGCGCCCCAAGCTCCGGGTGGGTTTGCTGCCGCAGCCCCTGGTCCGTTTCGACAATCGTCGTGCGCAGCGCGTGGTGCCTCGCCCCGACGGCCCGCACCGCGCTTTGGAAAGCCCCCAAGTCCAGCGGCCCCCGCAGGCGGAACGCGAACGGCATGTTGTACACCGGTTGCTCCCCCGCCAGCCGGGTGAGGATGTACAGGCTCTCCTGCCCATCGGTCAGCCGCGTCACGGCGGGCTCCCGCGCCGGACCCCCGGCCCGCTCGTCCGCCGCGCGTTCGTCAATGCTCATCAGGCTTGTGTTGGTCATGGCATCCGCATTTCCACTCGATAAAACCGGTCCCCCTCCGCCGCGTCGTCGGACAGCGCGATCACCTCCCCGTTCCCGGCCACGGCCGGCAACGTCGTCCACCCCGCCCCCGCGATCTCGGGCCGCCGCTGCAGCGCATACGTCGCCCCCGCCACGCTCTGCACCGCGCACTCAAACCGCCCGCCCTCGTGGCGCGCGGCCATAATTCGGAGTTCCCCCGGCGCCTCGGCCCGCTCCGGCAAATTCAGGCGCGCCAGAAATCGGCGCGGCTCTCCGTCCACCTGCGTGAACCCGCCGCTGATCAACAAACGCTGCCCGCGGGCCGGCGCCACGCACCAAATGAAGTCGTCCACCTCCACCCGCACGCCCCCGTCCAGCGTTCCATCCGCGTTGAACCGCGCCAACCCACGCTGCGGGACGCCGTTCACCTGCGTGAAATAGCCGCTGACCAACGCCCTCCCATCTGCTTGCGGCAGGATCGTTTCCGTCCGGTCGTTCGTTCTCCCGACCCAGCCCGGGTCGGCCGTTCCATCCCGGTTCAGCCTCACAATCTCCCGCCCGAACACCCCCTGCGGATTCACCGAATGACCCGAGGCCAGCATTTTCCCGTCCGCCAGGGCCGCGACCGAATAGACCGACGTCTTGTCCCCAAAAAACGCGTTGAAGGCGCCGTCCTGCGACCCGTCCGCGTTCAGCCGCACCATCCGGTTGAAACTCCGGTTGTTGAACGAGCTGAACCAACCCGATGCCATCACCTGCCCATTCTCCAGCGGCAGCACGAACCGGCCCCACGTGTCCATCCCCGTCCCGACATTGAACCCGGCGTCCCGCGACCCGTCGGCGTTGATCCGCACGATCCCCCGGCTGGGAACGCCATTGTAATCCCGGAAATTCCCCGTCGCCAATATCTTGCCGTCCCCCTGCGACGCCGTCCAAATCACGAACGTCCGGGAGTCGCCATAAATCGACGTCCCGATCGACACTTCGCAGCCCCGCCCCGGATCGAACGAGCGGTCCACGGTCCCATCCGGGTTGAGCCGCGCGATCAGGTTCCTCCCCACGTTCGCCACCGCGGTGAACATCCCTCCAATGACGATTTTCCCGTCCGGCTGCAGGACCATGTGCCGCACCCACTGGTTCGGGAAACCTTGGAACGCCGTGTCCAGCCGCCCGTCCGGATGCAGCCGGCCGATGTACGGAACCGCCGTCCCGTTGTAGGTGTCAAAAAGTCCGCAGATCAGGATTTTGCCGTCCGGCTGCTCCAGGATTTGCTCCACATAGCCGTTCGCCCCGGAGCCCACCTGGAAAGTTGGGTCCAGCATCGCCCCCATCCCCCGCGGGCCCGCCCATCCCAGCGCCAGCGCCACGAGCCCGGACACCATCCCCGCCGCCCTTCGCCGCGCCGCCCGCCTCATCGGACCTCCACCCGGTAAAACCGCAGCGCCGTCGGCCGCGAATCCGTCAGCGTCACCGGTCCGCCCGTCCCCGCCACCGGCGACAGGGAAACCCACGCCGTTCCCATCGCGTCGCTCTTGTATTGCAGGATGTAATTGAACCCCGCGACCGTCCCCACCGAGCACTGGAACCTCCCCCCGCTCGCCCGGGCGTCCACAATCGTCGGCGCGCTCGGCGTCACCGGCGTCCCGCCGCTGCCTTCCGGCAGGTTCAGCCGCGCCACCCCATTGCGGGGGATTCCGTCGATCGTCGTGAACCCGCCCGACACCAGGATTTTCCCCGCGTCCAGCGCCGGCGCCACCGTCCACACATAATTGTCCGCGTTCGCGGTGAACGTCGTGTCCAGCGTCCCATCCGCGTTGTAGCGCGCGATCTTCTGCCGCGGCTGCCCGTTCACCATCGAGAAATATCCCGCCACCACCACCTTCCCATTCGGCAGCATCAGCAGGCACTCCGTCTTCTCGTTCGTCGTCCCCGGCCACGTGTTGTCCACCGTCCCATCCAAGTTCAGCCGCACGATCTCGCGCGCGAAGAGACCCTGCTCGTTCAACGAGTGCCCCGCCGTGATCAGTTGCCCGTTCGCCTGCACCGCCACCGAGTAGATGGCCGTCTTGTCCCCGTAAAACGCGTTGAATCCCGTGTCGGGTGATCCATCCGCGTTGATCCGCACCAGCCGGTTCGCCGTCCGGTTGTTGTAATTGTTGAACCACCCCCCGACCATGACCTGCCCATTGCCCAGCGGCTTGATCACCCGTCCCCAACTGTCCAGCCCGCCACCCACATTGAAGCCCGTGTCCCGCGTCCCATCGGGGTTGATCCCCACGATCCCAACGCTGCCCACCCCATTGTAATTCCGGAAATTCCCCACCGCCAGGATTCGCCCCGACGGCAACACCTCGCACCACATCACAAACGGATCCACATTCCCGTCGATCGCCTGCGCGATGATCACCTCGCACCCCGTCCCGGGATTGAAGCTCGGGTCCAGCGACCCATTGGCGTTCAGCCGCGCGATCCGGTTTCTCTTGATCCCCTCCACCGTCGTGAAGAAGCCGCCGATCACAATTTTCCCGTCCGGCTGCAGCGCCATGTGCCGCGTCCAGTACCCCGGCCCCGCCGTGAACGACGTGTCCACGCTCCCGTCGCTGTTCAGCCGGGCCACATACCCCTTGTTGGCCCCGTTGAACGACGTGAAATTCCCGCAGATCAGCACCTTGCCATCCGGCTGCTGCAGCACCTGCTCCACAATCCCGTTCGCCCCCGTGCCAATCGCGAAGGTTGTGTCCACCAACGACGCCCCCGCCACCTGCCCCAACCCGCACCCCATCAAACCCAACACCGCCATCATTTTTCTCATGCTTCCACCGCCTCCTTCACTTCCGCGCCCGCCGCGCCCCCCTTTTGCTTCGCGCAATGCGCGGCCAACAGCCGTTCCACCTGCGCCGCCAGCGCCTGGATCGTCGGCTCCTCAAAAAAACTCGCCAGGCTCACCTCCACCTTGTACTTCGTCCGCAAGCCCCCCAGCAGCCGCATGGCCAGCAGGGAATGCCCGCCCGCGCTGAAAAAATCATCCGTCACCCCGGCCTCCCGGACCCGCAGCACTCTCTTCCACCGGTCCGCGATCTCCATCTCAAACGGCGTCCTCGGCGCCACCACCTCCTCCGCCGCCGCCTCCCGCGCCTCAAACTTCGGCAGCCGGTTCCGGTCGATCTTCCCATTCGGCGTCAACGCGAATTCCTTCGCCTCCATCCATCCGCTCGGCGCCATGTGGCTCGGCAGCCGCCGCAGCAAAAACTCCCGCAACTCCTCCTCGCGCACCTCCCCGGCGGCCTTGGGGATGTAATATCCCACCAGCTCCTTCATTCCCGCCTCCCCTTCCCGCGTCGTCACCACCGCGTTGCGGATTCCTGGGTGCTGCTTGAGCGTCGATTCGATTTCGCCCAGCTCGATCCGGAACCCGCGGATTTTCACCTGGCTGTCCGTCCGCCCCAGGCAGACGATCTCGCCGTTCGGCAGGAAATATCCCAGGTCTCCCGTGCGGTACAGGCGCGCGTCCTTCCGGCGCGGATGCGCAACAAACTTCTCCGCCGTCAACTCCGGCCGGTTGTGGTACCCCCGCGCCAGCCCCTCGCCCCCAATCCAAATCTCCCCCGGGGTCCCGATCGGCGCCGGGTTCATCGCCCCGTCCAGGATGTGAATCTCCGTGTTCGTGATCGGCCGCCCAATGGTCACCGGCCCGTTCCCCTCGCCCACCCGCGACACCGTCGACCAAATCGTCGTCTCGGTCGGCCCATACATGTTCCAGACCTCCCCGCACGCCTCCGCCAGCCGGTCCGCCAGCGTCCGCGGCAGCGCTTCCCCTCCCACCAGGCACTTGAGCCCCGTCGCTTTCCCGCCCGGCCAACCGGAGTCCAGCAGCGCCGTCCACGTCACCGGCGTGGCCTGCATCACCGTGATCCTCTGGTCATGGATCAACCCCGCCAGCGCATGCGCGTTCCGGGCGTCGTCGGCGCTTGCCACCACCACGCTCGCCCCCGCCACCAGCGGCAGCCAGATTTCCAGCCCCGCGATGTCGAACGACGCCGTCGTCACCGCCAGCAGCCGGTCGCTCGCCGTCATCCCGGGCTCCCGTTGCATCGACGCCAAAAAATTGCTCAGCGCCCGGTGCGGGATTTCCACCCCCTTGGGAATCCCCGTCGATCCGCTCGTGTTAATCACATAGGCCAGGTGCGAGTCCTTCAATCCCTCCGCCCCCACCCGCTCGACCCTCCTCGCCAGCCGGTCGATGTTGACCA
>CAZSXX010000349.1:0-4802 GCA_964611245.1 uncultured Verrucomicrobiota bacterium | reverse complement strand
CTGGAGAAGTTGACCGCGGAGAAGGCGCAGTTGGAGGAGGAGCGGGCGCGGCTGGAGCAGCGGCTGGAGGAGTTCCAGGCGAATGTGGAGGCGGAGAAGTTGAGCATCCAGACGTCACGGGGGACGGTGGAGGAGAGGCAGAAGCGGCTGCGGGAGTTGCAGGAAGAGTTGAACCGGGCGACGCAGGGGCTGGACGCGGCGCTGAGGCAGCAGGCGGAGAAACGGTCGCGGCTGAATGTGCTGGAGCAGTTGCAGGGGGATTATGAGGGGTTCAGCGCGGGGGCGGTGGCGGTGTTGAAGGGGGCGAAGGATGTGGTGGGGTCGTTGACGGACAAGATCCGGGTTCCGGACGAGCATGTCGCGGGGTTGGAGACGGCGTTGGGGGCGAATTTGCAGCTTGTGCTGACGGAGAGGCCGGAGGCGGCGCGGCAGATTTTGGCTGAGCT
Organism: uncultured Verrucomicrobiota bacterium; assembly: GCA_964611245.1. Lineage (GTDB taxonomy): Bacteria > Verrucomicrobiota > Verrucomicrobiia > Limisphaerales > SXQI01 > CAZSXX01. Next base: position 4,356 of record CAZSXX010000349.1, on the reverse strand, counting down.
GTCGTCGAACAAGAAGGGGAAGGCGAACATTGCGGCGCTGGCGTTGGCGAATGAGATTCCGGGCGGTCCGGCGATCGAGGCGGCGCCGGCGGGGTGCGTGGCGGCGCTTTCGGTGATCCAGGCGGATGAGGGGATCCTTCCGCTGCTGCGGCGGTTGCTGGGGCGGACGTTGATCGCGCCGGATTTGGCGACGGCGGAGGCGGCGTGGAAGGAGACGGGGGGGACGTGCGAGTTTGTGACGGGCGCGGGCGAGATTCTTTCGGCGGCCGGGGTGTTCTCGGGCGGGTCCGGGAATGGGAAAGCGGGAGGTTCCGTGCTGTTGCGGAAGAACCAGATTGAGGAGTTGCAGCGGGCGGTGGCGGCGATCCAGGAGCAGGTGGCGGAGGCGAGCCGGGTGAAGGGGGCGGCGCAAAGCGAGCAGACGGCGTTGCAGGCGAGTTTGCAGCAGGCGCAGAGCGAATTGCGGACGCAGGAGGTGGCGGTGGCGACGCGGCAGGGGGAGTTCAACGCGCTGCAGAATTCGCGGCGGGCGCTGCACCAGAAGATCGAGACGGTGGGGTATGAGTCGCAGCGGCTGACGGCTCAGGAGCAGGAGGGGATCAACAAGCGGAATGGGCTGGCCGCGCAGGTGAGCGAGTTTGAGGAGCGGGAACGGCAGTTGCAGGCGGAGGTGGGGGAATTCAACGGGGCTCTCGACGCGCTTCGGCAGCAGCGGGATTCGGCGACGAACAGCCTGAATGAAACGAAGGTGGCGATGGCGACGGATGAGCAGCTTTGCTCGTCGTTCCGCCAGCAGGAGCGGGCGTTGCAGCATCGGTTGCAGGAGGTGACGCAGGTTTTGCAGCAGCGGCGGTCGGAGGTGGAGTCGTTTGTGACGCGGCGGGGGCAGTTCGAGGCGGAGATCGCGGATTCGCTGAGCCAGAACGAGTCGCTGAGCCATGACCGGGAGCAGGTGAACCTGCAGTTGGCGAGCCTCCAGGCCGAGAAGGAGACCCAGGATTTGGATGTGGTGGCGCGGGAGGAGGATTTGCGCGGGCAACGGCGGCGGCAGGGCGAACTGCAGCAGCAACGGGGGGCGCTTGAGATCGAGCTGGCGCAAAAATCGATGGCGATTGAGAACATCCGGCAGCGGGTGATGGACAAGTACCAGCTCAACATCGAGGACATCCGCAGCGAGTGCATCACGATCACGATCGCGGCGGAGGGGGCGGCGCAGGTTGAGACGCTGACGCCGGGAGAAATGGAGGCGCGGGGGGTGGCGACGGATTGGGAGACGGTGGCGGCGCAGGTGGGGGCGATGCAGCGGCGGATCGACGACATGGGGCCGGTGAACCTGGTGGCGATCGAGGAGTATGAGGAGACGGAGCAGCGGCACAATTTCCTGACGGCGCAGAACGAGGATTTGGTGAAGGCAAAGGACCAGTTGATGGATGTGATCAACAAGATCAACGGCCAGACCAAGGAGATGTTCCTGGATGCGTTCACGAAGATTCGGGACAACTTCCGGGCGATGTTCACGGAGGTGTTCGGGGGCGGGAAGGCGGACTTGGTGCTGACGGACGAAGGGGATGTGCTGGAGAGCGGGATCGAAATTGTGGCGCGGCCGCCGGGCAAGCAATTGCAGAGCATCTCGCTGCTTTCGGGCGGGGAGCAGACGATGACGGCGGTGGCGCTGCTGTTCTCGATTTACCAGGTGAAGCCGAGCCCGTTCTGCGTGCTGGACGAATTGGACGCGCCGCTGGACGAGTCGAACATCAACCGGTTCGTGCGGATCCTGCAGCGGTTCCTGTCGCACTCGCAGTTCATCATCATCACGCACAACAAGCGGACGATCGGGATGGCGGACGTGCTTTATGGGGTGACGATGGAGGAGCATGGCGTGAGCAAGATTGTGAGCGTGAAGTTCCACAAGGCGGAGGAGCACGCGGAGGAGCAGCCGGGGGCAAGGCCGTTGGTGCCGCCGCCGCCGGGCCAGACGATCGCGGACGCGGGGGACGCGGTCCACCCGAAAGAGGAGACGCTGGAAGTGGCGATGGCGAAGTGACGGGGCGCGCGGGGCAGTGAACGGGCCGGCGCCGGAATCGGGGCTTGCCGTGGGGCGCAGTTCGGGAAGAATCCGCGGCACACATGCAAGCGCCCACCGCCAAATCCGTCCCGTTGACACGGGGGCAATGGATGGTCCTTCTGGCCGCCTTTCTGGGCTGGCTGTTCGATGGATTCGAAATCGGCCTTTTTCCGGTGGTGGCGCGGCCGGGGCTGCTGAGCATGATCCCCAATGGGACCGACAAGGATGTCGGGCATTGGATGTCGATCATCACGGCGTGTTTCTTGATCGGAGCTGCGGCGGGGGGGATGCTGTTTGGGTGGCTGGGGGACCGGATGGGGCGGGTGCGGGCGCTGTCCGCGAGCATCCTCACCTACTCGATATTCACGGGGTTCGGTTACTTCGCGACGGAGCCTTGGCATTTTGGGGTGTTCCGATTTTTGGCGGCGCTGGGGATGGGCGGGGAATGGGCGCTGGGGGTGGCGCTGGTGATGGAATGCTGGCCGGAGAAATGGCGGCCGATGTTGGCCGGGGCGATTGGCGCGGCCGCGAACTGCGGATTTTTGTTGGTCGGAGTGGTGGCGAAAACGTGGCCGGTGACGGTGGAGTCGTGGCGGTGGATGTTCCTGGTGGGCGCCACCCCTGCCCTGCTGGTGTTCATGATCCGGCTGTTTGTGCCGGAATCGGAGCGGTGGAAAAAGTCGGTGGCGAAAACGGCGGCGCAACCGGTGCGGGAGATCATTTCCCTGGGGCTGCTGCCGCGGGTGGGGCTGGGCATCGCGCTCGCTTCGGTGGCATTGATCGGAACGTGGGGATCGGTGACTTGGATCCCGATTTGGGCGGACCAACTGGTGGGGGCGAAGGACCCTGGGGCGAAGGCGGTGGCGCAGATGCTGCAGGCGTTTGGAGCGATCCTGGGCTCGCTGATCGCCCCGCTGATTGGCGCGGTCCTTGGGCGGCGGGTGGCGTATTTTCTCCTGTGCCTGGCGTCGTTGACCACCTGCGCGGTCTTCTTCCGCGGGGTCACGGAATATGGAACCACGTTCAAGGTGTTCTGCTTTTTTGTGAGCTTCGCCACCGCCTCCTTTTACGGATGGTTTCCGCTGTACCTGCCGGAGCTGTTCCCGACGCGGGTGCGGGCCACGGCGCAGGGGCTTTGTTATAATTTCGGACGCATCTTCGCGGCGGCGGGGGCGCTGTTGCAAGGGCAGTTGGTGGGACATTTTGGGGGCAGCTACGCGGAGGCCGGGGCGGTGGTGACCCTGGTTTACCTGGTTGGGATGGTGATCATCTGGATCGCGCCGGAGACCAAGGGGAAGCCGCTGCCGGAGTGACGTCGCCGTGGAGGGGCGCACTCGGAGAACGATTGACGGGTTGCGCTATTGGCGCACACTGTCCGGAAATATGCGCCCCACCCTCCATGCATTTGTTTGCGTCGCCGCCGCATGCGCCCTTTCCGCGCAAGAATTCGAAGCGAAACCGGACGCCCCGCACTTCGAGAAATTCCAGCCGTTGAAGGCCCCGCAGCCGAAGGGGCTGGCGCTGAAAAAGGGGGACCGGCTGGCGATCTGCGGGGACTCGATCACCGAGCAGAAGATGTATTCACGGATCATGGAGACCTACCTGACGGTGGCGGTGCCGGAGTTGGACATCACCGTGCGGCAATATGGGTGGAGCGGGGAGGTGGCGCCGGGCTTTTTGGCGCGGATGACGAATGATTGCCTGCGGTTCAATCCAACGATCGCGACGACGTGTTATGGGATGAACGACCACGGCTACCGGCCGTACGAGGCGGCGATTGGGGACCGGTACCGGACCAACTCGACGATGATCGTGCGGGCGTTCAAGAACGCGGGCGCGTGGGTGATCCAGGGATCGCCGGGGTGCGTGGGCAAGGTGCCGGCGTGGTCCAAATACGGAGAGGGGGGCACGGAGACACTGAACCTGAACCTCAATGAACTGCGGAACATCGGCGTGCAGATCGCGGAGTCCGAAGGGGTGGGATTCGCGGATGTTTTTTGGCCGATGTTCACGCAGGATTATTTCGCGCGGGAAAAATATGGGACGAACTATGCGGTGCCCGGGAAGGATGGGGTGCATCCGGGATGGGCGGGACAGACGATCATGGCTTATGCGTTCCTGAAAGGGCTGGGGCTGGATGGGGACATCGGGACGTTCACAATCGACCTGGCGCAGAACAAAGCGTCGGGCACGGCGCCGCGCGCCGCCAGCGACAGCACCGCCTGGCGGCCGCCCTCATAGGAGTAGCCGCCGACCGCGTGTTCGATGCGCTCGAATCCGAGCCTGGCCAG
>CAZSXX010000348.1:0-4831 GCA_964611245.1 uncultured Verrucomicrobiota bacterium | reverse complement strand
GAGCGGTGGATTGTGCGGGAGGAAAACTGAGATGGACAATTCGCGCCGAAAAATTTGGATCGCGGCGGTGGTGTGCCTGATTGCGGCGGCGGCATTGGCGGTCCGCCCGGCCTATCGGACCGCGCGGGCGTGGCGGGCGGACGCACTGGCCCGGGCGGCGGAGAAGGCGATCGAAGCGCAGGAATGGACGGAGGCGTCGCAGAAGGCCCAGGCGGCCTACCACCTGGATCCAACGGGGGCGCGGAGCATGCGGGTGGTGGCTCGGCTTTACACAATCGCGGGACAGCCAAACGCGGTGACGTTCTGGGAAAATCTGCGGGCCAGCGGCCTGGCCACGGAGGAGGACCGGCGGGAGCTGATCAGGGCGGGATTGCGTTTCGGAAAAGCGGGCGCGGTTCGTGGGGAGGTTTTCGCGCTGACGCGGGAAAGGCCAGAGGAGGCGGAGAACTTGAGGCTGGCGGCGGATTTTTGCCTGTTCACGGGCGACCGGACGAACGCCCTGATTTTCAGCCGGGCGCTGGCGAAACTTGGGGCGAACCCGGCCGCGGAATTGACGCTGGCGCGGGCGCTGGTGGCGACCGGGGATCCCGCCAACCAGGCGCAGGCGCGGGGGCTGCTGCTGAAGCTGGCCGGGGGGACGAACGCGGCGGGGCTGGACGCGCAGGTGGTTTTGGCGCGGGCGGGGATGGTGTCCGACGAGGCGCTGCCCGGGTTGATCGAAGGAATCCTCAAGCATCCCCAGCGGAAGCTGCCGCACCGGCTGCTGGCGGAGGAACTGCGGCTGAAATTGCGGCCGCAGGAACGGGCGCAGGCGGTGGCGGCGTTCGTGAACGAGGCGTCGGGAAGCCCGCTGAGCAACCGGGTGGAGGTGGCGCGGTGGCTGAACCGGCAGGGGGAATTCGGGCGGGCGGCGGAGCTGGCGGGTGCGGGGGAGAGCTTGGGGAACCGGGAGGCGTTTTTGGTGCGGGCGGACGCGCTGGCGGCGTTGGGAAAATGGAGGGAAGTGCAGGAGGAACTGCAACAAGAGGGGAACCCGCTTGAGCCGGCGTTGCGGGAGGTGTTCCTGGCGCGGGCGGCCCTGGAGCTGAAGGCGCCGCAGGCCGCGGACGCGCATTGGCGGCGGGCGCACCTGGAGGTGGCCGCGCAGCCGGAGGCGCTGCTCTACATCGCGGAATATGCGGAGAAAGTCGGGGAGGTGGAGGAGGCGCGCAAAGCGTACGAGCGGCTGGCGGCGGCGCCGGAATACTCGGACAGGGCGTTCACGGGATTGATCCGGATCGCTGAGCAGACGGGGGGGACGCGGACGCTGCGCGAGATCATGCGGGATTTGTCGGCGCGAAGGCCGGACGACCCGGCGCCGCTGAACGACATGGCGTATTTGAATTTGCTGCTGAACGAGCGGGTGGAGGCGTCCAAGGAAACAGCACTCAAACTGCACGCGGCTCAGCCGAACGTGATGGCGTTCCGGACGACGCTGGCGCTGGCGCATTTGCGGGCGAACGAGGTGGGGGAAGCGAAGGGGATGTATGAGGGGCTGAATTTGGACTGGAGAGCGTTGAAGCCGGGTTGGCAGGCGGTTCACGTGGCGGTGGTGGGAGAGGGAGGGGAGCCGCACTTGGCGCGGACGCTGGCCCGGCAAATCCCGCTGCCCCGCCTGAAGCCCGAGGAGCGTCTGCTGATCCAGCCGTGGTTATAAGGATTCGCGGGACGGAGATTTTCCGGTAAGTTGGCGGCGACATGCGAGCGGTTCTTGTTTGGCTATTTTGCGTGGCGGGGTGGACGGCATTGGAAAGCCGGGCGGCCGAGGCGGGGATGCATCACTTGGGCGAGGCGGGCGATCCGGAATGGGAGGAATTCCGCGGTGTGGGGACCGAGGGCCGGAATTTCAAGTGGCATTTCACGGCGCGCAAGAACACGGCCGAATGGACGCTGTTTGTGCGGCAGCGGGATGTGAAAGTCCCGTGGCGGCTGAGGCTTAACGGGCAGAATTTCACGAACCTGTTCCTGTCGGAGGACGATCTGGTTAGCGCGTTCGCGATCCCGGCCGGAAGGCTGGTGGAGGGGACGAACACCCTGGAGACCGTGGCGCCCAAGGAGCGGGACGACATTGAGATTGGGGATTTCCGCATCGACCCGCGCCCACTGGGGGAGGCGCTGCGCGAGGGGAGCGTGCGGGTGCGGGTGCGCGAAGGGACCAGCCCCCTGCCCGCGCGGTTGACCATTGTGGACAAAAATGGGTCGCTGTTCCCCGCATGGGTGGAGGCGCGGAACGCGGCGGTGCGGCCGGGGGTGGCGTATGTGGGCGAGGGGGAGGCGACGCTGCATTTACCGCGCGGGGACTACACCGTCTACGCGGGGCGGGGTTTCGAATATGGCGTGAGCACGCAAAGGGTGACCATCACGGGGGGGGCGGCGACAGGGTTGGAGTTTGAGCTGCGGCGGGAAGTGAGCACGCCGGGATGGGTGGCGTGCGACACCCATGTGCACACCTTCACTTATAGCGGGCATGGGGACGCGAGCGCGGAGGAGCGGGCGATCACCCTGGCGGGCGAGGGGATTGAACTGCCGATCGCGACGGACCACAACGTGGTGATCGACCTGGCGGCGCCGGCGCGGGCGACGGGAATGGACCGCTTTTTCACGCCGGTGCCCGGGGCGGAAGTGACGACGAGCCACGCGCATTTCAATGTTTTCCCGATCACGCCGGGATCGAAGGCGCCGAATTTCCGGATCGCGGACTGGCCGGAGCTGATGGTGGAATTGAGGGGGACCCCCGGGGTGCGGGTGGTGATCCTGAACCATCCGCGCAACGTCCACAACCAATTCCAGCCGTTCGCGGCGACGAACTTCAACGCGGAGACGGGGGAGAACTTGCGGGGGCCGCCGTTCACCTTTGACGCGATGGAAATTGTGAACTCCTCGGCCATGCAATCGGACTGGATGCTGACGTTCCGGGATTGGATGGCGGTGTTGAACAACGGGCCGCGGGTGACGGGGTTGGGGACAAGCGACGGGCATGACGTGAGCCGGTACATCATCGGGCAGGGGCGCAGTTATGTGGCGGTGGAGGACCGGGATCCGGCGCGGATCGATGTGGGCCGGGCCTGCGAAAGCATTTTGCGGGGGCAGGTGTTGATCAGCATGGGCCTGCTGGCGGAGTTGACGGTGAACGGCAAGTTCACCTCCGGCGACTTGGCGACGAACCTGACGGAGATCGAAGCGACGGTGACGGTGCGCGGGCCAAGCTGGACGGCGGTGGACCATGTTCAGCTTTTCGCCAACGGTGAATTGATCCGGGAGGAGCGGTTTGCGCCAGTCCACGCGGCGGGGGAGAAAAAACGGCTGCGGTGGAGGATCGAGCGGAGTCCTAGGGACGCATACTTGCTGGCTGTGGCGTCGGGCCCACCGGTGAGCGCGCCATATTGGCGAATCCCAAAGCCGTACCAGCCGACGTCGCGGGAATGGAAGCCGCGCGTGGTGGGGGCGGCGAATCCTGTTTGGCTGGACATGGATGGCGACGGCCAGTTCACTCCGTTGCGGCGGCAAAAAGGACGCTGATGCGATGGAGATGAAACAACTGCTGGAGGCGCTGGACCGGTGGCACGGCGGAATACCGGAGGAACTGCTGTTGGAGGCGGTGGAGATGGAGGACGAGATTCGGCCGACGCTGCGGGCGGCGGTGGAAGTGGCGGCGCGGAACCCCAAGGTCTTTTTGGATGACCCGGAGCTGAACCTTTATTATTGGGCGGCCTACCTGCTGGCGCATTTCGAAGACACTAAGGCGCTGCCGTCGATGTTGAGGCTCTTTGGGCTGAACGGGGGGGAATTCGCGCCATTGGTGGCCGACATGATCGAAGAGGACGGAGCGCTGCTGCTGGCGAATGTGGGGATGGACAATCCGGAGGCGCTGACAGGGCTGCTGCTGGATGGGAAGGCGCCCGAGGCAAACCGGCAGGCGGCGGTGGAGGGGTTGGGGTTCCTGTGCTGCTGGGGAGTGGTGGAGCCGGCGCGCGTGGAGGAGGATTACCGGCAGGGGCTGGCGACGCTGGGGAAGGACGACACATACCTTGGGGGAGTGATCATGGACGCGGCGGCGGACCTGAACCTGCGGGGATTGGCGGGGGACCTCACCGCGGCGTACGACCGGGGGGCCATCGCGCGGGCGGATTTTGAGTTCATCGCGGATTGGCTGCACGACCCTGAATTTGAGCCGCCGCCGCCGTTCATGCATTTGACGCAGAGCATCGACGACATCGTGGAGTTTTTCGAAGCGAAGCTGGAGGAAGAGCGGACGATCGAGGAGGGCCTGCCCGGGGAGGGGAAGGATTAACGGAAAATGCGCTCGCCGCCGCGGGAGCCGTATGGATTGATGTTGGGGCGGAAACGGCGGGCGGATTTGGAGGCCTCAAAGTCGTATTGCAGAACCAAGCCGACTTGGTCTGAGCCGCGGCCGCCCGAGCGGATGGCGTCAAAGCCATGGCCGTAAATGAGGGTGACGAGCCAGGAGCCCCGGGGGGAGGTGTAGGTGACGCCGGCGCCGAGGCCGGAGTGCCAATACCCGGGCTGGGCGAGGGAGGTGAGGTAATCGACGGCGCCGGTGGCGCCGAAAACGGAGCCGCTCCAGTTTTTGCGGGGCTCAAGCGGGAAGGAATAGAGGGCGTTGAGCAGGGCGAAGCGAGTGGCGGTGAGCTCCTGGTAATAATAGCCTGGGATGTTTAGCGGAAATTCGGAGATGAACGGGAGGTAACCACCCATGCGGAAGGCGCTGAGGCGGTCGGGGTTGGCGGCGATTCCGGCGGTAAGGCTGGCGTCGAGATATTGGTGGGATTCG
>CAZSXX010000347.1:0-4839 GCA_964611245.1 uncultured Verrucomicrobiota bacterium | reverse complement strand
CGACTACAAAAAATGCGCCGCAACCGTCGCCAAGATTGGCGCGCCGGACGCGGACCGCGCCAAAGCCGCGTGAACCCAACTCAAAAAAAATCCGGGCCAAAGGCCGCGTGGATCGTCGGTGCGGTCTTGGTCACCGTGGCGGTCAGCGGCTATTTCATGGGCCTGCGGCAGACCGGTTCGCAGATCAGCATGAACCAGCCCGTCTCCCTCGTGGCGCCGGATCCGGACCGCCGCGCCCTGTCCGGATCGGACATCCCGCCGGCGGCTGTCGCGTATGCCCAGCAGGATTGGCTGCGGGACGGCGCCAATGCCCAGTGGCGGAGCCACGTGGCCGACCTTCTCCAACCCCCCGTTGACCCCGCGATGGCCACGAATGTCACGGAGGCGCAACGGGCGATGGCGGTCGCGGCGCGCGCCGCCCGCCGCGCGTTCGATGGCGCCCCGCCCGTGGTCCCGCATCCCATCGCGCAGGATTCCTCGGCCGCCTGCCTCGCCTGCCACGGCCCGGGCTTGGCGGTGAAGGACAAGGTCGCCTCCCGGATCAGCCACGCCGCCTACTCGAGCTGCTCCCAATGCCATGTCGCGGCGGGCGGCTTGGGGCTTGGCGGGGCGGGGCCCGCGCTCCTCGCGCCCCTCGCCGGCAACCATTTCGCCGGCGCGGAGGCGCCCCTCAAGGGGTCGCGCGCGGGACCGCACGCCCCGCCAACAATCCCCCACGGCACGAGGATGCGCGGCGACTGCCTGAGCTGCCACGGCCCGCGCGCATTGTTCGGCCTGCGCACGCCGCACCCCGAGCGGCAGTCCTGCGCCCAGTGCCACGCGGCGGACGCGGCGTTGGACCACCATGTTCTCTCCTCCTTCGCCGGCCAAACCGCGCCGGTCTCCCCGGGAGGGAAAACGGAATGAGCGCGGGCCTTTCCAGGCGCCGGTTGTTTTCCCTCTTCGGGCGCCCTCTGCGCGGGCCGGCCAACGGGGCCCGGCCTCCGGATGCCGCGCCGCCCGGCGAACGGGACTCTCAAGTCCAACCCGCTCCACGGGACCGGGTCGCCGTCATCCAAGGCCGCTTTTGCCTCGCCTACACTTCATTCTGCTCCGTCTGCGTGGAGCGCTGCCCGGTCCCCGGAGCGATGACGGCGGAGAAGGGGATTCCCAGGGTCCTGCCCACGGCGTGCACCGGATGCGGAATTTGCCACGACATCTGCCCCGCGCCCACCAACGCCGTCCTCGTCATTCCGCGCCGGAAAGTTCCGCGCGACGCAGCTCCGCCGACCCCATCCCCCCCATGAACGCCGACGAACCAATCCCGCCCCCGCCCGAGGAGGCGCCCTTGATCTTGCCCAGCCTCAACATGGCGACCCAGGACGCGGCCCAGGTCGGGCAACTGCTCCGGGACATCGAGCTCTGCGCCGTGGTCACCGAGATCATCCCGAAATACTCCGCGCGCGGCCACGTCCCGGACACCGCGGCCGTCACCCTCGCCGAAGCCCGTGAACTCCTCGCCTCCAAGGCTGTCCGTGGGTTGCAGGTCCGGTACCGCTACCAAGGCGCCGACTGGTGGGACACCCTCATGGCCGTCGGCGACCAGTTTCGGCTTGTCCGCATCCGCCACGATTTCGCCCATGAGAACGTCGATTGAGGGGGGCCTCCAAAAACTCCATCCCCCTCGCCGGCGCGATGAAATGGCGCCGCCGGATTGCCAAACCGCGCCACAACCCGCCCCCCGGGGGCCGGCGGGCCGGATGCCGGGTAAAAAAGCCGCGACAAATCGCAAAACGCGGGGAGCGCCATCGCTCGCAACCTGGCATACTGTTCAAGGATGAAGCCTCCGGCCACCCTCGCCGCCGTCGCCAAATCCCTGGCCGCCCGGGGCAAGGGCATCGCCGATCGGGGGCTTGGAGGCGCGGTGGATGCCAGCACGCCAGAACCCTTTGCCTCACTCATATGACGATCCGTTTTCGCGCGCGCCAATTCCTTCCGTGGCTCCTCGCCGCGGCTGTCGCCGCCTTCGCCTTTTACCGCGTCAAACTGTCCTCCGTCGAGGTGGTCGCGCACACGGTGGCGAAGGCGGGCATTGTTGCCGAAGTGATGGGCACAGGCACGCTGGAGGCCCGCGTCAAGGCGACCCTCAGCCCCAAGATCCAGGGCCGGCTCGCGCAAGTGCTCGTGGACCAGAACGATCCGGTGCGCGTCGGCCAATTGCTCGCTCAGCTCGATGATGGCGAATTGCGGGGGCAAGTGGAGATTTCCCGGGCCGCGCTGGATGCCGTTCGGGCGGGCGTGGAACGCGTGCGCGCTGATCTGTCGCGCGCCGAAGCTGTGGAGAAGTTGAGCCGGCTCGACTTTCAACGCGTGGCGGACTTGATTGCGACCAAGGTGATATCGCAGGCGGACTTCGACAAATCGCGTGAGGCGATGCACGTCGCGGAGGCGGACTTGAGGCGCGCCCGCCTGGCCATCACGGAAACGGAGCGGCAGGCCATCACGGCGGAGAAAACGCTGCTCTATCAGCAGGAACTCCTCGCCGACACGCGGCTCGTCAGTCCGCTCGATGGACTGGTGGTCAGGCGCGACCGCGATCCGGGCGACGTCGTGGTGCCTGGCGGCGCCATCCTGCAAATCATTTCGACGAACGAGATTTGGGTTTCCGCCTGGGTCGACGAGACTGCGGTTTCCAGCCTGCTGCCGCGCCAATCCGCCCGCGTCGTGTTCCGCTCCGAGCCAACGAAAGTCTATGCGGGTGAGGTCGCGCGCCTCGGACGTCAGGTGGATCCGGAAACCCGGGAATTCCTCGTGGATGTCGCGGTGAAGCCGCTTCCTTCCAACTGGGCCGTCGGCCAGCGGGCCGAGGTCTTCGTCGCGACGGACCAGAAGGACTCGGCGCTCACCGTGCCGGCGGAGGTCCTGCGGTGGCGCGATCGGAATCCCGGCGTCTTCGTCAACGAGGCCGGCAAGGCCCGCTGGCGAGCCGTGACGCTCGGCGTGCGCGGACGCGGGGCGGTCGAAGTCGTCGGCGGCCTCTCGGAGGGTGAAATGGTGGTCACTCCGCGCGGCCCCAAAAGCGTCCTGACGGACGGGAAAAGGGTGGCGCTTCCATGAACCTCGCGGCCCACGACATTCGCCACAACCTGGGTCGCTTCACGCTCACCGCCGTCGGCATCGGCCTGCTGCTGATGGTCGTGCTGGGGATGAGCGGGATCTATCGCGGGATGATCGATGATGCCCTCGTCGTGGTCGACGGCGTCGGGGCCGACTTGTGGGTCGTGCAGCGGGGAACCCGCGGTCCTTTCGCCGAAATTTCGCGCGTGCCCGCGAACTTGGAACACCGGCTTCTCGCGGTTCCGGGGGTGGCCGGCGCCCGGGGTTTTGTCTCTCACAACATCCAGCGTGTGCGCGGCGGGAAGCCCCTGCGCATCGCCGTGCAGGGCCTCGCGTGGCCGGAGGACCAAGGTCAATGGCTTCCGCTCGTCGCGGGCCGCGCCCTGGCGCGGGGACATTTTGAAATGATCGCCGACCAGTCGCTCGGGTTGGCGCTCGGCGAGACGCTCGAACTGGGCAAGGACCTTTACGAGGTCGTCGGACTGACCAAGGGCATGGTGTCTTCCGGCGGCGACGGCTTGGCCTTCTTCAGCGTGCGCGATGCCCAGGCCGTGCAGTTCGACTTGCCGGGCGAGGCGCTTCGCTTGGAGCGCGCGGCCCGGCGCGGTCGGGCGGGGGCCATGGACCTCGGCCGCGTCACGCCATTGCTGTTGGACCGCGCGTCGGGTGCCGCGGCCAACATTCCCGCCCTGGCGCCGGCGCTGGTCAGCGCTATTGTCGTGCGCGTGTCGCCCGGAGCCGACCCGGCGGCGGTGGCGGCGACCATTTCGGGTTGGCCCGATGTCTCGGTCCACACGGCCGCCGGCCAGCGGGAACTGCTCGTGATGGGGATGATTGACAAGGCCCGCCGCCAAATTGGCCTGTTCCGCGTCCTGCTGGTCGCCATCTCCACCATCATCATGGCTCTGATCATCTACACGCTCACGCTCGACAAGGTGCATGACATCGCCCTGCTCAAGCTCATGGGCGCGCGCAACGGGATGATCGTCGGGCTGGTCCTGCAACAGGCGCTCCTGTTGGGCGCCCTCGGCTACGTCATCGCGTATTTCCTGGGGGACTGGATTTTCCCTAGATTCCCGCGCCGGGTGTTGATCGCTCCAGCCGACTTGTGGGCGCTGGCCGCGGTGGTTGCGGGCATTTCCGTCGCGTCGAGCCTGCTCGGCATCTGGAAGGCGTTGCGGGTGGAACCCAACAAGGTCTTGTCCTGATGAACGCGCCAACGGAGGACGCCCCCGCGATTGAGGCCCGCCACCTCACCAAGGTCTATGGCGGCGGCAACACCGAGGTCGTCGCCATGCGCGATGTTTCGGTCACCGTGGCGCGCGGCGAGGTGGTCGCCCTCCTCGGCCCCAGCGGCGCGGGCAAGTCCACGCTGCTCACCGCGGTCGGCCTCATCAACCCTCCGACGTCCGGGCAAATCAGCGTCGGCGGAGTGCCGGTCATGGACGGCCCACGGGCGCTCGTGGACCTGCGCGCGTTCCGCCGGAGGCATCTCGGTTTCATCTTCCAAAAGGCGAACCTCATTCCCTTCCTCAATGCGCTGCGGAATGTGCAGGTCGCGCTCGAGATCAACGGCGCGTCACCGAAGGTCGCCCGCCGTCGCGCGCTCGAACTGCTCGATTACCTCGGCGTCGCCGACCGTGCCGGCAACCTGCCCGAGGCGCTCTCCGGCGGCCAGCAGCAGCGCGTCGCCGTGGCCCGCGCCCTGGCCAACGGGCCGAACTTGATTCTCGCGGACGAACC
>CAZSXX010000346.1:0-4851 GCA_964611245.1 uncultured Verrucomicrobiota bacterium | reverse complement strand
AGCATTACGACATCGTCGTCAACGGCGTGGCGCTCGGCGGCGGATCCATCCGCATCCACCAGCCCGCCGTCCAAAAAACCATCTTCGAGGAAATCCTCCAAATCCCGCCCGAAATGGTGGAGGCGCGGTTCGGCTACATGCTCGAGGCCTTCAAATACGGCTGTCCTCCCCACGGCGGCATCGCCCTTGGGTTTGACCGAATGATCGCCATGCTCTGCGGCACCCCCAGCATCCGCGACGTCATCGCCTTCCCGAAAACCGCGAAGGGAACCGACCTGATGACCGATTCCCCCGCTCCGGTCGAGCCGAAGCAGCTTCGCGATCTCCACCTCGACTTGAAGGTCGCCAAAAAAGAAACCCCAACCGCCTAAAACCATGAATCGCCGCCAATTCCTCCGCGCCGCCGCCGCCTCCACTGTTTGCCTCGGCGCCCTCGGCGTCGGCCCAGGCCTCCCCTCCCGGATTGGCTGCTTCAACCGCCCATGGACCAAATGGGGCTTCGACGAGGCCCTCGATGGCGTCAAGGCCGCGGGTTACCCCGTGATCGGGCTGCTCACCCGCTCCAAAACGGAGCCCTTCATCGGCGCGGACGCCACCCCAGATTACCTCGCCTCCCTCAAAAAACGCATCGCTGATCGCGGCCTGACCGCGAACATGGGCGCCATCCGGACCAAGCTCGACGGGGAGCTCGACGCCGCGATCCGCGACCTCCGCCAGCAAATCGACAACGCCCACGCCCTCAGCCTCCAATGGCTGATGAGCTTCGGCGTGGACAAGCCGCAGGATTACAACCGCTACTATGCGTTGATGTCCGACGGCGCCGCCTACGCCACGGAGCGCGGCCTCAAGCTCGTCCTCAAGCCGCACGGCGGCAGCAGCGGCGCGGCGGAGGAAATCCTGCGCTCGATCGAAAAGATCAACCACCCGAACTTCAGCATTTGGTATGACGCCGGGAACATCATCCACTACACCGGCAAGGATCCCGTCGCGGAACTCGAGCCCATCGCGCGGCACATCACCGGGTTCTGCGCCAAGGATTGCGCGCGCCAAAAAGGCGACGTGATGATCCAACTCGGCTCCGGCCAGGTCGATTTCAAGGGCGTGTTCACCAAGCTGAAAGCGGCGGGCTTCAATGGCCCAATTATGCTCGAGGGCTCCCTGCCCGGCGAGACCCCCGCCGAAGCCACTTCCAACGCCCGGGCCAACCGCGAATTCCTCGAAAAAGTCCTCGCATCCGTTGGCTAAACCCAGCCCCGCGCGGCGTAGTAATACCACCCAATCACCTCGTGCAGGTAGAGGGTGAGCGCCCGGATGTGGTCTATGATCGGAACCACCCGAAACGACGGAACCTCCCCCTCCACCACCGGCAAGCCCTCAAAATCGCACGCCACCGGCCGCGCGGTGATCCCCACTTTCTGGAATGTCGCCAGCGCCCGCGACATGTGGAATCCCGACGTGACGAGGACCACATTGGTCCACCGGTGCTGGTCCATCAATGCGCGCGTCCGCACCGCCTCGTCGCGCGTGTTCAGGCAGGCTTCCAGTCCGAACACCTCGCCCGGCGCCACATTCCACGTCCGCACAAAATGCGTCACGCGGATCCCCTCGCTCGACGGCCGCCCCTCATGCCGCAACGGCCCGCCCCCAATGACCAGCGCCCGGGCCTTGCCCTGCCGGAGCATTTCCACGCCCGAAATGATTCGGTCCGCCGACGCGGTCACGCTGAAGCTGAACGAATCGTGGGCGGAGGGGTTCATGAACCCGCCCAGGACGATCACCGCATCCGCGGCCGCCGCATGCGCCACGGTGGCCTCGCGGTGCGGCCTCTCCAGGCTCGCCAGCAAATATTCGGGCAACGGCGTCGCCCCCGTCACGTACAGGAAAACGCACAGAATCCCGCAAAAAAGCGCCGGGCCCCGCTGTTTCCTGCGGTGGAAAACAATCGTCGCGACGAGGAGCGCCAGCCACGTGAAACCCACCGGGTAAACCAGCGATTCAATCGTGCGCGTCAGGAATTTCATGCCCCTCCGCGCGGGATGGCGCGGACCAATTCCGGAAAGCGGCAATGGTCGCAAGCCGCGTTGGAATGGTCGCAGAAATCGCGCACGATCTGCAGCAACCCCTGCTGGTGGGCCGCGCTTTGAACCCGGAGCCGCCCTCCAAAAAGCCGCTGCCGCGCCAGCTTCAACACCGCGTTGTCCTGCGCCGGCGGCCACCTTGCGTATCGCCGCTCAGTCTCCGCCCGCAATGCTTCGTTCCGCCCCGCCACCGCGCGCACCCACAGCCAGGGTAGGATCACATTGATCGCCAGGTCCGTCGCGCGCGCCGCGCCCAACAACGGTTGCTCCGCCGCCATCGCCTTCGACCGGAAGGTCCAGTGGCGGCTCCAAAACTCCCCCGGCTCCACCGCCAAAACCGTCGCCAGCGATTCCTCCAGTCCCTCCGCCTCAATCGCCCGCAGCGCCCATTCCTCGCACCGCTGCGGCAGGCGGCCCTCGGCCGCCCATCGCGCGGCCAGCGCCAGCCGCCGCGCGGGATGGTTCGCCGGCCGCAGCCCCGCGAATCGCCAGGCCGATTTTGGCGCCGGGTTCAGCCCCTCCGCCTGCCGCCACCAATGGTCCCACAACTTCCGGGCATGCCGGTCGCCCTCTGTCTTCGTCCCGTCGATCTCGCGGGGCAGCAGGCTCCCCAAACCGAGAAAGCGGGCCTCCACCATCTCCGCCGAGCCCTTCCCCGATTCGCTGAACGGCGCCAGTTCCGCCACCCGCCGCATCGGCCACGAATTGTGTTTGTAGCCCAGCGCGGCCAGCAATTCCTCCCACAACGCCTGCTCCCAGCCCCGCTGCCGGGCCCTCGCCTCGATCACCGCCGCTTTGCGCCCCAACCGCACCCGCGCCGCCTGCCCAAGCAACTCCTCCGCCACCGCCCCGTCCAAATCCCGCAGCGGACCCGCGCATTGGCCCCGCAGCGCCCCCGGAACCGGCGCCGGCTCGCACACCAGCCACCGCTCCAGCTCCGCCAGCGGCGCGTCCAGAAAATCCTTGAGCGCCAGCCGGGGCAGCGGGAATTCCCCACCCTGGGGCGCGTCCCACAACACATGCAGGATCACATTCCGGTACGCGGCGTTGCCCTCATGCCCATGCCCCCTCCACCCGCTGGCCGCCAAATCGATCTCAATGTCCCCCTCCACCGCCGTTTCATCCTCGAACTGGATCACCGCCCCGCAAAAATCCGGGCCCGCC
Source organism: uncultured Verrucomicrobiota bacterium (assembly GCA_964611245.1). Lineage (GTDB taxonomy): Bacteria > Verrucomicrobiota > Verrucomicrobiia > Limisphaerales > SXQI01 > CAZSXX01. The sequence goes on along the minus strand of CAZSXX010000346.1, from coordinate 1,609 downwards.
TCTCTGTTCCAAAAACCGGGATGCACCACGCGGATGCGCCGCCCATCCACCGCCCGCAGCTCGTCCCGCAGCAGCCGCTGGTGAAACCAAACCTGCTGCAATGTCCGCTCCGGCGGCCCCTCCCCCCGCCCCTCGCCGAGGGTGGATCGGGCATGGGCGCGCGCGCGAAATTCTTCATAAAAATGAGGGTCGAGCAGGCCCATTGGGCCGCACCTTTGCCAAGGACACGCTTGCAAAGTCAAGGATTTGATTTTACTTCGATGGCGATGTGGAACGTTTTGAGACTGGGCGCATTGGCCGCCGCGCTCTTGCTGCCAACCTGCTCGCTGCCCGCGGCCGAGCCGCCGGACATCCGCCGCGACGCGACGGTCATCGCGGTCGAGGCGGCCATGCCCAGCGTCGTCAACATCAGCGCCCGCACCATGGTCCAGCGGCGCGGTTACTTTTACGACTGGTGGCGCGACAACTGGGCTCCCTTCTATCAAAATTTGCCCCCGCAGCTCAGCGCCGGCTCCGGCGTGATCATCGACGAGGAAGGCTACGTGCTGACCAATGTCCATGTCGTTGAAAACGCCAACGAAATCACCGTGAAGCTCGCCGATGGCCGGGTCCTCCCCGCCGAAGTCCTCGCCGGCGCCCGCCGCAGCGACGTCGCGCTCCTGAAAATCAACGGCGAACCCGGCGACCAATTCAAGCCTGTCAAACTCGCCGCCGACAACGACCTGCTCCTGGGCGAAACAGTCATCGCCCTCGGCAACCCATTCGGCCTCGGCGGCTCCGTCAGCAAGGGCATCCTCAGCTCAAAAACCCGCCGCGCCACCCCCACCGACGACCCCATGGACATGGATGACTGGCTGCAAACCGACGCCGCCATCAACCCCGGCAACAGCGGCGGGCCCCTCGTCAATCTGAAGGGCGAACTGATCGGGCTCAACGTGGCCATCTACCGCGAAGGCCAGGGCATCGGCTTCGCCATCCCCATCAAGCGCGTCTCCGAGGCCCTCGGCGATTTGTTCACCCCCGAAGCCCTCAAGTCCCTCTGGTTTGGCGCCCGCTTCGCCGCCTCCACCAATGTCATCACCGTGCGCGCCGTCGAGCCGGGCAGCCCCGCCCAATCAGGGGGCCTGCGCCCCGGCGATGTCGTCCTCAACGTCAACGGCAAGCCCGCCAAAAACATCATGGCGATCAATCGCGAGCTCATCTCCGGCGGCTCCCGCCCAACCGTCGCCTTTTCCATCAACAGAAATGGCTCCACCCGAAATGTGTCCGTCAAGCTCGTCCCCGAGACCACTTTCTTCAATTCCGCGCTCGTCGAACGGAAACTCGGCTGCGCCGTCCAGGATATGACCCCCGAAATCGCGACCCGCCTCGGGCTGGGCGCCATCGAGGGGATTGTGGTCACCTCCGTCGAGAAAGGCAGCCCGGCGGATGGCGCGGGCTTGAAGCGCGGCTATGTCCTCGAGGCGGTCAACAACGTCGCCCTGCCCGACGTCACCGTCGCCGCGCGCCTCCTCAACTCCGTTGAAAAAGGCGGGCGCGTGAACCTCAACGTGCTCCTGCCCAGGCCACCCCGCCGGGCCGTCGTGCAGGTCCGCGTCCGTTGACCCCT
>CAZSXX010000345.1:0-4905 GCA_964611245.1 uncultured Verrucomicrobiota bacterium | reverse complement strand
TCGGGAGTGGGCGGGAGGCCGGTCAGAATAAAACTGGCGCGCCGGATCAGGGTCTCGCGGTCCGCCTCGGGGGAAGGCTTAAGGCCGAGGGCGGCGAGGCGTTGGCGGAGGAGGAAATCGATGGGGGATTTGCCCCGGGCCGGCCCCGCGGCGGGAGGGCGCAGGGGCTGGAAGGACCAGTGGCCAGACGCCGCCGCCTGAAGGTCCGCCCCGCGCGCCGCGACGAATTCGGCGGACGCCAGGACGAACAGGAACGCGGTGGCCGACCATGCTCTCAGATCAAATTTCATCGGGAGGCTCCGGGAAAAGTAGCGGATTGGGGCGGGTTCAACAAGCCTCGCGCGCGGGCGGGGAATGGATCAGGCGCGGCGGGCGACGAAGCGATGATAGACGAGCGAGCGGGCTTTGAGGTTCCTGGAGATGGGGGTGCCGGAGAGGCCCGCGAACTCACTGAAGAGCGGCCGGAGGGGCGGCGGGACGATCGTGTCGATGAGCCCGCGTTTGCGGGCGTCGTCCGCCTCGAGCGCGGCGGAGACTCCGGCGGTGATGTCCTCCTCCTCGATAATTTCCAAGCCGCTGGCGGCCTGAAGCTGTTCGCGCAAGGCCACCATTTCCGCAGGATCGCGCAGGTCGGCGAAGAGAAAGCGCCCATCCGGGGCGAGAATCCGGGAGGCTTCGTTGAAAAAGCGGGGGACGTCGCCGTAGCAGTGGCTGCTTTCCACGTTCACGACGGCGTTGGCGACGCCGGATTCCAGCGGAAGATTTTCGGCGTCCCCACGTTGGAAACGGAGATTGCGCACGGCGGCGTGGCGGGTGGCGCAGAAGGCGACCGCCTCGCTGGAATAATCGAGACCTAGGACTGTGGCCGGGCCGCGGCGGCGGGCGAGGTAACTGGCGCCTCCGCCGCGCCCGGAGCCGACTTCGACGACGTGCGCGCCGGTGAGGTCCACGGAGGCGGTCACGCGCTCGTACAATTGGACGCAGAATCGATCGGGCTCATCCTCAGGGAGCAGGGGGAGTGGCGGCGTGGGGCCGGAGGGCTGGAAGCCGTAGTTCATGAAGGTCCAGCCCGAGTGGCCGATGCGCCGGGCCAGCTTGTTGTACCACCAGCGCCAGAGCGCGCGCCGCAACGCGGGCGATTGCCCACACAGGAAAACCAGAGCGCGCGTCCACATGCCGGGGAGTGTCGGGGCGCGAGGCCCCGGGGCCAAATCAAAAGCGCGTGGCCGCGGCGCTTGTTTTCGGGGCGGTTCGGCCGCACACTGGGCGGCAAATGAACCGCACCGCGCCGCGCCGGGATTTCATTGCCTCGATGGCATGCCTTGCCGCCTTCGCGCCGCCACTCTTGGGCGGGGCGGGGTCCGGGCTGAAGGCCGCCATCATTGGGCACACCGGGGCGGGCAATTACGGGCACGGGCTGGACACGATTTTCAAGGGGCTGCCCGGCGTGGAAACGGTGGCGGTGGCCGATCCGGACGCGGCGGGCCGGGAAAGGGCGGTGCGGGCCAGCGGCGCGGCCAGGGGCCACGCGGACTTCCGGGAGATGCTGGCGGCGGAGAAGCCGAACCTTGTCTCGGTGGCGCCGCGCTGGAGCGAAGGGCATTTCGAGATGGCGAAGGCCGCGCTGGAGGCCGGGGCGCATTTGATCTGCGAAAAGCCGTTCACGAACACGCCGGCGGAGGCGGACCAACTTTTGGAGCTGGCGGCGAGGAAACGCCTGAGGATCGCGGTGGCGCACCAGATGCGGATGGCGCCGAACGTGGAGAAGCTGCGGCGGGAGATCGCGGGCGGGCTGATCGGCGAGCTGGTGCAGATGCAGGCCTTCGGGAAGCAGGACGCGCGGGCCGGGGGCGAGGACATGATGGTTTTGGGGACGCACCTTTTTGACTTGATGCGATTGTTCGCGGGCGAGGCGAGGCGCTGTTCGGCCACGGTTTGGTGGCAGGGCCGCCTGGCCGCGCGGGCCGACCGGAGGCGGGCCACGGAGAAGATTGGGCCGATCCTGGGGGATGAGATCGCGGCGCTGTTTGAGTTCGAGGGCGGGGTGACGGGGACGTTCACGTCGCGCGCGCGGCTGCGGGAACGGGTGGGCCGATGGCGGCTGGACTTGGTCGGATCAAAGGGGACGGCGCGCATCCTGATGGACATCGACCCGGATGTGAAATTGCAGGCGGGGGAACAATGGGTGGACTTCGCGCCGGTGGCGGCTGAGGCCAGGGGTTTCCCCGCCGCCAACCGGCGGGTGGCGGTGGACTGGCTGAAGGCGATTGAGGAGGGCCGCGAGCCGATTTGCAGCGGCGCCAATGGAGCGAAGGCGGTCGAGATGGCGATGGCCGCCTACACCTCCCATTTGGCCGGGAGGCGCGTGGAGCTGCCCCTTGAGAGCCGCAAGCATCCGCTGGGGGACGAACGGTAGGGCGCGAAATATTTTTATGGTCCAATCCCTCCGCCAGTTCATCGACGCGATTCCGGCCGTTGACGTGCACGAGCACCACATCCCGGAGATGCTGCTGAGCCGGGAGGTGAACCTGCTGCAGCTTTTCCAGCAGAGCTACGCGGGGTGGACGCAGGCGCGGCCGTATCCGTTGCCGACGGAGACGCGGGAGGCCGATCCGATGCTGGAGGGTTGCGGGCCGACGACTTGGGACGCGATTGCGCCGTACGTGGAGGGCAGCGGCTCGAATTCGTTTGTGCGGAATCTGGTCCAGGCGCTGGCCGAACTCTACGAGCTTCCGGAGGCGGCGGTGACGCGGGGGAACTGGGAGGGGCTCGACCGCGCGGTCCAAGAACGGCGCCGGGATCCGACGTGGGTTGGGGAAGTCCTGCGGCGGGCCCGGATCGAGCGGGTGATCACCGATCCCTACGCGGACCCGCTTTTGGACGCGAGCGCCGCGCTGGGGGAGAATTATGATTCGGTGGTGCGGATCAACGCGTTCGCGTGCGGCTGGCACGCGGAATCGCGGGACCACAATGGCAACAGCGCGCACGACCTGCTGCGGCGGCTGGGGATTGTCGCGGGCTCTTTTGGCGAGTACATGGCGGCCCTGGAATCGGTCGTGAAGGGTATGCCGTCACGGCGCCAGGTGGCGCTCAAGAACGCCCTCGCGTACGACCGGGACATCTCGTTTGACGAGCCGGACGAGGCGCTGGCGCGGCAGGCGTGGGGAAAGACCGCGCCCTCGGCCCTGGAGCGGAAGGCGTTCAGCGATTTTGTGGTGGACCGTTTTTGCGGGCTGGCGGCGGAGCATGGCCTGCCGGTGCAGATGCACCTTGGCACGGCGATCATCCGGGGATCCCATCCGCTGCGCGCGGCGGGGCTGATCGAGCGGCATCCGCGCACGCGGTTCCTGCTGATGCATTTGGCGTATCCCTGGAGCCGCGACCTGCTCGGGATGGCGTTTGTCTATCGGAACATCTGGATCGACCTGACGTGGTCATTCCTGCTGAGCCCGTCGCATTTCAAGCTGGCGCTGCATGAGGCGATCGAGTGCCTGCCGGATGAGTCGCGGATGATGCTGGGCGGGGACAACTGGCATGTGGAGGAGACCTTTGGCGCGTTCCAGGTGGCGCGGCGGCTGATTTCGGAGGTCTTGGAGGAAAAGGTGGCGGCTGGATATTTTCTCCGCGCCGACGCGGAGCGGCTCGCCCGGAGGATATTCCGGGAGAACGCGCTGGCGTTTTTCGGGCTGCGGTAATGTCTTGCCGCTTCCGCGTGGCCGCGCAAAATTGAGGCCGCATGTGCGGCATCGTCGGCTACATTGGGAAACGGCAGGCCTCGGGGATCATCCTGGAGGGCCTGCGCCGTTTGGAGTACCGCGGTTATGACAGCGCGGGGCTGGCCATCCTCAGGGGGGAGGGCATCGAGGCGCGGAAGAAAAAGGGGCGGATTGACGAAGGGCTGGCGCGGCTGTTGACCGACAGCCCGATCCCGGGGGCGATGGGCATCGGGCACACCCGGTGGGCCACGCACGGCCCGCCCACGGACGAGAATTCCCACCCGCACTCCGACCAATCGGGCCGCGTTTTTTTGGTCCACAATGGGGTGATCGAGAATTATGACCGGATCAAGGACCGGCTGCGGGCGGCGGGCCACGCGTTCAAATCGGCGACCGACACCGAGGTCCTCGCGCATTTGATTGGGGAGCATCTGGAGAGGCTCAAGAACCAGCCGGGGGAGGATGGAGTGCATCCGCTCGCGCGGGCGGTCCGGGAGGCGCTGCGGGAGGTCATCGGCACCTATGGGATTGGGGTAATCAGCGCGGACCACCCGGGGGTGATGGTGGGGGCGCGGCGCGGCTCGCCCTTGATCGTGGGCGTGGGGGAGGGGGAGAATTTTTTGACGAGCGACACGAGCGCGGTGGTGGCCCACACCCGGCAGGTCATTTACCTGAACGACCACGACGTGATCACGCTGACGGCGGACCGGTTCGAGGTGCAAAGCATGGGGAGCGAGACGGCGAGCGTGAAGATCAGCCAGATCGAGTTCACGGCGGAGGAGAGCGAGCGGGGCGACTACGCGCATTACATGCTCAAGGAGATTTTTGAGCAGGGGCGGACGGTGCAGAACGCGATGCGGGGCCGCCTGGACAAGGACGAGGGGACGGCGAAATTTGGCGGGTTGAACCTGAGCATCGCGGAGCTGCGGGCGGTGGACCAGATCGTGATCACCGCGTGCGGGACGTCCTGGCACGCCGCGCTGATCGGGGAGTATCTGTTCGAGGAGTTCGCGCACATCCCCACGGAGGTGGAATACGCCAGCGAGTTCCGCTACCGCAACGCGCCGATCGAGAAGAACACGCTGGTGCTGGCGATCACGCAGTCGGGCGAAACGGCGGACACGCTGGCCGGGCTGCGGGAGTCGAGGCGGCGGGGGCACCCGGTCCTGGCCATCTGCAACGTGGTCGG
>CAZSXX010000344.1:0-4937 GCA_964611245.1 uncultured Verrucomicrobiota bacterium | reverse complement strand
CGGGAAATGGCAACGCCGGTTTCGGCATTTTTCGCGCGGCTGGGCGGTCCGCGAAACAGGTTGTTTTTGGGGGCCGCGCCGGGTATGAGTTGGGGGCCTCACATGTTGAAAATCTTCGGGAAATCCGGTGGGCGTCTTTGCGACGGGGTGTCGCGTCGGGATTTCTTGAAAATCGGGGGCCTTTCCCTTGGCGGGCTCTCGCTTCCTCAACTGCTGCGCGCGGAGGAGCTCGCGGGAATCCGCAAGTCCCACAAGGCGGTGATCATGATTTACCTGGTCGGCGCGCCGCCGCACCAGGACATGTTCGACCTGAAGATGGACGCGCCGTCGGAGATCCGCGGGCCGCACCGCCCCACGCGCACGAACGTCCCCGGCATCCAGATTTCCGAGCACATGCCCCGTTGCGCCAAGATCATGGACAAGCTCGTGCCGATCCGCACCATGCACGGCTCCCCCAACGGCGACCACGACTCGTTCATTTGCTACACGGGCCGTGCCGTGCCGGGGCAACCGCCGGGCGGGTGGCCCTCAATGGGATCCACGCTCTCGAAGCTGCAAGGCGCGTCCGAGCCTTCGATCCCCCCCTTTGTTGGGATGGCGCCCAAAGCGGGCCATCCGCCGTATGGCTCTCCGGGCCATCCCGGATTCCTCGGCGCGCGGCATGGCGCGTTTCGTCCGAGCGGGCCCGGTTTGGACGACCTGAAACTCAACGGGGTGACCCTCGACCGACTGGACGACCGCAAGGCCTTGCTGCGGGGCTTCGATGAGTTCCGCCGCAACCTGGACCAAAGCGGCGTGGTCGGGGAGCTGGACTCCTACCGGCAGCAAGCCTTCAACATCCTGACCTCCAGCAAGCTGTTGGAGGCCCTCGACCTGAGCCGGGAACCCGCGGCGGTCCGCGAGCGTTACGGCAAGGGCGACGCGAACAATTACGGCGACGGGGCCCCGCGCAACTGCGAGCACTTCCTGATCGCGCGGCGGTTGGTCGAGGCCGGGGCGCGCTGCGTGACGCTGAATTTCGGCCGCTGGGATTTCCACAGCGACAACCACAGCGAATTGCTGACCCACCTCCCGTTGTTCGACCAGGCGATGAGCGCGCTGGTCGAGGATCTGCACGAGCGCGGGATGGACAAGGACGTCGCGGTCGTGGCGTGGGGCGAGTTTGGGCGGACGCCGCAGATCAACAAAGACGCCGGGCGCGACCATTGGCCGCAGGTCGGCTGCGCGCTGCTGGCCGGGGGCGGAATGAAAACGGGCCAGGTGATCGGCGCGACCGACCGGTTGGGCGGGGAAATCGTGGAGCGCGCCGTGCATTTCGGCGAAGTCTTCGCCACGCTTTACCATCAGCTCGGCCTGGACCCAAACCAAGTCACCCTGCCGGACCTCGCGGGCCGCCCCCACTACCTCGTCGACGGCTGGCAACCCATGCGGGAACTGATCGGAGGGTGATCGACAGGCGGCGGGCGACCCTGTCCAGCCGCCAGCCCCACAGTTTTCTGGAGGGCCATTCACGGCAATTCCCGTCGCGGCGGTGGAACCTTTGTGCGGGACGCACGGAAAGCGGTGGATCCGGGCGGCCAATCCTCCAAGCCGGAATGCGGAGCGGTTGGGGAACCGGGCCATCCGGCGGCCATCCACTGCTCCCCTTCCCACGCGGGAACCGCCGGTTGCTTCCGGAACGGCGGGCGCCTTCGGTGGATTGCTGGGCCGGGGGGGCGATCCAGCGGATCCTTTGCAACGGGCCGTTGATCAAGTAAACCTTCCGCGCACCTCCGCGAGCATGCTTGCGCTGATTTCAACTTTCCGACGGCCGCTGATTTGGCTGCTCGCGTCGTTCGCCGCCATCTCCGCCCTCGGCGCCACCCGTTTTCGCGCGCAGGAATATCAATTGCAGGCGTGGAACCGTGACGACGGCCTGCCGGACAACGCGGCGGAGCGTTTGCTGCTGACCCGGGACGGCTGGCTTTGGGTCGGCACGCGAAATGGGCTCGCCCGTTTCGACGGGCTGAAGTTCACCGTGTTTGATCGCAGGACGCCGGGCTTCACGAGCGACGCGGTCATCGACTTGGCTGAGGATAAGGAGGGCAACCTATGGATTGCGACCAAGCGGGGGCTCTATCGGAAAAGTGGGGGCGAGTTCACGAAGTTCACCGTGGCCGATGGGCTGGCGCACAATCAGGTGAATCAAATCCTTCCAGAGCCCGACGGCGGGCTTTGGCTGGCGACGCAGCGTGGCGTCAGCCGCTTTTCGCCAAATGGCATTCGCTCGTTTCCGTACGGGGAAACCATTTTCCCGACGGTGGCGGAGTCCCAGGTGGTGAATAATATTTTTTGTGTGGCCGAAGCTGGCTACGGCGGCCTGTGGGTGGGTTCGCCTGGCGGGTTGCAGCGATTCGGCAAAGGAACGGGCGAATTTCGTTTTGTTTGGCGCCCCGGCGGACCGATCGACGACCTTCATGGAAAGGAAATTCAACGGATGCTGCGGACGCGGGACGGGACCCTCTGGCTGGGCGGAGAATACGCGGCGTTTCGGCGGGATGCCAACGGCTGGGCCACGCTGCCATGGCCACCGGACGGCGGGGACCGAAGGTGCCGCCAATTGATCGAGGATTCGCGCGGCGCTGTGTGGGCGGTGCGGGCGGGCAGGTTGTTTCGCTTAAGCTTAAGTGGGGATCAGGTGGAGGCGTTGGACACGTCGACCCCGCTCACGGATGCATATGTCACCGATGTGCTGCCCGCCCTCTCCGGCGGCTTGTGGTTGGCCACGCGTTATTCCGGGTTGCGGAAGTTGTCCCCCGCGGCCGTCCGCCTGTTGACCACGTCCGATGGCCTGCCCAATAACAGCGTCGCGTCGGTGTGCGCCGAGCGCGGTGGAGGAGTTTGGGTCGCCACCCAGCGCGGGGTGGCGCGCTGGCGGGACGGCCAGTTCGAGGCCCCCATCGCGGAGATTCCATTCAGCACGATCAGCGCCGAAACCATCCACGAGGAGAACGGGGGCGACCTCTGGGTGGCGCGCACCGGAGTGGCGGACCCGCAGATCCTCTGGTGGGAGCCCACGGAAACCGGCTATCGACGCCTGAATGTGGAATCCGGGATCCGCGTCTCCAGTTTCATCGCCGAGGACTCCCAGGCGCGCCTTTGGATGGGCGGCGTGCGCGGCGTGGCCTGCCTCCTGACGAACTATTTGCCGACGGTGTTCCCGCAGGGAGGGCAACTGGGTGTCCACGTCCATCGGAAACGGGCCAGCCGTTGGCAGATTACGCCGACGGAAACGAGCCATATCGCCGGCCCATATTGGGATTCTTTCGCGGGTGACCGCTGGAGGCCGTCGTCCTTGCCGGGTGATCCATGGCGGCCTCTCTCCGAAGCGCCGCCGGAACGGATTGCCTCGGCGCCGTTCCCGGTGAATCTCCGCCTGCCTCACCCCGATGTGCGGGCTTTCGCCGAGACCGATGACGGGACTGTCTGGCTGGGAACCTGGGGTGGCGGTGTGCTGCGCCTGCGGGCGGGAGTGCCAACTGTGTTCGACGAATCCCACGGCCTCGCCGCCAATCAGGTTCACTGCCTGTTGAGGGATGCCAGCAATGACCTTTGGGCGGGAACCGCGCGGGGCCTCAGCCGTTTCGACACCCCCTCCGGGCGCTGGCGGTCCGTGGCTGGCGAGCACGGCCTGCCCGGGGAGGACATCCGGCAGTTGCTCCAGGACCGGGCGGGCAATTTGTGGTTCGGTTGCGACGAAGGCATCGGTCGGCTCAGCCGGGACGACTTGGCCGCCATCCGCGCGGAGGCCAATCCGGTGTTGAACCCAATCTTGCTCGACAGCGTGGATGGTTTGATCGCGGGCCAAACGACCTCCGGCCATCAATCGGGCGCCTGCGCGACGCCGGACGGCCGCCTTTGGTTCGCGACGCCGCAGGGGTTGGCCATGATTGATCCGACGCTGCCCTTGCCGGAACGGAAGGCTCCCCGCGTGTTCTTGGAGGCGTTGCGCGCCGGCGATTGGGTCCATCATTTCATGGACTCCAAGCCTTGGGCGCCAAACGGGCCGCTTGCGCTTCGCGCCGGCGCGGGCCGCTCCTTGTCCATTGAATTCACCGCGTTGGATTATGCCGCTCCGCTCCGGCTCCAGTTCCGTTATCGGTTGCAAGGCCATGAGGAGGATTGGATCGAGGCGGGGCCGCGGCGCGTGGCTCTTTACGCGAACCTGAAGCCGGGGGCATATCGGTTCGAGGCGCAGGCCCGCGGACGCTTCAGCCGTTGGGAGGAGGCCAGCGCCGCCGCTCCCTTTGTCATCGCCCCGTTCTTCTGGCAGACATGGCTGTTCCAGTGGGGCGGCGCATTGGCGCTCGCGCTCGCGCTGCTCGCGGCGGTTCGCTGGCGCCTTGCCCAACTCCGGCGGATCGCTCGCGCCGAGAATGCCGCCACCCTCGCCCGGGAGCGCGAAAGCCTCGCGAAGGATCTGCACGACGACCTCGGCTCACGCCTCGCCCAGATATCGCTCTTGGGCGAACTCACGTCCCGGGATCCCAGCCAGGCCGCCCGTGTCGCCATTTTGGCGCGCGAGACGGCGCAAAGCCTGGACAGTCTCGTCTGGACCGTCCATCCGGAGCGCGACTCCCTCCGCGATCTCGCCGCCTACCTCTCCCAATTTGCGCATGAATTCATTTCGCCGACGGGCCTGGAGATCGTCCTGGACATGCCCGCCGAACTTCCCAACGCGCCGGTCCCAGCCTCCGCGCGCAAGGCCGTCCTCTTGGCGGTCAAGGAATCGTTGCGCAATGTCGTGCGGCACGCCTCCGCCCGCCGGGTGCGGCTCGCTCTGGAGCTTGGCGGGGGTTGGTTCCGCGTGGTGGTGGAGGACGATGGGAGTGGATTGCCGCCGGACGCGACGGCGCGGGCAATTGAATGCGGCCGTGGCAACGGCTTGAGGAACATGC
>CAZSXX010000343.1:0-4938 GCA_964611245.1 uncultured Verrucomicrobiota bacterium | reverse complement strand
AACGCCGCATTCTGCACGGGGTCGGCCACCCAGCCCTGAGGCTGGCGGGCGACCCGGTTGGTCTGCCCGCGCCACGCGAGCACGCAGCCCGCCACATTTGTCGGCGCGAAATCGAAGATCTGGCGGTGGCGCAACTGCCAGGCGGCCTTCGGCAGGAGCCACAAATCCCCGTAGTGCGTGACATACACTGGGATTTCGTCGTTCCGGCGGGCATACACGGTGTCCTCGGATTTGTTGGCCCCAAAATCGACCTGGGTCTCCAGCGCGTTGGTCGCCACTCCGGTCGCGTTGGTCCGCGTCACGAACAGGGCCACGGTGTGCCTTGGCTCCTCCAAGCCAAACTGCTTCAGGTCCGCCTCGGTCGGGACGTCCTTCGCGAAGTCGACGATCTCCATTTGAAGCAGGTTCGTGAGGAAAATACGGACCAATTCCGGGTCCGCCGCCATCACCGCCGGCTCGGTCACCAGCCACGTCCCGTTCGTCTGGCGGGCCAGCGCAAATCCATTCGTCCCGTTGACCCGCGCCTCCGCCACCTGGCCTGCCTCGATCGAGAGGAGCCTTGGGTCATGATACGCTTTGTAAGGGAGGCTCACCGCGTCCAGCAGCTCCTTCGGGGCCAAGACGACATTCGTCGTTGTTGGCCGCCGGACATAGACGCTGGCCGGGTCGTTGGTGGGGCTTCCCCCGAACTCCAGGGCCGCGACCCGGTTGGTGTCGAGCGCGAAGACCAACTCCAGCTCCGGCGTCTGGAGCCCGAACCGCTCGAGATCCGCCGCCGGCGAGTCCGTGACAAACTCCGTCACCCGCGCGGAGGTGAACTGCCGAAGCAACTCCTCGATGCGCTGGCTGTTCGCGCGCGCGGGGGTCGGCTTGCTGAAGCGCCAGGCTTGGTTGGTGCCCTCCCGGGCGAATTCCATCACCCGTTGGCCCGCCCGGATTTGCACATGGTCGAACCGCCTTCCCCCCAGATGCAGCAACAGCGGGCTCCGCCATTCGTTCACCGACCCGGGGATCGACTTCAAGATGCCCGCGTCCGTGACGAGCACCTCCCCGGACCCCGGGACTTGGGCGTAGAGCTGGTCCACGAGGGGTGTCCTTGCGCCGAGATGGAGAAAAAAGCGGTTTGACCCCTGGCTGACGGTGAAGATGGCCGCGGGGGGATCGAGCCCGAAATCCTTCAGCTTCCCGGGCTGCGAGGAGACCTCCGCCGCGGTGATCACCTCCTGCTTGCGCAGCTCCGCCACCCCCGCCACGAACGACTCAATTGGCGTGCCTTGGGCCGGATAATTGGGGGTCGTCAACCTCCAACCGTCGTTGGTCCGCCCGGCCCGGATCACTTGGTTGGACATTTGGATGTCCACGCCCGTGACCGCGGCGGGATCCAGCCTTGCGAAAATCCTTGGCTTCCCTGCGCCCGCCGAGTCCCGCGCCGGGCGCTCGAAGAAATAAATGAACCCGAACAGCCCGAGCGCCGCCAACAACAACCGCCATGTGCTCCGCGAATTCATCCCAGAATCCCCGCCCGCGCCCCCTGCCCCGCCGCCTCCAAGATCAAATCCTTCATTCGAGTCCCAAATTTCCACCAATCCAAACACTTCCGCCAATCAAAACATTCCCACCCACAGACGGTTCGGGCCTCCCCTCCATTCACAGGCAGGACTTCGGAACCAAACCGCTCGGAGGAGGGCGCCCGCGTCAGAGCATCGTCGGCGCCAATCAAAACATTCCCAACCCCCGACGACTGGGCCCTCCCCCCCATTCACTGGCGGGAAGAATCCCCCCGCCCGGCGACCCTTCGGCAAACCGGCTGGGCCGACGCGGCCGGGGGGAGGGATGCCGCCACCGTCGCGAGGACGGCGGTTTGGAAGACAAAGTTTGGCAGGCTGCGCCGGGGCGTCCGGGTGGAACCAATCCCAATCCGAGCGGGAATCGAAGGTGGAGTTAAAGCAGCTTGCCCGCGGCGTGGCCAATCTTCCAAAGGGCGCCGTCGCCGCGGAGATAGAGCGCGTTGCCGGCAATGGACGGCGTGCAAAGGATGGTGGCTTGGAGGTCGAGTTCGCCGACGACCTCACCCTCGGGTTTGTCGGGGTCGACCACCTGGACCAAGCCTTTTTCGTTCACCAGGTAGAGGTGTTTCGCGGTGGCCACGGGGCTGGCGGTGAACGGCCCTTTGAGGCGCAATTGCCAGAGCCTTTTTCCTTCGGTGGTGTCGCCGCAGGAGAGGATGCCCGCGTCGCTCAAGACAAAGACGCGGCCGCCGAGCACGATCGGGCTGGCGGTGCCGGGCCGGAGTTGGGCGACCCGCCAGAGCTGTGTGGGGGGGCCGCCGGCGGGGTCCAATTGCAGAGCGGTGAGGCCGCCGGAGGGCACATAGAACACGCCGCCCGCGAGGGCGCTTGAGGGAATGGTGGAGGCGCCCTCCTTGTAATTCCAGATTTCGCGGCCGGTGGCGGCTTCGACCGCCTGGACGCCGGCGCTGGATTGGAGCGCGAGCCACTGTTTGCCATCCGCGCCGCCGACCCTGAGCGGGGAGGTCCAATTCGCCCGTTTCGGCCGGTCAATTTTCCAGCGGTTCACCCCTGTTTCAGCGTCGATGCCGAGCGCGAAGGCTTCGGCATCCGTCTCGATTTGGGCGACCAACACGCCATCCGCGACCGTTGGGGAGGCGGACAGACCGAGGCTGTTGCTGGCGTTGGGGTAGTCGCGCATCAGCCCGCGGAGCCAAAGCAAATTGCCCTCCAGGTCGAGGCAGAACAGGTCGTTGGACGAAAACAGGGCGAAGATCCGGTGGCCATCGCTGACCGGAGAGGGAGCGGCGACGCTGATTTTCTCGTGGGTGGTGGTGCGGCCCGTGGCCCAAAATTGGCGCTCCCAACGTTTCGCGCCGGTGCCCGCGTCGAAGCACAGGACATGCAGGCGGGCGCCCTTGGGGCCGCTGGCGCACGTGACGAAGACGCGGTCGCCGACGGTGACCGGGCTGGAGTGGCCACGGCCCGGGAGGTCCGCTTTCCACGCGACATTCTGCCGGGGGTCCAGCGCCACAGGCAGGTTCGCGCCCGCCGCCACACCGGCGCCATTCGGGCCGCGGAATTGCCGCCAATCCTCGGCGCCAACGTTCAAGGCGATGGCCAAGCCAAGCAGCGCGACGGAGCTTTTCATTTCGCCCCCGCTTTCTGCGAAAGGATCGCGGCGCCCAGGGGGTCGCAAATCCGGAGCTGAAAATCCCAGCCCTCCGCCCAGTCCTCCGTCTGCTCGTTCTGGCAGACTTTGACGAGGATTTCATTCCGGCCAGCCCGCAATTCGGCGCGCATCGGGTATTGGTCGATCTCCTTCAGCCGGTGGTATTCATTCTGGCCGAAGAGGAATTTGCCGTTGAGCCACACTTTGAACGCGTTCTCCGACCCGAGCCGGAGTTCGACGGGGCGCGCTTTCTCGGAATGGAATTCGGCGAAGGCGTAGGCGGCGGCTCCTTTCAGTTTTGTGTAGGGCAGGTTCATGTTCACATCCCCGTAATCCGATTTGCTGACGAATTCCTGCCAGCGAATCTTCCCCGTTTTTCCGTCATGCTCGGCCGCGAGGTCGATCCCAAGCTCCGGCGGGTAGGCCATGTCAAACCCCTTGCCGCCGACGCTGTCGAACGGCCCGATGACTTTCCATTCGGTGACAAACCCGAACGCGCGGGCGATGTCGACCGTCTCGCCGAGCTTCCGGAGCGTTTTGGCGATGTCATCGACTTGGTCGACGTCGCGGGCCTTGGTGAGCAATCCGGCGTACACTGCCCGGGCTTCCCCGAGGAGTTGGGAGGCCTTGGCCAGTTCGCGGCCGACGGCCTCGCGGCGCAATTCCGACCCGGGATCGTTCTGCATTCCGGCCAGCAGCCGCTCGGCGCGGCCGGAATCCACTTTGGCGATCAATTCGAACGACAGGCGGCGGCCGGGCGGGAGGTGGGAGGTGTCCAACAAGAATTTTTCCAGCGCGTCGACCGGGAGCGTCCGCCCCGCCGCGAGCTCACGGCTGACGATGGTCTCCAGGGCGGAGCGGAGCCAGTTGGCGGCGAATTCATTGGCCGAGTCGAGCGCCTCGAGAATTGGAAGGAGCGCGGTGGCGTCGCGTGCCGCGAGGCCTTTCCAGGCTTTGGCGGCGGCGGCATTGCCGCTGCCTTCCGGGCCGACGGCCACCAGGCCACGGATCAATTCGGCGTCGCCCTGGGCCCGAGTTTCAAAAGTCCCGAGAGCCAGCCCGCCCAACGCCAGGACTGAGCCGGCCAATCGCCTCATGCACATGCGGCAGACCTTAGATCGAACGGAGTGGTTGCTCAAAACAAATTGCGGCGCGGCGGACCGCGTCCTGGAGGACCGATTCGCTGTGCAGGGCCTGCTGGGAAAAGTCCGCCAGCGGGTTGGCCGCGCCTTTGATGGCGACAAACTGAAGGTTTGGCATCAGAACGCGGCAGAGGTGATAAAACTGGCCGGTCTCCATATCGACGAGGTCTGCCCGCTTGAGGGCTTTGGCAACGGTGGACGCGAGGCGGGTGTCGGCGGCCCAGAGCTTGGGAGTGGGCCAGGCTGTTTGGCGGGTGAAGCCGTAATAATAATCGGTGGAAACAATGGTCTGGGTGGGCGCGTTGGCCGGAATGGGCCAATTCGGGCGCAAATCCTTTTTCTTCGGAGAGATCCCGGCGCACGCGATCCGGGCGGCGTGGATGAGCGTGGCCGAACCGAGCTTTGCCCGGTTGGCCACCGATCCCGCAGTGCCGACGAGAATGATCCGACGCATCCGCGGTTCATCCGCGATTTCGCACAAGAGCGGTTCGATGCATCCCGTGCCGATGCCGGTCCAAACAAAGCTGGCCCGCCGCGTTTCCATGAACGAATAGCAGCGATACGAATGGATTTGGCGGACTCGGCCGAACACCGAGGCCAAGGCCGCCTTGAATTC
>CAZSXX010000342.1:4584-4952 GCA_964611245.1 uncultured Verrucomicrobiota bacterium | reverse complement strand
CATCATCGCCTTCCGCCTCCAACAGGGGCGCGTGTCCGTCCTGGCCTTCATCCTCGGGCTGCACGCGCTGGTGGGCTGGGTCTGGGGCCGCGAAGCGATGCGGCGGTCGATCTTCCCGGTCTTCCTGCTGCTGTTCTGCATCCCCATGGGGTCGATCGCCGACGTGGTGACCGCGGACCTGCGCATCATGGTGACGAAGATTTCGGTCGGGCTGAACCACCATTTGCTGGGGGTGCAGGTGTTCCGGGAGGGGTCGCAGATTTTCGACGCGGCCGGCAAGCCCATGTATGACGTCGCCCAGGCCTGCAGCGGCATGCGCAGCTTGGTGGCGATGGCCTCGCCATCGTCGAAACCGGTGACCATGACCG
>CAZSXX010000342.1:4302-4574 GCA_964611245.1 uncultured Verrucomicrobiota bacterium | reverse complement strand
GGCGATGGCGATGGCGGCGCTCTCCGTGATTTACGCGTTCCTGAATTTCGACACGGTGTGGAAACGCGCGCTCCTGATCGCCTGCGCGCTGCCGCTGGCGGTGGTCGGCAATGTGTTCCGCATTAGCGCCGTGATCCTGGTCGGCGACACGTTCGGCATCGACGCCGGGACGATGATCGAGCAGAAGTTTGGCTTTGTGACCTTCGCCATCGCGGTGGGCGGCCTCATGGCCATCGGTTGGCTGATCCGCGAACCCCTCCCGGCCACCCCAA
>CAZSXX010000342.1:0-4292 GCA_964611245.1 uncultured Verrucomicrobiota bacterium | reverse complement strand
TGGAGGCGGAACCGGCATGAACCGTCAGGAAATCAAAGTGGCGGCGGCGGCGCTCGGCTGCCTGGCGATCGCGGCGGTCTTCATCCATTTTGGGCAGCCGCGCCTGGGCAAACCCGGGGTTGCCATCGAGAAAGCTCCGCTGACCAATGAATTGGGCACGGTGGTCCGGACCGAACGCGTCCGCCTGCCCGCCAATGTGGCCGGCTTCCATTCGATGGATGGCGCCCTCGGCAAATGGGAGGTGGAATTCCTGCCCGATGACACCACGTTCGGGCGCAAGATCTATTGGG
This sequence comes from uncultured Verrucomicrobiota bacterium, assembly GCA_964611245.1. GTDB lineage: Bacteria > Verrucomicrobiota > Verrucomicrobiia > Limisphaerales > SXQI01 > CAZSXX01. Next base: position 4,002 of record CAZSXX010000342.1, on the reverse strand, counting down.
ATGAGTCCGGCTTCGCCGCGCAAATGTCGGCCGTGTTGATGAAAACCGACCGCACCAGCATCCACCGCCCGGAGACCTGCGTGACTGGCCAGGGCTGGAAGGTCGAGAACTCTCAAATCATCGAAATTCCCATGGCGGCGCCGGCGCCCTACCAGTTGAAGGCGACCTGCCTCACCCTGAGCAAGCTGGGGCGCGACCAAAAGGGCGAGACCCGGAAATTCGGCGGGCTTTACGTTTACTGGTTCAACTCGGACCACCGGCTTGCGGCCCGGCATTCCGAGGCGATCTGGCATATTTCGAAGGACCTGCTGACTTCGGGCACGCTCCATCCTTGGGCCTACGTCAGTTGCTTCACCGTTTTCGCCCCGGGGCAGGAGGCGGTCTCCCTGGCGCGGATGAAGCGGTTGATCGCCGGCGCGACCCCTGAGTTTCAATTGACGGGCGTGGGCCCGAAACAAACCGCTTTTCTCAAGCCCGGAATTCCGATAAGGTGAAAAGACTGGATTTGCAGTTTTTGAAAATCGGAGACTTCGCCGGGAACGCCCCGGTGCGGAAGTGACCCACTGACGCAAAATGTTACGCCGTGAACGCCAGATTCGCGCCTGGGTGCAGCGAAGCCTTGATGCCAGCCTTTTTGGCATCGGCCTGTGGCTTGCCCATTTTTTCCGGCAGAAATCAGGCATCCAGGTGTTCGGCGGCACCGCGGAGATCGAGTCGTTCTCCAATTACATCAACCTTTTCCTGATCCTCCCGTTCACCCCGCTGCTCTTGGAATTGCAGGGGTACTACAACCGGCCCATCCTGGCCTCGCGCAAGCAGGCCGCGTGGATGTTGTTCAAGGCCTGCGCCTTGGCGGTCATCATCACCATATCAGTGATGTTCCTTTTCAAAATCCAGTTGGCCCGCTCCGTCATCATCCTCTTTGGGCTGTTCAGCTTTGCCCTGATTGTGGCGAAAGAGGAGTTGATGCGCCGGACCTTGCGCTCTCGCTTGGGCGATTCCCAGTTCCGGAGGCGGCTGATTCTGGCGGGCTCGCCCGAGGACATCGAAAAATTCATCCCCGAGACCAAGGGAGGCTCGTTTGAGGGCTTGGATGTCGTGGCCAGGGTCGACCTGAACAAGCAGTCGATCGAGGATTTGGTGGAATTGCTCCATGTCCATTCGGCGAATGCGGTGGTCATCTCCGCCAAACACACCTACTTCGGGCAGGTCGAGAAGGCGGTCCAAGCCTGCGAACTGGAGGGCGTGGAGGCATGGCTGGTGGCCGATTTTTTCAACACACAGGTCTCACAAACCAGCTTGGACGAATTCAGCGGCCGGCCGGTCCTGATCTTCCGCAGCACCCCAGCCGAGTCCTGGCAACGCGTGGCCAAGCACGTGACCGACCTCATTGGCGCCACCATTCTCCTGCTGCTCGCCTCGCCCTTCCTGGCGGCCTTCGCCCTCATGATCCAGCTCACCTCCCCGGGGCCGATCTTTTTCCGGCAGCAGCGCGCGGGCCTCAACGGCCGTCCGTTCGTGATGCTCAAATTCCGGTCCATGGTCAGCAACGCCGAGCAGCGCAAGCACGAGCTGGAGCGCCTGAACGAAATGGCCGGTCCCGTGTTCAAGGTGACCAATGACCCCCGCATCACCCCCATTGGCCGGTTCATCCGCAAATGGAGCATCGATGAGCTGCCGCAGTTGCTCAACGTGCTGCGCGGCGAGATGAGTTTGGTCGGGCCGCGCCCGCTGCCGGTCGACGAAGTGAACCGGTTCGACGACTTGGCCCACCGCCGCCGCCTGAGCGTCAAGCCCGGCCTCACCTGTCTCTGGCAGATCAATGGGCGCAACACGATCACCGACTTCAAGGAATGGGTGCGGCTGGACCTGCAGTACATCGACAATTGGTCCTATTGGCTGGACCTCCGCATCCTCGCGCTGACCGTCCCGGCGGTCCTGCGGGGCACCGGCGCGAAATAGCCCGTCACTTCTCGAAGCGGATCGAGATTGTCACCCCGGCGCCGTCCGCCGGCAACAATTCGGTGATCGGCTCCCAATTCTGGTCGTTGGCCGCGTCAGGCGTGTCCTGGTCAATCAACGCGTCGCGGTCGTGCATGATGCCGATGAGGGATCCATCACGCTGGGCCAAAAAAATGCCATCCACCACCCGGGATCCCCGGTATGCCCAGCGCGTTTCGCGCAGGGGCCGCTTTTTTTCACGGTCCAAAATGAGGTGTGGGGCGGGCATCCCCTGCTTTTTGCCATCGGCGACCCAGAAGACCCCAATTTCAGCCACCTTCAATTTCGCCGCGTTCGTCGCCCCCGGTTCCGAAAAAAGAAGCGCCGCGGCGTGGATTTGCGCGGCCGGCACCGCCGTGCGGAAGATGCTCTCGTGGACCTTGCCGGTTTCGTTGACCAGAAGGTATTCAACCTGCCCGGCGCGCATGTTGACTTGGGCCGGGAAGGAGATGGTCCGCGCGGACGGGTCAACATGGACCAAGCCGAGGGCGGAGCCCGGCGGATTTGCGGCGTGGCCCGGGGCAATTGCCACCGCGAGCGTCAGCCCCAATCTCAAGATGGCCTGTAAATTCATCCGTTTTCCTCATTTACGTTCGGCGCAGAAGCGCTTTACTTCCAGCGTCTGACACGGTCTTGAGATTATGAGTGTGGAGTACATGGAGCGTGTTTACAACCGCTACTCTGGAGTTTACGACTTCATTTTTGGAAAGGTGTTCCAGAGCGGGCGTGAATTGGGTCCGGAAATGCTGGACCTTTTCCCGGGGGCGCAGCTCCTGGAGGTGGGTGTGGGCACCGGCCTCTCCCTGCCCTTGTTGCCACGCACCATCGACATCACGGCCATCGACCTCTCCCAGAAGATGCTCGACCAAGCCCACAAGCGCGCCAACGCGCTCGGCTTGAAACGCGTGCAATTCCGCAAGATGGACGCCACCAACCTGGACTTTCCCAGCGCGTCGTTCGACCGGGTGTTCGCCGCCTATTTCATCTCAACCGTGCCCGACCCAGTGCGGGTCGTGCAGGAAATGAAGCGGGTGTGCAAGCCGGGCGGATACCTGGTGTTCCTGAACCATTTCCAGAACGAGCAGCCCATCCTTGGCGCGATCGAGAAACTTTACTCCCCGTTGTTCTACCGGCTGGGCTTCAAAACGGACCTGAACCTGCGCAAGCTGGCCCAACAGTGCGGCCTGAAGATCGAAATCGAGGAGAAGTTCGGGATCGGCGCCCTGTGGAGCGCCGTCCGGTGCATCAACCCGGTCCGGTGAGGCCCGCTCACTTCACCGGCTCATCCCCAAGGAACTTCGCCAAACGGGCTTCGATCGCCTCCGCCCAAATTTCATAGCCTTTGGGGCTGAGGTGCAGGTAATCCGGCATGATGGCGGCGCCAATCGTGCCATCTTCCTCTAGGAAACGGTGGCCAATGTCCATGAAGGAGACGTCCTTTCCTTCGGCCAGCTTGTGGATGAGCTGGTTGATCTGGGTGATCTTGCCGCGCTGGGCGTTGAAGTTCTCGCCCCGGGGAAAAATGGCGAGCAACAGGATCTTCATCTCCGGCTGGCGCGCCCGGAGTTCGGTCACGATCGCCTTGATTCCCTCGGCAATCTGCCCCGGGGTGTTGTCCTCCCCATTGGAATTGTTGGTCCCGATCATGACGACCGCCGCCTTGGGCTTGATTCCCTCAAGGTTGCCGTTCTGGAGGCGGTGAAGGACATGCTGGGTGCGGTCGCCGCCAATGCCAATGTTGACGGCCTTGCGGTGGCCGTAATGCTTTTTCCACGCCTCCGCGCCGGCCCCTTCCCATCCCTGCGTGATCGAGTCGCCAATGAACAGCAGCTTCGCGTCCTGGGTCTCCTTGACCCGCTGGTTGAGGAGTTCGGACCGCGTTTTCCAGCCTTGGTCCGGGCGCGGCACCGGAGTCACCGCCGAATGCCCCGCCCAAATCGAGACGGAGGCAAGCAATGAGGCTGACAGGAGGAGGTTCCGCAAAAGGGGTGATTTCATGCG
>CAZSXX010000341.1:0-4979 GCA_964611245.1 uncultured Verrucomicrobiota bacterium | reverse complement strand
CGATGGAAATCGAGAACGCCGTCAATCAGGCCAAAAAAGAATTGCTCAACCGCTTCGATTTCAAGGGCTCCAAGGCGGAGATCATCCTCGAAAAAAACGAAATCAAACTCTCCGCCGAGGACCAGTTCAAAATCACCGCCCTGCAGGAAATCGTCATGGGCAAGCTCGCCAAGCGCCTGGAAAGCCTCAAGAACGTCGAAAAAGGCGACCCCGACATCTCCCCCCTCGGCCACGCCCGCATTTCCATCAAAATCAAGCAGGGCCTCGAGCCCGCCGTCGCCAAGCAGGTCACCACCTTCATCCGCGACTCCAAGGCCAAAGTCACCTCCCAGATTCTCGGCGACCAAGTCCGCGTCACCGGGAAAAGCCGCGATGAATTGCAGGGTGTGATGGCCGCCGTGCGTGGGCACGACTTTCCCGTCACGTTGAACTTCCAAAACTTTCGGGACTGAAGCGGGAAACTAAGCCGGAACCCGGGTCCTCCATTTCACTTCCCCGGGTGCCGTATCCCCAAACACCAGTGAGTCTAATGCTCACGCGTCTTGCGTCCATCGGGGAACCCCTGAATTAAGGGCGGGGGATTCCGGTTGGCCCCCTCACTGGCACAGCGGGCACAACCCAAAAAACTCCAGCCGGTGCGACACCCGCTTGAAGCCCGCCTTCCGGGCGATCCGCTCCTCAAGGTCCGGCGGAAAACAATCCGTCACTTCCACCACCGCCGCGCACGACCGGCAAACCAAGTGGTGGTGGTGCGCCTCCTCGTCCGCCACCAATTCAAACCGCGCCGCCCCATCCCCAAAATCGAACCGATGCACCATCCCCATTTCCTCCAGCAAATGCATCGAACGGTAAATCGTCGCCAAATCGCACTCCCCATCCGCCAGCGCCCCCAGGATTTCCCGGCTCGTCAGCGGATGCTCATGCCGCCTCAGCACATCCAGGATCGCCTGGCGCGGCCCCGTGACCTTGTGCGCCTTCCCACGCAGCCGGTCCGTCAACGCCGAGAGGTCCTCCCTCCCTTGATGGTGCGGATGCGAACACTTCTTCACGCCGCCCTCCCGGCCTTCAACGCGCCCCGCAGGCCAAACGACAGCACAAAAAGCGCGATGCAGCTCAACACGATCGCCGGGCCGCACGGCACGTCCAACCGGTACGACACCAACGTCCCGCCCAAGGCACCTACAATCCCCACCAGCACGCTCAGAATGAGCTGCTGGCGCAGATTCGCGCTCAGGTTCCGCGCCGTCGCCGGCGGCACCACGATCAGCGAGGTCACCAAAATGATCCCCAGCAGCCGGATGCTCAGCGCCACCGTCAGCGTCAGGAGCAGCACGAAAATGTAATTGGCCCGCCGCACCGGGATTCCGCACACGTGGGCCAACTCCTCGTTCGCCGTCATCAACGCCATCGGGCTCAGCGACGTGAACAGCCCGGCGCACACGCACCCAAACAGCGCCGCGGCGAACCATATCTCATTCGTCCCAATGGCCAGGATGTCCCCAAACAAATACCCATGGATCTCCCCGCGGCTCCCCTTCGCCAGGCTTAATATCAGGATCCCCAACGCCACCGACCCCGACAGCAGCAGCGCCATGATGGTGTCCGTCAGCAACTCCGTTTTTTCCTTCAGGTAAAGAATTCCCGCCGCGATCACCAAACTGAACAGAGCCATCGGCACCGTCAGGTCCGCCACCCCCAGCCAAATCCCGATCGCCACTCCCGTCAGCGCCCCGTGCGCGATCGTGTCGCTGAAAAACGCCATCCGCCGCGCCGTCACAAACACCCCCAGCAGCGCGCACACCGGCCCCAGCAGCAGCGCCGCCAAAATCGCCCGTTGCATGAACGGCTCAGTGAACATGCGCGTGGTGGTGGTGGTGGTAGGGCAAGACGTGGATGCCGTAGGCCGCCTTCAGCGACTCCGCGTTCATCACCTCCGCCGGCGTTCCTTCGCAGCAAATCACGCCGTTCAGCGCGTAAACCCAGGACGCGTGCCGGAACACCATCGACAAGTCGTGCGAAACCAGGATCACCGTCAGCCCGTGCCGCTTGTGGACCGCCGCGATCAGCTCGTAAAACGTCTCCTCCCCCGGCGTGTCCACCCCCGCCGTCGGTTCGTCCAACAACAGCAGCTCCGGCTCCTTCAACAAGCTGAACGCGATCAACACCCGCTGCAATTGCCCGCCCGACAGGCTGGCCAGCGGCAGCTCAAGCAACGGCTCCACCCCAATCTCCGCCAGCGTGGGGCGGATCAGCTCATCCGTCCTTTTCTTCGAATGCCAAAACCATTGCCGCGTCGACTCCAGCCGCAGCGCCAGGAATTCCCGCACGCTCAGCGCGAACGTCCGCTCCAACACCAATTTCTGCGGCACATAACCCACCCGCGCCAGCGTCTTCGGCGTCACCGCCTCCCCAAACAGCCGCACCTCCCCCGCGTCCAGCTTCTGCAGGCCAAGCAGCGCCCGCAGCAACGTCGTTTTCCCCGACCCATTCGGCCCGATCAGCGCCACCATTTCCCCCTTCGGGATGCTCAGGTCCACCCCGCGCAAGACCTTTGCCCCCCCACCCGACACCCGCGCCCCCTTCACCTCCACCACCGCCCTCCCCTGGTGCGTCGCCGCCGCCTGGCATTGTGGACAATCCTTCGCCATTTTATTTCAGCTCCCGCGCCAGCGTCTCCGCGTTCCGCCGCATCCCATTCTCGTACCCCTGCGGCTCCATCCTTCCCCGCTCCAGCGTGTCCAACTCGGCCGTCCGAATCTTCGCGTCCTTCGCGATCTGCCGAGTCAACCGCGCCGACGCCATCGGATCCGTGAAAATCACCGGCACCTTCTCCTTCCGGATCACCTTCAACAAATCCGCCAAATACCGCGGCGACGGCGGGACGTCCGGCGTCGACTCCACCACCCCCACAATCTTCAACTGGTACCGCCGGATAAAATACGGAAACGCGTCGTGCTGCGTCACAAACGCCTTGCCCCGCACCGGCGCCAGCTTCTCCCCAATCTCCGCGTCCAACGCCCTCAGCTTCGTCAAATACGCCTCCGCGTTCCGCGCGTACTCGGCCGTCCCCGCCGGATCCAACCGGCTCGCCGCCGCCTGGATGTTCGTCACGCACCGCATCGCCATCTGCGGGTCCAGCCAAAAATGCGGGTTGCCCGGCCCATGATGATGGTCATGCCCATGCTTGTGCTGCCCCTCCATCTCCAAGTCCGCGCCCGACTCAATCACTTCCCCCTCAAACAGCTTTCCCAACTCAATCACCCTCCCCTTCCCCATCTCCCCCACCGCTTTCCCCACCCAATTGTCCAAACCCAATCCGTTGAAAACGATCAAATCCGCCTCCTTCAGCCGGCGCAAATCGCTCGGCGAAAGCTGGTAATCATGCGGCCCCACATTTGGCGGCAGCAAATTCCGCACCTCCGCCCGGTCCCCCGCCACGGCCGCGGCAAAGCAATAAACTGGAAAAATGGTCGTGACCACTCGCAGCCGTTTTGCCTCCTCCGCCTTGGCCCCCACCGCCACCAACAATCCCATCAACGCCAAAACGCGGAATCTCGCCATCATCCTGCCTCCAGTGCTCAAAAATCTCCAAATTCTCATAGGGCCTTCTCCAGTATTGCCTATTTGCAAATGATTTGCAATACGTCCCGGCAGCAAAAAGGCGCCGCTCGCGCGGCGCCCCAATCCGAAAACCTCGTCACTTCATCAACAGCATCTGCCGGGCGCGCTTCACGGACCGGTTCAACGCCCGCTGATAATGCGCGGGCAGCCCCGTGTACTTGCGAGGCAAAATCCGCCCCGCGTCCGTCACGAACTGGCGCAGCAAGGTCACGTTCTTGTAATCGAGCGCGTCCACCGTGAAATCAATCTTCGGCTTCGGCCGCGGAGTCCGTGACTCCATCGTCGACCGCCGGCCGCCCTTTTCCTTCTCCTTGTTCGTCTTGCGTGGCATAAATTACTTGACCTCCCGGTGCACGGTGTGGCGACGCAGCGCCGGGTTGTACTTCTTCTTCTCAACCTTCTCCGTCATCAACTTCTTGTTGCGGGTGGTGAGATAGCGCGACGGGGATTTCCCCTCCTTGCGCGCCTCCGTGCATTCCAACGTTACGATTTCTCTGGGCATATTTACTCTTTGTCCTTTGTCGGCTTCTCCTCGGGCTCCTCTTCCTCGGCTTCCTCGGTGGGGCCAACACTGTCCACCGTGCCTAGAGCTCCAAGTTTGCGTTGGCGCAAGGCGCCCTCGCGTTCCAATTGCGCCTGGGCTTCCACTGTGAACCGGGTCCACGGGATGGCGTCGAGCCGCGCTTTCGGAATCAGCTTCTGCGTTAACTCGCAGACGCCGTAAGTGTTCCTCTCAATCCGCTTGAGGGCCTCCTCAATCTCATAAATCGCGTCCTGGTCGGACGACAGCAATGAGAGGGCAAAATCTCGGTCAAAATTGTCCGTCCCCGAATCCGCCATGTGCAAGCTGTAGCTCGCCATCTCCTCCGCGGACTCCTTCGCCAACCCCGTCATCTGGTTCATCAGCCGTTCCCGCAGGTCCAGCAGATTCTTGTAATACTTGGCCCACTCCGCCTTGATCTTCGGCTGGCCATTCCCTTCCGCGCGCGTTGAACCCCCTCCGCCCAAAATTGACGCCGCCGTTGCAGGCCCCAATTTCCGCGTCGCCGCAGCCGGCTTCTTAATCGGTTTCTTCGTAGTCACAATTCGTCGCGATCTTCACACTCTCAACCAGTTGCAACGGCCCGCCTATCCCGGCGGACACAGCTTTCTTTTGAGAGCGGGAGACTTTAGCAGCCTCCTTCCAAAGCGCCACCAAAAATTTGATATTTTTTTCAACCGGCCCCGCCCCTCCAAAAACACCTCCCAACCCCCAAAAAACATCCAAAAAAAAACGCCGCAACCTGGCTCTCCAGGATGCGGCAGTTAAGGAAAGATCTGGCGGCGACCTACTCTCGCGGAAGCTATACAACCACTAC
>CAZSXX010000340.1:0-5005 GCA_964611245.1 uncultured Verrucomicrobiota bacterium | reverse complement strand
GCCCGTCATGCCGAAGTCGGTGAGTGGGCGCTGCCAGAAATCCATGGCCGACCCGGCGATCGCGCCGGCGGGCACTTGCAGCGCCATGGGGCCGGCTTCCGCCAGATCCATGAACCCGAAGAGGCGCCGGGCCTCCGGGTCGTCTTGGACCGCCCGCCCCAAACACTCGGCCAGCCATTCCATGAATCTCTCGAGGAGCCAGCGGATGCCGGTGTGGGCTTCGCTCTTGTGCTCCCTGGCGTCCGGGTGCAGGGACTTTGCGATGGCGTGGGCGGCCCTGAGGCATTCCACCCCGGCGACTTCGGCTTCGTGCCCCGCGAGCTTCAGCAGATTCCCAAGCCACTTCGCCCTCGCGGGCTTTCCGGCCGCGTCCGGGCAAAGGTCGTGGCTCTCCAGGAACTCGATGGCGAGGGGGAACAACCCGAGCATGAACTCCCAGGGAGTCGGCAACTTTTTGGGGTCGCCGGGCAGGCCGGGTTTTGGGTCAAATACTTCCGTCCATGCCCGCCATGTCCCGTCGTGAAACTCCGCCCACGACACATTGGTGTGGGGTTTGAAGCCGTCCTCCCACGTGCGCAGGGGATGTCCGGCGGGGCGGTTCAGTTCCGCATAACACTCCCGCATGGCGCGGAACGCGTTCATGTAAAAACCGCTCCAAACGTGCAGCCCATGCTCCTCGATGCGCTGGGCGGTTTCCGCGTTTCGCCCGCTCGCCCCCTTGCCTCCCAGCCGCCATCCCATCTGGTGCACGGTCACCTCGAAGCGCGCGCGCCGTTCCGGGGTCGCGGTCAGGGCAAACACGGCGCTGAGGGAGCCGATCCCGCCGCCAAGCACGGCAACTCTGATTTTTTGTGGCATGGAGGGAACGCAGAATGGCGCCCGCCGCAATGGTTTCCCCGATGCTAGCGGGGCGCCCTTTGGAGGCAATTAAAATTTCGGGATTTTTTCTCCTTGCGTAAGAATGCGGGATGTATTTAGCCTCAACCTACCGATCGCTAACTTAACTGCGGAGAATCCATGGACAGGATATTTTATTTCTTTCTGGGCTCGGCTTTGCTGGCTCCCCCCTCCTCGCACGCGCTGGGATTCCGCTTGCTCCACCAGGACGCCCGCGCGGTGGCCCGCGGCAACTCCTTTGTGGCCACCGCGGACAACGCCTCGGCCCTGTATTACAACCCCGCCGGAATCACGGCATTGCGCGGCCAAAATATCCGGGCCAGCGCCTACCTCGTGACCTACAACGTCGACTTCTCGGCCCCCGGCGCCGAAACTGACACGATCGACCGCCTCTCCGCCGTTCCCCAGCTCTATTACACCATTAAACTTGGGGACACTCCGGTCTCCCTCGGCCTGGGGGCCTACGCCCCTTACGGCCTCAGCAGCGAATGGCCAAAAAACGGCCCCTTCCGCTCCGTGGGAACCAAAAGCTCCCTGATGTATTCGCGTGTAAACCCGGTCGTCGCCTGGGAGGTCAGCGAGGAGCTCTCTGTCGCCGCCGGCGCGACCCTCAACTTCGCCTATCTCGACCTCCGCAATGGAATGGTCGTGCCGAACGACCAGCTCCTCATTTACGGAAAAGGCTTCGACGCCAGCTTCAACTTGGGCCTCATGTGGCGCCCGCATGAGCAATGGTCCGTTGGGGTGAACTACGTCGGGCCCTCCGAAATCGGCTTCAACGGTGAAACAATCGCCACGGGGGCGGACCCATTCATCCCCACCGGGGCGATTGACTCAAAGGTGCCCATCGAGTTTCCGCAGAATGTCGTCGTTGGGGTCTCCTTTCGGCCCACCCCCCAGTGGAACCTTGAATTCGACTTGGATTGGACGGACTGGGACGATTCCCTCCCCGGTTACAAGAGCGGCTTCATGTACATGTTCGGCGCCACACGCGAGCTGGCCAATGGCTACGCCATCAGCGCGGGCTATGTTTTTGGCGAGAACAACATACCCGACGCCGCCTTCACTCCGCGCGTCAGCGACTACGACTACCATGTCCTCAGCGCGGGAATCGGACGCAAGCTGGAGAAGTGGGATTGGGACATCGCCTATCAATTCGGTTGGGGCCCATCCCGCCTCGTCGCCGGCAGCGCGCCCTCGGCTTTTGGTGGCCGCAACGCCGATGGCAAATACGAATTCGTCAGCCACGCTGTTGCCCTCGCCGTCGGCCGCGCATTTTAGGCGGCGGCTCGCCGAAGCCGCCGGCCAGGTCGCCCATTGAACGCTCCCACGCGGCGAAACCCATCGCCGTGTGAGGGGCGGCTTGACGCGGCGCGGCGGCGCGTGCGAGGTTGCCCGCCCGGAGAGCACGGGACTTTGGGCATGACCAGCATTGAGGCTTTCCTGCGAACTCCCGCCGCCGGGGACCTCCGGCGGCGCCTGGAGAGCGGAGGCGCCGTGCCGATCTCCGAGGCGGCCGCGCCGTCACATCCCTTCCTGGCCGCCTGCGCCCGGCGCTGGTTTCCCGACCGGCCTCTCGTCCTCATCACGGATGGCCTGAAAAAGCAGGAGACGTTCCTGCAGGACTTGGAAACCTGGTTGGGTGGCGGCGCCTCCAATCCTGGGACCTCCGGCCCCCGCGCCCACTTTTTCCCGGCGTGGGAGGTCCTGCCCCATGAGACGCGCCTGCCGCACGCCGACATCATCGCGGAGCGGCTGGAAACCTTGCTCGCCCTCAACCGCGCCCAATCCCCGGCGCCCATCGTCGTCACCACCGCCGCGGCGGTGATGCAAAAAACATTCACGCCGGGGGAGATCGACCGCCGCAGCAAGCCCCTGGCGCGGGGCGACCGGATCGATCCGCTGGACCTGGTCGAATGGCTGGAAGAGCAGGGGTACGAGCCTGAGGCGCAGGTGACGCAGAAGGGCGAGATCGCGCTGCGGGGCGGCATCCTCGATGTCTTCCCCCTGACCAATCCGTGGCCGGTGCGCCTGGAGTTTTTCGGCGACGAACTCGAGTCGCTGCGCACGTTCGACCCGCACACGCAGATTTCGCGGGAGGAGATCGCGGGCCTCACCCTGGCGCCCGCCGGCGAACTCGGCTTCCTCCGCCAGCAAATCGCGGCGGGCGCGCCGTCGGCCACGCTGCTCGACCACCTTCCCCCCAGCTCCCTCGTCATCCTTTCCGATCCCGAGCCCATCGTGGCCCACGCCCTTGGCTACGAACGGCAGGCCAGCGGGAGCGCGAACTTCCTGGTCCCCTGGGACCAGCTCCCGTTCGCGAAATTCACCCGGTGGGAACTGCGGGACGAGGAGCCGGATTCCGCCGAAGATTCCATCCCGCTGCCGTTTTCGAGCCTTGACCCCTGGCGCCCGCTGCTGGTGACCATGCCCGACCCGCAGGTGGCCGAGACGCAGCGCCGGGAGTTTTTCCACCAGCTCCAGCTTTGGCTCCAACAGGGGTTCGCCGTGGAGGTCTTCTGCAACAACGCCGGGGAGCAACAGCGTTTCGCTGAGATCTGGAGGGAGTATGGCTTTGGCGCCGCCGGGAACCCCGCCGTGACCCTGGGCGCGTTGAGCCGCGGCTTTGTGCACGAGCCGGCGAAAATGGCCGTCGTCACGGACGCCGAGATTTTTGGCCGGTACAAGGTGCAGCGTCCGCGCCGCATGAAATCGCCCCACGCCGCGGCCACCCGCTCCGCGCTGGACATCGATTTCAGCGAGTTGAACGACGGCGACTATGTCGTGCATTTGCAGCATGGCATTGGCCGGTTCCTTGGCCTGCAAGTCCTCCCGCCGGCGGGGGCGGGCGCGCGGACCGGCGCCCCGGCGCCCGCCGGCGATGGCCAGGAGTGCCTGGTCATTGAATACGCGCCCAGTGATCCGGCCCAGCCGGCGCCCAAGCTCTACGTGCCGGTCACCGAAGCGCATCTGGTCAGCAAATACGTCGGCACTGGCAAAGCGCGCCCGCAGCTCAACGCCTTGGGCGGCACCCGCTGGACCAAAGCCAAGGCCCAGGCCGAGCAGGCCGTCCGCGACGTCGCCAGCGACCTCCTGTCCATCCAAGCCGCGCGCGAATCGCAGGTCGGGCACGCCTTCCCGGCGGACACCCCGTGGCAGCGCGAGTTCGAAGCCTCCTTCCTTTACGAGGAGACGCCCGACCAGATGCGCGCGATCCTCGCGGCCAAGGCGGACATGGAGGCGCCCAAGCCGATGGACCGCCTCATTTGCGGCGATGTTGGCTACGGCAAAACCGAGGTCGCCATCCGCGCCGCGTTCAAGTCCGTCATGAGCGGCCGGCAGGTCGCCATCCTCGTCCCCACCACGGTCCTCGCGCAGCAGCACTTCAACAATTTCAGGGAGCGCATGGCCGACTACCCGATCCGGGTCGAGCAACTCTCGCGTTTCCGCAGCAAGAAAGAGCAGCGGAAAATCATCGAACAACTGGCGCAGGGCGGGCTCGACATTGTCATCGGCACCCACCGGCTCATCCAATCCGACGTCGTTTTCAAGGATCTTGGGCTGGTGGTGATCGACGAGGAGCAGCGGTTTGGCGTCATGCACAAGGAGAAGTTCAAGCTGCTGCGCAAATTGGTGGATGTGCTGACCCTCAGCGCCACGCCCATCCCGCGCACCCTGTACCTGGCCCTGACCGGCGCGCGGGAGATGAGCGCGATCGAGACGCCCCCGCAGGACCGCCTCTCGGTGGAGACGGTGGTGACCCAATACGACGAGAGGCTGATCCGGGACGCCATCCAGCGCGAGCTCAACCGGGAAGGGCAGGTTTATTACCTGCACAACCGCGTGCTGGACATCCACAGCGTGGCCCTGCGCGTCCGCGCCCTTGTCCCCGACGCCCGCGTGGTGGTCGGCCATGGGCAGATGGACGCCGAGGAACTGGAGGACGTCATGCGGACGTTCATCAACGGCGAGGCGGACGTGCTGGTCTCCACCACCATCATCGAGAGCGGCATCGACATCCCCAACGCCAACACCATCATCATCGACCGGGCGGACCGCTTCGGCCTGAGCGACCTGTACCAACTGCGCGGGCGGGTGGGCCGCTACA
>CAZSXX010000339.1:0-5010 GCA_964611245.1 uncultured Verrucomicrobiota bacterium | reverse complement strand
GTGCGGGCGTAGGCGGCGTGATCCTGGAATTTCTGCGGGGTGACGTATTCGACGACGGGCAGGTGGGCGCGGGTGGGCTGGAGGTACTGGCCGAGCGTGAGGATGTCGCATTGGGCGGCGCGGAGGTCCTGCATGGCGGCGAAGAGCTCAACCTCGGTTTCGCCAAGCCCGAGCATGACGCCGGACTTGGTGTGGACACGGTCGCCGTAGCGCGACTTCACTTTGCCGAGGACGCTGAGGGAGCGGTCGTAGGTGGCGCGGGAGCGGACGGTTGGGGTGAGGCGGCGGACCGTTTCGAGGTTGTGGTTGAAAATGTCGGGGGCGGCCGCGAGGACGACTTCGAGGGCGGCGTCGTTGTCGTTGAAGTCGGGGACGAGGACCTCGACGACGATGCCGGGATTGAGGGTGCGGACGGCCTGGATGGTCTGGTGGAAATGGGCGGCGCCGCCATCCTTGAGGTCATCGCGGGCGACGGCGGTGATGACGACGTGGTTGAGCTTCATGCGGCGGGTGGCCTCCGCGACGCGGGCGGGTTCGTCGGGCTCGAGGGCGAGGGGGCGGGCGGTTTTGACGGCGCAAAACCCGCAGGCGCGGGTGCAATGGTCGCCGGCGATCATGAAGGTGGCGGTGCCCTTGCTCCAGCACTCCCAGTGGTTCGGGCATTTGGCGCTCTCGCAGACGGTGTGGAGCTTGAGGTCGTCGAGGAGGGCGCGGGTCTGGAAAAAGCTGTTGGAGGTGGGCAGCTTGATGCGCAGCCACTCGGGCAGGCGCACGCGGTCTTTCAATCCAAGGTCACTCACAGCGGGGGAGTGTTCCTCAAGCGGCGCTTTTTTCCAGTTTTTTCCAAAAGGCCTCGAGCTGGTCGGTGTCGAAGTCCGCGAGGATTTCGCCATCGACGTCAATGCAGGGGGCCTTGGACTGGCCGGTGAGTTGGTGCATCTCCGCGCGGGCTTCGCGGCTGTTGGTGACGTCGAGCTCCTCGTAGGGGATGCCGCGCTCCTCCAGCCAATCCTTGGCCTCGTAGCACCAACCGCAAAACGGCTTGATAAACAGCCGGACATTCTTTGGCTTCATAGTTCGCTGCGAGACAGTAGCGCCGACCCGGGGGGGAAGCAAAATGTGGCGGTGAATTTTGCCTTCGACATTGGCGGGGAGGGCTCCAGAGTTTCGGCGAATGTTCGAGTATGAGTTGGTGGAGCTGGCGAACGGCGTCAGGAGTGTGCGGAGCCGCGCGGAGGGGGAGACGTTCCATCCGGTGGTGGGGCCGGTGGAGGAGGCGCGGCAGTTGTATGTGGAGCAGTTGAACCTGCCGGCGCGGATCGCGGCGAGCGGGGAGGAGTTTGTGATTTGGGACATCGGGCTGGGGGCGGCGGCGAATGTGTTGACGGTGATCGACCGCGCGGCTGAGAAGGAGGCGAGGGTGCGGATCGTGAGTTTCGACCACACGCTGGAGCCGTTGCGGTTCGCGGTGGCGCACGCGGAGGAATTGGAGTATCCGCGGCGGCATGCGGCGGAGCTCGCGGAGTTGGCCGGGGCGGGGCGGGTGGCGTTTCGGAGCGGGGCGCTGGAGGTGGAATGGGAAACGCAGGTGGGGGATTTCCCGGGTTTGCTGGCGTCGGAGGCGCGGCGCCGGTGGCCAAAACCGGACGCGATCCTGTTCGACGCGTATTCGCCGGCGAAGAACCCGGCGATGTGGACGCTGGGGTTGTTCCGGGGAATATTTGCCGAGCTGGACCCGGGGCGTGCGTGCGCGATGCCGACGTATTCGCGAAGCACCATGCTGCGGGTGACGCTGCTGCTGGCGGGGTTTTATGTGGGGGTGGGGCGGGCGATCGCGGAGAAAGAGGAGACGACCCTTGCGGCCAACAGCCTTTCGCTGATCGAAAATCCGCTGCCGATCTCGTGGCTGAAGCGGGCCCGAAACTCGACGTGCGCGGAACCGTTGCGGGAAGCGGCGTATTCCCGGAACCCGCTGAGCGAGGAGTCGTTCCGGGCGCTCGGCGCGCATCCGCAGTTCAATATTTAGCGAGAACCGGGCGGCCCAGGCCGAGGCCCAGCTTGCGGGCGGATTCGGTGGCTTTGCTGAGCATAAGTCCGGTTTCGCTGGAGACGGCGATGAACTGGAAGCCTTGGGCGCGGCGGCGTTCGGCGGCCTGCCAGTCGGCGACGTGGATGCCGGGGGCGACGCCGTATTTTTTGGCCATCTTAAGGATGTGGTCGACCGCCCCGGTGAAGCGCGGGTCATCGGACTCAAAGACGGGGGGAAGGCCCATCGAGTTGGTGAGGTCGTTGGGCCCGATGAAGACGACGTCGATGCCGGGGACGCTCATGATTTCGTCGGCGCGCTCGATGGCGTCGATGTGCTCGGCCATGAGGACGACGAGGATTTCGTCGTTGGCGCGCTTGTAATAGGTGGCGGTGTCGCAGCCGAAAATGGCGGCGTGCATCTGGCCGCCGATGGAGCGGGAGCCGATGGGGGAATAGCGCGCGGCCTGGACAACGGCCTCGGCTTCGGCCTTGGAATTGACCATGGGGACGATGACGCCCCAAGCGCCTGTGTCGAGGACGCGCTTGATGTTCTCGACGCTGTTGATCGGGACGCGGACGAGGGGGACGCAGTCGGAGCCGGCGATGACGGCGAAGCAATTGGCCGCGGTCTCCATCGTCGTGGGGGAATGTTCGAGCTCAACCGTGAGCCAGTCGAAGCCGACTTGGGCCATGAGATGGGCGGCGGTTGTGCTGGCCAGGGTGAGCCAAGAGCCAATGGAGGCTTCGCCGTTCTTCAATTTGGCGCGGACGGGGTTGGTCTTCATCAAATGGGACTGAAATGGACGGGGCGGGGGGCTAGGCACTCAATTTGGCGCGCAATTTTTTGGATTCGAAGACGGCGGGATCGACGACCCATTGGGGGCGCTGGCCTTCGAGCAGGTCGCTGATGGCGTCGGCGGCCGCGCCGCTGACTCGGCCCCCGGTTTCGTGGGCCCAGGAGGATTGATGGGGGCTGAGGAGGATGTTCGGAGTGCGGTGGAAGATATGGTCGGGAGCGAGGGGTTCGGCGGCGAAGACATCCAAGGCGGCGCCGGCGATGCCTTCCTGGAGGAGGGAACGCGCCAGAGCGGGTTCGTCGATGACCGGGCCGCGGGACGTATTGATGAGGTAGGCGGTGGATTTCATCAAGTCGAGCTGGGCCTCGCCGATCAAACCTTTGGTCTCCTTGGTGAGGGCGACGTGGATGGAGATGAAGTCGCTTTCCTTGCAGAGGGTGTTCAAGGAGACGAATTTGACGCCGGCTTTGACGGCTTCGGGGGCCGGGGCGGGGTCGTGGGCGATCACTTTCATGTCGAAGCCGGAGGCGCGTTTGGCGACGGCCTGGCCGATGCGCCCGCAGCCGATGATGCCGAGGGTTTTGCCGTAGATGTCGTGGCCCCAAGTTTGGCGCCAGATGCCCTTGGTCATGTTCAAGTGGCCTTCGTGGACGCGGCGGGCCACGGCGCAGAGGAGGGAGAACGCGTAGTCGGCGACGGCGTTGTTGAGGAGGGAAGGGACGTAGGCGACGACGATGCCCTGGTCGGTGGCGGCGGAGACATCGACGGAATCATAACCGACGCCCCAGCGGGAGATGATCTTGAGTTTGGCGGCGGCGGCGGATTTAAGGACCGGCTTGGTGAATTGATCGACGCTGGCGAGGACGGCGTCGAACCCCGGCAGGGCCTCCTCCAATTCCTTGGCGTTGAGTGGGCCCATTTTGGGGGCCATGACGACGTCGCAGCCTGTTTTTCGGAGGTGTTCCAAAGAGGCCATGCCGACTTTGGACATCGCGGAGGAGGTGATCAATACGCGCCAGGACACGGGGGCAGTCTGCCAATCCGGGGGCGGGGCGCAAGCCGGAATGGACGCGGCGCATTTCCCTGGTGAATCCGAAGAATAAGCTCGAAATCATTGGGGGCCGCGGTAAACGCAGCGGGCGGTGCAGGTTTCTGCGACGAGGATTTCGGAGAGGATGGGGAGCCTTGGCCGGAGGTTTTGCCAGATCCAAACGGCGATGTTTTCGCTGGTGGGGTTTTCGAGGCCGGGGATTTCATTTAGGTAATAGTGGTCCAAGCGGTCGAGGAGCGGCTTGAAGGCCTCGCTGATTTCGGCGTAATCGATGAGCCAGCCCAGTTTGGGGTCGATTTCGCCCGCGACGGCGACCTCGACCTGGAAGCTGTGGCCGTGGAGGCGGCGGCATTTGTGGGTGGAGGGGAGGTGTGGCAGGAGGTGGGCGGCCTCAAATTGGTAGGTTTTGCGGAGTTCGATCTTCATGGAATTGGGGCGGTCATCGTTAAAATTGCATTTCCCAGTCCGACCAGTCAACGAGCTCGCCGAGGGGCGGGCGGCCGTCGTGGCGCCAGCGGAGGGGAGGGTTTTGCATCTGGCCAAGGGGGCAGACGCGGGTGACGCCCCATTCGGCAAGCTGGTTGGCGATGCGCTGGGCGGGGCCACCGGCGGCGGCGAGGCCAACGGTGGAGACTTGGCCGCGGAGTTTGTCGACCGCGAGAAGGAGTTGGCTGAGGTCGATGACGGGCTTGACGTAAACGAAGCGGTTTAGGCAGGAGGACTGGAAATCGGGAGCCGCCTCAAAGATGACGGACCAAGCGGTGGAACCGGGGCTGAACCAATGGCGGGTCTCGGCGGAACGCGAGGCGCGGACCTCGTAGAAGCCGCGCCGGCGGGCGATGTCGGCGTGCTCCTGGAGGGAAAGGGAGCCCCGGGGCTGGGAGATTTCGCGTTTGGCGAGTTCGTCGGCGAGAAGCTCGGCGAAACGTTCGGGGGCGATGGCGCCGCCGGTTTCGACATAGACGGCGTGCGGGGAGAGGCAGCCGAGCTGGTCCCACGCGGTGACGTCGTCGGCCGCCTTGGCGACGATGCGGGGGAGGGTGAAGGCGGAGAGCATTTCGGCGGTGATGAAGGCGAAGCTGAGGCGGTGGCCATGGCCGACGAAGCGGACGGAGCCGGGGAGGCGGGCGCGGA
>CAZSXX010000338.1:0-5025 GCA_964611245.1 uncultured Verrucomicrobiota bacterium | reverse complement strand
CTCACCGCCGCCACCTATCCCGCCGACAACGCGTCCACCGCTCCCTTCCCCTACTACGATCGCTGGGCCGACAGCTTCAACACCACCGCCGAGTTCGTCGTCATGGACCAGGCGCGCTCCCTCGGCAGCCTTTCTTATTGGATGGCCCAAAGCGCCATTTCCACCCAGTCCTGGAAATCCGCCGCCGCTCAAATCTCCGGCCTTCCCTCCCAACTCGCCGTCGGCTCCAACGCCACGCTCAGCCTCTCCGCCCCCGGCCTCGACCTCACGGGCGCCCAAATCGTTTGGGAAGTCCAATCCTTGGAGCCCGCCTTCGGCTCCGCCTATCAAGTCTCGCCCAAATTCCCCGGCCAAACTTGGGTCGAGGCCGAGGCGCTGCTCCCCGATGGCCGCCGCCTCTTCGCAAAAACCAATTTCAGCGCCACCACCGGCGGCTCCACCCCGCCCAACTCCTTTCAGTCGGCCCCGGTCCCTCCCGGCCCCGGCGTCGCCGCTCTCTACCACCTCGATCTCACCTTGGCTGACGCGGCCGGCCTCCAAGGCCCGCTCTCCCTCGCGGGCAACGCCGCGCTGGATTCCAGCAACCTCGGCTGGCTTTCCAATCGCGTCGGCGCCGCCGTCCGGTTCATGGATCTGGGCGACCGCGCCAGCGTCACCATTCCCGCCGCCTCCCTCATCTCTCCCGACACCACCCACATCTCCGTGGAGGCCATGATCTTCATCAACGACTGGAAAGCGTACAACCGGGGCAACGCCACGCTTCTTTCCCTTCAACAAAGCTGGAATTCTTCCCTCTCGCTCGTCGAGGACAAATACGGCGGCCCCTTCATCAAAGGCGGCTCCGAATGGTCCCACACCGGCGCCGCGCTCAAGTCCGCCCTCACCCTCCGCCAATGGCACCATCTCAGTTTGCGGATCGACCGCACCGGCGGCTACGTCGCCCGCCTCAACGGCTCCATCATCGCCGGAAAAGCCAGCTCCGAATTGAACAACTGGAACGCCAACGGCGGCGTCACCCTCCAGTTTGGCGACTTTGATGGCTGGATCGATGAAGTCGTCGTCCGCAGTTCGACCGTTGCCGCGCCCCCGGCCTCCAACGCCCCTCCGGTGGTATCCCTCAACGCTCCCGGCTCGGCCTTCACCGCGCCCGCCACCATTAACCTGGCCGCCTCCGCCAGCGATCCCGATGGCGTGGTCGCCAAAGTCGAGTTCTACCAGGGCTCCACCCGCTTGGGCGAGGCAACCTCCGCCCCGTTTGCGTTCCCGTGGGGCAACGTCCCCGCCGGCGTTTATTTGGTCACCGCCCGCGCCACCGACAATCTGGGCGCCACTGCATCCTCGGCCACGGTCACCATCACCGTGTCCCCTCCCGTCGCCGGAACCCCCAACCCGGCGGGTTCACAAGCCACCTTCGTCAAAACCGATGCCTCCACCAAGGGCGACTGGCGTGGCGTCTACGGCGCGCAAGGCCAATACATCATCGGCCACGCCCTCAACGCTCCGAGCTACGGCGCCGCCACCGGGATTGGCGTTCAGCAGTACATCTGGTCGGAATCCACCACCGATTCTCGCGCGCTCCTCAAGACTGCTGGCTCCGACCGCGTCGCCGCCGTTTTGTATGCCGCCGATTCCTTCGAGATCGACATTGCCTTCACCGACTCCCTCACCCACCGCGTTTCGGTTTATGTCATGGATTGGGACCACATGGGCCGCAGCCAGCGCTTCGAGGTCATCGACCCCTCCAGCAACATCGTCCTCCAAACCACCGAGGTTTCCGACTTCGCGCAAGGCAAGTACCTCACCTGGGATTTGCGCGGTCGGGTTCGCCTCCGCGTCACCCGCACCGCCGGAAACAACGCGGTCCTGGAAGGCATTTTCTTTGACGTGGCTCCACAATCCGCCACCGCGCCCACGTTGAAGCTCAAACGTGTTTCCGCCGCCGGCGCCGACCTCGAAATATCCGGCGAAATCGGGGCCGTTTGCAACATTCAGGTCACCACCAACATGGCCACCTGGAACACGGTCGGCCAAGTCACCCTCCAATCCTCCCCGACCACGTTCACCGACACCGCCGCCGTGCCCGGCGTCCTCCGGATCTACCGGGCCGCTCCCTGATCCGGATCCGCCCCAAGGCGGGGCAGGGGGCCTCAACCCGTCTGGCTCGTGTCCGTTGTGCTTCCTGCCAGCATCGAATGATGTTCCGCCTCGTCCACGCCCTCCTGCACCAGTTGCTCCGCGATCCGCTGGTCGTCTGAAGGCAGCTTCGGTGCGACCTTGTGCCCCTTGGAGGCCGGGACCAAATCCCTCAAACTCGCCGCCATCGGCGCGGAGTCCTCCTCGCGTTGCTCCATCAACGCGGACTCCCCGGTCAACTCCGCCTGCGCCGCCTCAAGGTCCGCCTGCGTGAATCCCTCCGCCGGCCTTCCGTTGATCAGCGCGATCTCCCGCGCCCTCTGCTCCACCATCCGGGGCGTGACCGTCCCCAATCCGTTGAACCGTCCGGAGATCCTGCCTTTGATCGTCTGCGTTGCCTTCATGGGTCAGGATACCGTCAGCCTCCGCGTCCCATCAATCCGCGCCGCCCCTGCTCGCGTCCTCGGGCAAACCGCCGTTCCAGAAATTCCTCGACGAATCTTCCCGTCGCGCGAAGCATTCCCCGCGCGCTATGATCAAGAACATCCAGTCCTGGTTTCCCACCCTGATCTACTGCGCTCCCCTCCAGCGGTCCGGCGGCCCCGCCTTCAACCGCGAATTGCTGGCGGAATGCCGCCAAATCCGCGAGTTCGACCAAGCCGGCCGGAAATGGTCCCAACGCAACTACCCCGGCGGCTACACCTCCTACGGCTCCATCGACAAGCTCCATCGCTTCTCCTCCACCTTCGGGCAGTTGGAAAAAAAAATCACCCGCCATGTCCACGCCTACGCCCGCGCCCTCGAAATGGACCTCACCGCCCGGAAGCTCGAAATGACCGACTGCTGGGTCAACATCATGCCCAAACAAGTCGTCCACAGCCTCCATCTCCACCCGCTCTCCACCATCAGCGGCGCCTACTACGTCCGCACTCCCAGAAACTGCTCCACCATCAAGTTTGAAGACCCCCGCCTGAGCAAATTCATGGCCGCCCCCCCCAAACTGCCCCTCCACGGCCCCGCCAACCAGCGCCACGTCACCTACCCCGCCCAAGCCGGCCAACTCATCCTGTTCGAGTCCTGGCTCCGGCACGAAGTCGGCGCCAACCCCGCCAAAACCGACCGCATCAGCATCAGCTTCAACTACAACTGGTTTTAGCCGCCCCTCCGCCGATCCCCGCCTCGGCCCCCCACCGCGAAAGGCTTGTTGCTATTTGGGGATTTCGATTCAAATTGATTCCAACGGAGTTTGTTATGGGTGTCACCGTCAATATTCGTCATTTGGAAGAGGAGCCGAAGCGCCTTCACGGCAAGGCTTCCCCGGCGGATTTGCAAATGCAGGATCTCGGCGACGAACTGGTGTCGGTGGTCAAGCCCCTTCATTACGACGTCCAGGTGGAAAAGGGGCCTGATCATTTGTTGGTCACCGGCAAGCTCGCCATCGACCTGGAATGCAATTGCGCCCGCTGCCTGAAGCCGTTCCTGCTCCCAATCCGCCTCGACCCCTACCATGCCTACGTCCCCCTCGAGGGCGAGGACGCCGCCCCCGTCGCGAATGATCTTGTTGACTTGGGGCCCACTTTTCGGGAAGATACGTTGCTTGCGTTTCCGCAACATCCGTTGTGCAGTGAAAACTGCGCCGGATTGCCGAACGCATCCGGGGCGAATACCGCGCCGCCGGACAAATCCTCGCAGGGCAATGAAAACGCCTCCGCGTGGGCCAAGTTGGATCAGTTGAAATTTTGATTTATTAGAAAGTTATGGGCGTACCCAAGCGTAAACCTTCGCGCAGCCGTCAACGGATGCGGCGCGCATACAACAGTGTCCTGACGTTGCCGCAGTTGGGCCTCTGCCCCCAATGCGCCGCGCCTGCCCTCCCGCACCGGGTCTGCCCCGCCTGCGGCACCTACAAGGGACGCCAGATTATCAACGTCGAAGCCATCGCCTAAATTTCCTCGGCCAGGGCGCAGCGGGTCTTTTCCTTCTGCGCTCTTTGCTTTTGCGGCGCGTCGGCCCCAAATGAACGGGGGCGTCCGCCGGGGGGCGGCGCTCGTTCCTTTTGGCGGTTTTCCCGTCGAATATGCGCATAGCGGTGGATTGCATGGGGGGCGACCACGGGTGTGAAGTCGTGGTGCGCGGGGCTAAAATGGCGTTGGATGCCTTTCCAGCGATCGAGCGGTTGTGCCTCGCCGGGGTCGAATCCGACCTCGCCGCAGCCATGTCCAAAGTCGGCCTGCGCGACAGCCGGGTTGAGGTCATCCATGCCGGCCAAGTCCTCACCATGGACGACAAGCCCACCGACGGCCTCCGCAAGAAAAAAGACTGCTCCATGCTCCGCGCGGTCGACCTCCTCAAGGAAGGCAAAGCCGAGGCCCTCGTGTCCTGCGGGAACACCGGCGGCCTCGTCGCCATCTCCACCGTGCGCCTCCGGCCCCTGGAGGGCGTCGACCGGCCCGCCTTGGCCGCCATCATGCCCACCAGCGGCGGCGCCGGAATCCTGATCGACGCCGGCGCCAATCCCGAATGCGGCGCCGCCAACCTCGCCCAGTTCGCCATCATGGGCTCCATTTACTCCAAGGCCATCTTCGGCGTCGATCGCCCCCGCGTCGGCGTCCTCAGCAACGGCTCCGAGGAGTCCAAGGGCACCGAAATGACCCGCCAGGCCGTCAAGCTCTGCCGCCAGCTCGACCTGAATTTCCTTGGCTACGTCGAGGGCCACGACTTCTTTTCCGGCGGTGTCGACGTCGCGGTTTGCGATGGCTTCGTCGGCAATCTCGTGCTAAAAGGCTGCGAAAGTCTCGCCAAAGCCATCTCGCGCCTGCTAAAAGAGGAGCTGAAAGCGAATCCTCTCCGGATGGCCGGCGCCCTCATGGCCCGTGGCGCTTTCAAAACCTT
>CAZSXX010000337.1:0-5027 GCA_964611245.1 uncultured Verrucomicrobiota bacterium | reverse complement strand
GGGCGCAATCCAATTTGGCAACACGCGCGAATGAAAGGTGTAGAGCCAATACCCGAGGAACACTGGCGCGCCCATGCAGAACAAAAATATTTTCAGGTCGGTCCGACGCCGCCAAAAGGTCACCAGCGTGCCCAGCATCGCCACAAAGAAAACCGGGTGCAGCAGGCCCGCCTCCGCCGCCACGAAATCAATGAAGTAGTTCAGCGTGAAATGCCATTCCCGGTCCAGCTTCGCGTTCGTCGCGACGTGCGACGCGGTGATCCAATCATGCTGCTGGTTCCAAATGACCACGGGGATGGTGCAAACCGCCAGGATCGCCAAGGCCAGATACGGGCCAACTTTCCTGAGATGCTGGCGGGATTTGGGCAGCATCCCGAACGCCATGGCGAAGCAGAGGATTTGGAACAGCGCCGTGTACTTGCTGAGGAATCCCAGCCCCAGCCACAGGCCCGTCCATGCCCAATCGCGGGTCCGCCCGTCGGCCTGCATGGCCCGCCATCCGGTGGCCACCCCGGCCATCCAGAACAGCGCCAGGGGCGGGTCGACCGTCATCAACGCGGCTCCAATCGCCAGCAGGGGCGCACAGTAACTGACCGCCACCACCCAAAATCCCGCGCGCGGGCTCACCTCCCGGCCAAGAAATCTGAGCAACACGAGGCTCGTCAACGCCGCGAGGACTGGGGAGAAAAACCGGACTCCGAAGGCGGTGTCGCCGAACAGGGTGGTGCCCGCCCGCTGCAGCAGCGCGATCATGGGCGGCTTGCTGTAATAGGAGAGGGCCAGGTGCTTCGACCAGGTCCACTGGTATGCTTCGTCCTCGCTCAGTTCGATAATCCCAGCCGCCAAATATCCCAGCCGCAAGCACAGCGCGCCACCCACCAGGAGGTAGCCAAGGCGAGTCCACAATTGGTTTGTCGCCTCGGCGGCCGTTTCCGTTGCCGCCCCCGGCATCTCCACTTCGGGTCGCGTCAGCAGGGGCAGGCGGTCCCACCAAGGGCGGAACCATCGCCTGCCGATGGCCCGCCATGATTCACCCGCCACCGTGACCACTCCCAGCGCGGTCCCCATTCCCAGAATTCCCCCAACGGCCACATCGGATGGATAATGGACCCCCACGGACACGCGGCTCAGCGCCACCAAGCCCGCCAAGGGAAAGCCGATCCACCCCGAACGCCGATAAAAAACGAACGCCACCATCGCCGCCGCAAACGCATTCGCCGCATGCGCGGACGGCATCGACGCTTTCTTTCCCTCCCCGACGAGCAGGCGCGTCTCGGGAATGTCGTGATATGGGCGCTTGCGGTCGATCAGCGATTTCAGGGAATTCGAAACCACCCCATCCGCGAAAAACATTGCCGCCAGGATGAACAGGGCGCAAATCCGGCCCCGCCGCCCGCCGCGCCATGCCAGGGCCCCGAGGGAGAGGACGATGACCGGGACAAACTTGGAGGTGTCGTTGAAAAGAGGCATCAGCCAGTCGAACGCGGGGTTCGCGATCGACTGATTCAGGAAGCGAAACAACGCGACATCGAGTGACTGCAGCCAGGCCATCAGAATTGTCCAACCAGATTGGGCCGCAGCTTACGGGCCGCGATTTGCAAGGGAAACAAAAATTCCGCCGCCGCCCATCGCCGTTTGGCGCTCTGGACAGGCGCCCGCTCCCCGCGCACACTTTCCCCATGCACGCGACTCGATTCCTCGCCGCGCGAGCCCGGCGCCTTGCCATTTCGCTCCTCGCCGCCGCCCCGCTTCTTTGCCCCACTCCCGCCGCCGTCAACTCCGGGGTTGATTGGCCCTGTTGGCGCGGCCCCACCCGCGACGGCATTGCCGCCCCTGGCCAGAACCCGCCGATCCACTGGAGCGAAACTGAAAACATCCTCTGGAAGGCCGCCATTCCAGGGCGCGGCCATGGCTCCCCCACCATCGTTGGCGACCGGGTGTACCTCGCCACCGCTGATCCCGTGCGCCACACCCAGTCCGTCCTTTGCCTGGACCGCCACACGGGGAAGATCATTTGGCAATCCGAAGTCCATGGCGCCAACGCCGACCCAGGCAAGCACGCCAATTCCTCGGCTGCCTCGTCCTCGGTCACGTGCGACGGCAGCAGGCTCTACATCAACTTCCTCAATGGCGCCGCCGTCCACACGAGCGCGCTTGACCTCGCCGGCAAGATTCTCTGGCAGCGAAAAGTTTGCGATTACGTCACGCACCAGGGATTTGGCTCCTCGCCCATCCTCCATGAATCCCTTGTCCTCGTCTCCGCGGACCATCGTGGCGGCGGCGTCATTGCGGCGCTTGACCGCGAGTCAGGAAAAATCATTTGGACGCACGGCCGCCCCAAGCTCCCGAACTATCCCACGCCATCCATCCTCGATGTCGGGGGCCGCACGCAGTTGGTCATTGCCGGCTGCAACGTGGTGACGAGCCTCAACCCCTCAACCGGCAAGCTGCTTTGGGAAATTCCCGGCTCGACCGAGGAATGTGTGACCTCGGCGGTCACTGACGGGACGCGGGTGTTCGTCAGCGGCGGCTATCCCAAGAACCACACAATGGCGGTCATGGCCGACGGCTCCGGCGGCATCGCCTGGCAAAACACCGCCCGCGTTTACGTCCCTTCGATGATCCTCAAAGCGGGCCACCTGTACGCCGTCATGGACGCCGGGCTCGCGGTCTGCTGGAAATCCGACACCGGGGAGGAACTTTGGAAGGAGCGGCTGGGCGGCGATTTTTACGCCTCGCCGGTCATGGTTGACGGGCGGATGTACGCCTCCAACTCCGGCGGCAAGACCTATGTTTTTCAGGCCCAGCCGGACACGTTCAAAATCCTCGCCCAAAACCAGCTTGGGGACGAAGCGTTCGCCTCGCCCGCGATTTGCGGCAGCCGGCTATACCTTCGCGGAGCCAAACGCGGCGACCCGCGGCAGGAGTTCCTTTGGTGTGTCGCCAACCCCGCGACAGAGGCCCGTTAACCCCGCCCTTCCACGCCATCAATGGCGGCTTGATCCGCCGGCCACAGCCGCGGCGCCTGGGGACGACGATGACGAGCCCACGGTCCGTGGGCGCAACGCCCTCCCGATCGTCTGGGCCAACTCCGCCACGGTCGCTGGTTTTTCAAGCATCGACAGGGACCGGTCGGTGTCAGCCTTCGCACGATGCTCCTCCGTGATGTATCCAGAAAGCAGGATGATCGGCAGGGTGGGATGGCATTCCCGCACCGCCGCGATCAACTCCAACCCCGACATCCCGGGCATGTTCAAATCGCTGAGCAAAAGGCGAAATCGATTCGGTTTCGCCAACAGAAGCTTCAGGGCCTCAGCCGGGTGGGCCACGGCGGTCACTTGATACCCGATCTGCTGCAAGATTCTTTGCGTGGAAATGAGGAGTTCCGGTTCATCATCCACGACCAGAATTGATTCTCCGTCCCCCCTTGCCACTTCAGCGGGTTGGCTGTGCGGCCCGAGCGCGGTTTGCGCCCGGCCGGCTGACGGCAGGTACACCTCAAATTTCGACCCCGCCCCGGGTGCGCTTTCGACCAAAATCACACCCTGATGATCGGCCACGGCGTTGTGCGTGATCGCCAAGCCCAATCCCGTTCCTTTCCCGGGCGCTTTCGTGGTGAAAAACGGGTCAAAAATCCGTCGCTGCGTTTCCGAATCCATCCCCTCCCCTTCATCGGCGACGGTCAACCGCAAATATTCCCCTTCCTTGAGTTCGGGATGGCGCCGCGCCCCCTCGCAGCCCACCTTGCATGGCTCCAGGTCGATCCGCACTGTCCCCGGCCTGCGTTCCATCGCATGGCAGGCATTCGTCCCCAAGTTCACCACCACTTGGAGGATCGCGTCCGCGTCCGCCCACGCTGGGGGGCATTGCCCGTCAATCTTCAATTCCACCCGGATTGATCCCGCGGCGATTGCTTGCAACAACCTTGCCCCTTCCGCCACCGTCGCCTCCAACTGCATGGCCTGTTTGTTCCGCCGTTGTTTTCGGCTGAACGCCTGGATCTGGCTCACCAGATTTTTGCCCCTTATGGCGGCTGAGCGAATTCCCCCGAGATTCTCGCGGATTTGGTCTGGATCGTCGGAGATGCGCAAGTCCGCAAGCTCGGCGTTGGCGAGGATCGCCGCGAGGATGTTGTTGAAATCATGGGCGATCCCCCCGGCCATGGTCCCAAGCGCCTCCATTTTTTGAGATTGCTGGTGGGCCGACTCCGCCTGCCGTTGCTCGTCCTCCGCCCTCTTCTTTTCCGTGATGTCACGGGCAACCGTCAGCCAGCACCGCTGCCCATTCCATTCAATCCACTCCATCGACGCGAGCATCCAAATTGGTTCGCCCGTCTTCCTCAACGCCTGGATCAACAAGTTCACCACGGGCTTGCCCTCCTTGAACTGCCCCAAGACATCCTGCCGAAAGCCGGGATCCGGGGCGAGGCCAAGGTCCACGGTGGTCCGCTCCACGGCCTCCGCCTTGGTGTACCCCGTGATCCGCTCAAACGCGGGGTTCACATCCATGATCCTTTCGTCCTCGGCCCGCGCGATCAAAAGCACGTCGGGCGTCGTCCGGAACACCTTCGCGAAGCGGTCTTCCGACGCCCTCAGGGCCGCTTCCCGCTCCAACCGCTGTTCGATCCCCGCCGTTCTCCGTTTGACCTCCCGCCGGAGCAGAACAATCCACGCGCCGGCGAGCGCGAGCGCCGCCGCGATGCCCACCGCCGCCTGCACCAGGCGGTCTTGATTCCAAAACGGCGGCCCCTCCAACATCACGACATCTCCCGCGCTGCCGATCAACACGCGCACGCTGTCCACATTGCCATCCGGCCCCCGCTTGGGCACCAATATCCCGGTTGCCTCGACCAGGCAACCCGCCGGCAATTCGCCAAGCCCGCCCAAGTTTTTGACGGCCTCCGCATCCACCACAAACCCACCTTCTCCACCCTCCCGATGGAGCACCAGCGACCGTCCTTGGGCCAGTCGGTGCCTTTCCAAGCGGCCTCTCATCCGCACCCGCTTCATCGCGTTCGTTGCTCGCCC
>CAZSXX010000336.1:0-5036 GCA_964611245.1 uncultured Verrucomicrobiota bacterium | reverse complement strand
GCAGGCCGTGAACGCCAGTTTTGTGGCCTTGGCGCCGCACCGGTTTGGCGGCCCAAAAGGGGTGGGGATTCTTTACAAACAACGGCGCGCGCGGCTGGCGCCCTTGCTCCACGGCGGCGCACAGGAACTCGGTTGGCGCGCGGGCACGGAGAACATCCCGGGCCTCGTCGGGGCCGGCCTTGCGTGCCAGATCGCCGCGTCCGAATTGCCCGGCCGCATCTCCCACGCGCAGGCTCTCCAGCAAATGCTCTGGCGCGGCCTGGCCCGGGAATTCCCGGACATCCGCCTGAACGGGCCGGAGCCCGGCGCCCGCCGCCTGCCCAACAGCCTCAACTTCAGCCTGCGCGGATTGGAAGGCGAGGGCCTTGCGCTCCGGCTGGACATGCAAGGAATTGCGATCACCTCCGGCCAGGCTTGCGCGACCAAAGCCAGCCCGGTCCCGCCCGTCCTGGCCGCCCTAGGCGTCCCCGAGGAGGAGGCCGCCGGAACCGTCATCATCTCCCTCCACAAATCCAACACCTCCGAGGAGGCCGGCCGGTTTCTGGAGTTGCTGGCGCCCGCCGTCGCCCACCTGCGCGCCCTGCGGGAGGACACCGGTTAGTATTGAATCGATTCGGCCCGAGGGACTTTTCATTGGAGGGAATGGAGTGGCCAACGGGATGATTGTTGGGCAGTGTTTTGGGATGATGCGGCGGGTTGTTGTTTGGGTGTTTGGGCTGGCGTTGGTGGGGATGGATTTTGGGGTGGCGGAGGGGGCGGAGGCGCGGCGGCCGAACATTGTGTTCATACTGGCGGATGACTTGGGGTATGGGGATTTGGGGTGTTACGGGCAGGCGAAATTCAGGACGCCGGGCATTGACCGGCTGGCGGCGGAGGGGATGCGCCTCACGGCCCATTACTCGGGGCACAATGTGTGCGCGCCGTCGCGGTGCGCGCTGTTGAGCGGGAAGCATCCGGGTCATGGCTACATCCGCGAGAACCGGGGCGGGGTGGGGGCCGGGGGCGAGGGCCAGGAGCCGGTTCCGGCGGGGGAGTTGACGCTGCCGCTGCGGCTGAAAAGCCTGGGTTACACGCTGGGCGGATTCGGGAAGTGGGGTCTGGGACCGGTGGGGAGCAGCGGAGATCCGTTGCGGCAGGGGTTCGACCGGTTTTATGGCTACAACTGCCAGGCGGTGGCCCATAATTTCTATCCCACGCATTTGTGGTCGAACTCGACGCGGGTGGCGCTGGGCAACGCGCCGTTCGCGGCGCACCAGAAGCTGCCGGAGGGGGCGGACACGAATGCGGCGGGGAGTTACGCGGGGTTCACGGGCCGGGACTACGCGCCGGATTTGATCGCGGCGGAGGCGCTGAAGTTTGTGCGGGAGAACCGGGACCGGCCGTTTATGCTGTTTTATCCCACGACCGTGCCGCACTTGGCGCTGCAGGTTCCGGAGGATTCGCTGCGGGAGTTTGAGGGGAAATTTCCGGAGAAGCCCTATCCAGGCGGGCGGGGGTATTTGCCGCACCGGACGCCCCGCGCGGCGTATGCGGCGATGATCACGCGGATGGACCGGGAGGTGGGGCGGCTATTGGATTTGCTGAAGGAACTGGGCCTGGAGGAGGAGACGCTGGTGGTGTTCACGAGCGACAATGGCCCGCTGTACGACGAATTGGGCGGGACGGACACGGAGTTTTTCAACAGCGCGGCGGGATTCCGGGGACGGAAGGGGTCTTATTATGAGGGAGGATTCCGGGTGCCCTGCTTGGTTCGGTGGCCGGGGAAAATCAAGGCTGGGACGGTGAGCGGACGGGTGACGGGCTTTGAGGATTGGCTGCCGACGCTGCTGGAGTTGATTGGGGATAAAGGGTCCGCGCCGGGCGGGATTGACGGGGTGAGTTTCGCCCCGACGCTGCTGGGGAAGGCGCAGCCGGAGCGGGCGTTTTTGTACCGGGAGTCCCCGGGGTATGGCGGGCAGCAATGCGTGCGGGCGGGGGATTGGAAATTGGTGCGGCAGCGCCTGAATCCCGGGCCCAGGCAGAAGAACCCGCCGCCGGCCACGACGGAGCTGTATGACCTGGCGAATGATCCCGGGGAGACGAAGGACGTGGCGGCGCGGCATCCCGAGGTGGTTGCGCGGTTGCTGGGGGTGGCGCGGAGGGAGCATGCGCCGTCAACGCTGTGGCTGATCCGGGAGCTGGATGGCCCTCCGGCGAATCCCTGAAAAGTCGGTTATTGGGGGAGGTCGAAGGGGACGATCAGGTCGGTGGCGATGAGTGGGGGGAGGCCCTCGAGGATGGGATTGGCCATGCGGTGGGCGACCCGAATCCGGTCGGGGGCGAGCCATACAACGTCGGAGTAATACACGCGTGCTTAGGCTGTGCCGCAGGGGAGCGACGGGTTGAGCAGGCAGGTCTGGTCCCTGCGCAGCTCATGGAGGAGGTTGCCGCCGGGGAGGGCGAAAATGAGGACGCGGGTTTCGTTGGGGAGGGCATCGACGATGGCGATGGCGCTTTCATCGGGGGCCCAGACGATCTCGACCTGTTGGACGAAGGGGAAGCGGAGGAGCTCGGATTTTTCGCCGGGGCGGGTGATGACAATGTTGCGCTGGGCGCGGGGCTCGGAGGGGGTCTGGGCGGTGACGATGTAGCCGCCGGTGGGGGAGAGTTGGGAGCGGCGCGGGGCGCGCTTTTTTTTCGGGCCGCCGCAGCCGAGCAGCAGGAGGGCGGCGAGGAGGATGGGGACGGAACGGAACATCACCGGAGGGCTTTGGAATCGGCGCCCGGGCCGCCCGCGCCGACGGCGTAGAGGTTGCGGACGGTGCTGACGTAGAGGACGCCGTTGGCGGCGACGGCGGTGGCGCTGATGGCGTCCTTGAGCTCGACGGTGGAGAGCAGCTTTTTTTCGCGGCCCGCCTGGAGGACGCAGAAGTCGCCCCGGCGGGAGCCGATGAAGACCTTGCCATCGGCGACGAGCGGGGAGGCCCAGAAATCGCCGCGCATTTCGTGTTTCCAGAGGGAGGCGCCGGTTTTGGCGTCGAGGCAGTGAAGTTCCTTGGCGGTGTCGGCGATGTAAACGAGGCCCCCATGGACGGCGGGGGTGGACATGACATGGCGGCCGAGGGGGAAATTCCAAGCTTCGCGGACCTTGACCGAGTCCGAAGCGGATTCGATTTCGAGGCGCTTGAGCCAGGCTTCGTTCTTGCCCCAAAAAATGTCCCCGCCCCCGGCGACAAAGAGGGAGCCGTCGGCGAACACCGGCATGCCGTAGAAATTGCTGGGCCCCTCGCGCTTGTTGGAATTGTAGCGGTGGACTGCGGTTTTTGGGCCGGTGGGGTCAAAGTCGAAGGCGAACAGCTTTTTGAGGGTGGCGCCGCCGGGTGGGAGATTGGCGCCGACGTCGGCGGGCAGCGGCTCGAAGCCGTAAACCAGGCCGTCGCCGCCAAGGAAAAAAAGGACGTCGCGGCCGGCGACTTGGCCGATGGAGGGGCCGGACCAGGTGGCGTGGAAAATGTTGGGGGCAATGCCTTCGCGGTCGCGGGCGAGGACCTGGCCGGTGCGTTTGTCCACGACGAGGAGGCTGGGCGCGTCCGGGGTGCGGATTTTGCGGTGGGTGTTGTCCACGCCGGTGCCGGTGTTGAGGTAGAGATGGTGTCCGCGAAGGAGGATGGCGGAGTGGGCGCCGTCATGGGGCCAGATGCCCGCGTCCTTGAACATGTCGAGCTGCCAGATGACGTCGGCGTCCAGTGGGCCGGGGGCGAGGGAGGCGACGGGGGCGCCGTTGGTGGGACGGCGCGTCATGAGGGAGCCTTCGTCGAGGAACGGGCCGTCATTGCCGTTGGCCATGCCGCGCACATCCAGGCAAAGGAGCTGGGCGCGATTGCTGACGAGATACACGCGGTCGCCCTCGACCGTGCCGGGGGAGGACATGCCGCAGTTGGGCCAGTCGTGATAGGGATCCTGCTCGAGCTTGGGGGCGACAAGCTGCCAGAGGAATTCTCCGGATTGCTCCTCGAAGCACATGAACACGCCGCGGTCCCCTTCGTGCTTGGGGTCGCGCGGGCGGCCATTGTTGGTGCCGATGAAGACGCGGCCCCCGGCGATGACAGGGGTGGAATGGGATTCGGTGCCGAGCTCGGCGGTCCATTTGATGTTCAGGCCGGTGGCGGGATCGAACGAGTCCACGAGCCCATTTTCGGCGGAGACCATGTTGCGCGACCAGGCTTGGCCGAATTGGGGATGGTCGGCCGCGCTGGCCGTCGTGAGGGCCGCCAGGAGCAAGGGAAGAAAACGCCACGAACGCATGGGCCGATGGTCCAAGGGCGGCGCGATCCGTCAACAGGATTCGGGAGGATTTCAAACTTGACCGGGAACAGGGTCGGGCGAGTATCCCGGCTTCTTAAAAAGACCATAGATATGTCCGATCCAGCCCAAGTATTGCGCGATTTCAAGCCCGTGAAGGAATTTTTCGTCGGAATCGATTCCGATGGATGCGTGTTTGATTCAATGGAGATCAAGCACAAGGAATGTTTCACGCCGATGTTCATCAAGCATTTCGGCCTGCAGGCGGTGTCGAAATACGCGCGCGAAACGTGGGACTTCGTGAACCTGTATTCCAAGACGCGCGGGGCGAACCGGTTTCCGGCGCTCGTGCGGGCGTTGAATCTGCTGCGCGAGCGGCCCCAGGTGAAGGCGCGCAACGTGATTGTGCCGGACACCAAGGCGCTGGATGAATGGCTGGCCCGCGAGACCAAGCTCGGGAACGCCACCTTGGCCGCGGAGGTCAAGAACGGCAACGAGGGGTTGGCCCAGGTCAAGGTGTGGTCCGACGCGGTGAACCGGGCGGTGGAGGACATCGTGCATGGGGTGCCGCCGTTTCCGTTGTTTTGCGAGTCGCTCGAAAAACTCGGCCGCGACGCCGACGCGATGGTCATTTCGCAGACCCCGACCGACGCGCTGGAGCGGGAATGGCTTGAGCACAAAATCCGGGGCGGGGTCAAGGTGATCGCCGGCCAGGAGATGGGTGTAGGTCGCGGCGGCTTCTTGGAGATACTTCG
>CAZSXX010000335.1:0-5074 GCA_964611245.1 uncultured Verrucomicrobiota bacterium | reverse complement strand
GTCACCGCGCTCAAGGAGGAGGACGCCTATCCCGCGCTGCCCGAGGACGGGTACGGATGGGAAAAGCTTTTCAGCGAGCGGATGTGCCGTCATTTCCGCGAGGATTTCGGCATCGCCACGCGGGTGGCGCGGTACCACAACGTCTACGGCCCGTTTGGCACGTATGACGGCGGGCGTGAAAAGGCCCCGGCGGCGGTCTGCCGCAAGGTGATCACCGCCAAGCTTTCGGGAAAGCACGAAATCGAAATTTGGGGGGACGGAAAGCAGACCCGCTCCTTCATGTACATCGAGGACTGCCTGAAAGGGACGCAGACCTTGACGGCCAGCGACATCATCGAGCCGCTCAACATCGGCTCCAGCGAGCTCGTCTCCATCAACCAGCTGGTGGACATCGTGGAGGAGATCGCCGGGATCAAGCTCAAGCGGAATTACAAGCTCGACGCGCCGAAGGGCGTCAACGGCCGCAACAGCGACAACACCAAAATCCTCGAGTTGATGAAGTGGGAGCCGAACATCAAGCTGCGGGACGGGATGGAGCGCACCTACCGTTGGATTCACGACCAGATGACGAAAAAAGCCTGATGGCTTTGGACGCGAAATTCCGGCAGATCCTCGGCATCCGCTTCTTCATCGGCTCCCCGGCGGAGGCGGTCCAGATCGGGCTGCGCGGCGGGCTGGTGGTCGTGCCCGCGGCCCCCGCGCTGGTTGAGATGGAGCTGGACAAGGCCTACCGCGACGCCTTGCTCGGCTCCGACCTGGCGATCACCGACAGTGGCTTCATGGTGCTGCTGTGGAACCTCATCAAATTCGAGAGAATCACGCGCGTCTCCGGCCTCGAATACCTCAAGCTGCTGCTCGCCGAGGCGCCGCTGCGGCGGCCGGGCCGCACCTTGTGGATCATGCCGACGCCCAAATCGCGGGCCAAGAACATCGCGTGGTTGAACTCGCGCGGCCTTTCCGTCAGCGAGTCCGATTGTTACCTGGCGCCACTTTACGACCACGACAACGTGGTTGATCCCGACCTGTTGAAGGCCATCCAGGCCCAGCGTCCGGACCATGTCGTGATTGCGCTGGGCGGCGGCGTGCAGGAAAAGCTGGGGCATTACATCAAGCGGAACGCCGGCTACAATCCCGGAATCCACTGCATCGGCGCGGCCATTGGGTTCCTGAGCGGCGACCAGGTGAACATCCCGGACTGGGCGGACCATTTTTTCCTGGGCTGGTTTTTCCGGTGCGTCTCCGAGCCATCCAAGTTCCTGCCGCGGTACTGGAAGGCGCGCCGGCTGCTTCCCATCCTGCTCAAGTACCGCGAGAACCTCCCGGCGCCTTCCACGGCCTAGGAGGGCGCGACGCGCGTGGCCGCAGAACTCCCTGTCGCAGTCCGCGCCGCCCTGGCCCTCCGCAACGGCCTCATCCTCAGCCTGCTCCTCCTCACGCCGTGGGCCTTCGCCTGCGTTTATCCCCCGGCGCAGGCCTTCGCCAAATCGCTCGCGACGGCCCTCGGCGCGGCCCTCCTGTTTCTTCGGTAGGCCAGCCCGCCCTCCGTTCCACCCGAGCCGCGCGAAATGATCCTCGCCGCCCTCACGGCGGCGATTCTCCTCTTTGGGCTGGTGGGAATCCTCAATTCCTCCGGCGCCATTCGTTTCCTCCCCTCCTCGGTGGATCCAAAAGCGGGCACGCAGGCGCTGTGGGGCTATGCCGGGCTGGCCGCGCTGTTCTGGTCCGTGCGCGATTGGGTCGGGGAGAACCCGAAGGTTGCCCGGCGGCTGCTTTGGTTCATTCTCCTAAACGCGGGGGTGATCGGCGTCACCGCGCTCGCCAACCGGCTCAGCGCCTCGCACCGCGTCCTTTGGCTTTACCGGCCGGAAGTGGTGTCCACCTATTACGTCTTCGGGCCCTTCGAGTATCGGGCGACGGCGAGCCAGTTTTACAATTTGCTCTGGCCGGCCGCGCTGGGGATCCACCTGCTGGACCGGACGCGGAATCCGCCGCCGCGCGTCCTGTTTCCGGCCTCGCTGGCCATCCTCCTCATCACCTGCCCGCTCATCACGTCGAGCCGGGGCGGGATGCTGATGGCCGGGATGGGCGCGGCCGTGATGATCGCCGCGCTGCTCTTGTCCGGCCAGGGGCCGCGGCTTGGCGGACGGAGGGCATGGGCGATCGCGGGTTCGGTCATCCTATTGGCCGGCGTGCTGGGCGGAAAGCCGCTGGAAAAGCGGTGGCGCGAAACCCGGTCGGTCGAGAGGTTCCTCAACCTGGGCGGGCGGCTCGAGCAGAACGAAAACTCCTGGCGGATCATCGCCGACCATCCGCTGTGGGGCGTGGGCGCCGGCGCGTATGAAACCGCCTTTCGGTCGTACGGATTCAAGAACGCCTTCAAGCCGGACCGAACCGACCCGAAAGAGCAGAAGACGTGGGATTTCTTCTACGCCAAAGCGCACAACGACTGGCTGCAGACGCTGGCGGAATGGGGCGCGCCGGCGACCGTCGCGTTGCTGTGCGCCCTGTTGTTCGCCTTGGTTGGCCCAATCATCTCCAGGCCGCCGAATCCGTTGACCATCGGGATCGGCACAGGGATTCTCATCACCATCCTGCATGGAGCGTTTGATTATCCGCTGCAGAACTACGCGATCCTGGCCCACTGCGCCGCGCTGTTGGCCTTGAATTTCGTCAGCCCCACCGAACTTCCGACTCCCCCTTCGGAAGGGGAAAGCAAAGGGTTGATTTCGCCTGATCCCGGCTCCAGTTGCCCGGCTGCAACTTCAACCGCCCCGCCACTTCCTCCAGCGGCTTCCCCGCCAGCTTCGGCGCCTGGGGCAAGCGCTGGTCCACCTCCACCGTGAATTCAGGGCAGGCGAACGGAGCCTTGAACTTCAAGCCGGACGGAGTTTTCTCGATGCGGGTCAGCTCCCTGGCGGCCCAATACCGGCTGATCTCGGAGAGCTTCATCCAGATCAAATTGTCGAACCGGGCGTGGAGCCTCCGAACGGCCTCCTGGAAAATCTTGAACCCGGTTTCCTGCCCGTTGAAATGGATGCCGGTCCAGTGCGAAAGGAGGCAGGCGGGCTCGCCCCGTTCGATGATTTCCACCACGCGCCCGGATTTCAGGTCGGGCGTGATGAATTTGTCCACGCCGCCGGGCTCAGAATTGTCCCAGCCGCCAGTCCAGTCCCCGGTGCAGCAAATGATGCTGACGACGCATCGAGGATCCGGCGTGTCCAGGCCGGAGGCGTATTCGACGCGGGGCGCCACGCTTTGCCCGCCCCGGTCGTACGCGTGCCGGAAGTAATGGGGAACCTCCGCCCCGAACACGCTCCGCAGCGCCTGCATCGACCCTTGCGCCAATTGCGGCAAGGCGCGGTTGCCAAAGCCGCCCGGGGTGGTGACGCCCTCGCACGGAAGCCCGACATTCTTGAGAATCTGGAGCGCGTAAGCGATGTAGGACCCGATTTCGTCCGCGCTCCGCCCCGTGGTCCATTCCCAGTTCTCCATGAAGCGGGTGGAATGGTCCGCGTGGGGATGTCCCGTTTTCAGGTCGATCACGCGGGTGTGCGTCGCCATCTCCGGATGGATGTCCCAGTTCGGCAGCATGAGGGTCCGCACCAAGTCGAGCGACCGCTCGAGCTCCTCGTTCGTCCAGCCGGGAAGCTGGCGGTCAAGCCGCCCCACGCAGGCGGGGAAGGGCACAACGCTGTATTTCCCCTTCACGCCCTGCGCGGCGCACCATTCCCCGAACTTGCGGACGAAGGAATCGGGAATCTCGCGGGGCCACGACCGCCAGTCCTGCGTGTAATTGTTCCCGCCGCCAAACGCGGCCCGGAATTGGGGCACGGCGAAATGGTTGACGTTGACCAGGCAGGTCGAGTCGTCGATGACGTAGCTGACCGGGACTCGCCCGCGCGGATTGACCGCCCGGACCCCTTCAGCCAGCCCGGGCCGCTCGCCCGCAATTTGGGCCAGGATCGGCGACGCCAACCCGGCGGCGCCGACGCTTCCCAACGCCCCGAGAAACCGGCGGCGCGACTGGGAGTGAGGGTTCATGGCGTTGGGTCGGCGGACAGTCCGGCCGGCGGGGCGCTCAGTCAACTTTCGTCATGTAGTGGACGATGACGAGAATGTCCGACGGAGCCCACGGGCTGGCGCCAATGGCCCCCAGCTTCTCGTCCGGCGGGGGGCTCTGCGGGGCGATGTTGCCGATGATGTTGACCACGCGGACGTTTTCGGCGGCCAGCCACGCATTGATTTGTTTTTCGAGGGCGCCGACTTCTGATTCAATCCCGCGGAAGATTTTGACCTGGTGCATCGTCCTGTAATAGGGAATCGATCCGGGTGAACGCAATGGAATTCATGCAAAGATTGTGCCCGGTCTGCGCGGCCCCGGGCGCCCGCGCCTTCCTCCAAAAGGGGGAGCTGCGGCTGGTCCAGTGCGTGGATTGCGGCATGGTCTTCGCCAACCCAGTGCCCGCCGAATTCGCCACGGGCGATTTCTACGACCACTCCGGCCAGTACTACCTTTCGCCGGACAAACTGCGCGGCGATTACGCGGACGTCCGGTTCGAGCGGGAGCTGAAGGTTTTCCAGCGGCATTGCCCGGGAGGCCGCGTCCTCGACGTGGGCTGCTCCACCGGCGGGTTCCTCCACCAATTGCAAAAGCGGTTTCCGGGGCGGTACGCGCCGCTTGGGACCGACGTCGCCGGCGCGGCTTTGGACCACGCCGAGAAGAATGGAGTGCCGGTGCGGCGTGGGAATTTTTTGGAGCTCGAGCTTGGCGGGCCATTTGACGCGGTCACCTTCTGGGCGGTCGCGGAGCACCTGGTCCACCCGGCGGCGTTCCTGGACCGGGCGGCCGACGTCCTGCGCCCAGGCGGCGCCTGCTTTGTCCTCGTCCCCAATTTCCGCTCCCTGGCCACCCGACTGCTGGGCGCGCGATACCGTTACATTCTTCCCCAGCACGTGAATTACTTCACCACGAAGACCCTCCACGCCCTCTGCGCGCGGCGTTTCGAGGTGGTCCAGATGATCTCGTCCCACTTCAACCCGCTGGTGATCTGGCAGGATTTCAGGGGCAACCAGG
>CAZSXX010000334.1:0-5076 GCA_964611245.1 uncultured Verrucomicrobiota bacterium | reverse complement strand
CAGCGGCGTCAGGTTGTCAAAATGCGTCTTTTCCTTCGCCTTGTCCGGATCCTCCTTGCCCACCGCCTCCACTTTCAGCAGCGCGAAGAACCGCTCCTTGTCCTTTGGCGGGCGGATCTGCCCCGCGATCATGTCGCCCGTCTGCAAGTCAAACCGGCGGATCTGCGACGGCGAAACGTAAATGTCCTCCGGGCACGGCAGGTAGTTGAACGCCTGCGACCGCATGAAGCCGAATCCCTCCGGCAAAATCTCCAGCACGCCCTCCGAAAAGAGAATCCCATTCCGCTCCGAGTTCTTCTGCAGGATGTGGAAGATCACCTCGTGCTTCTTCATCGTCCCGACATTCTCGATTCCAATGTCGCGCGCCATCTGGTTCAGCGCCGCCATCGTCATCGCCTGCAACTCAGCGATGTTGATCGTCGCTCCCGGGGGGAGGTTCTCGTCCACCACGGGCGCCGCCGGGATTTCCTCCGGTTCCTCCGGCGGGGCAGGGCGGGGCGCCGGGCGTTCCGCCTTCTCTGGCCGCGCCGGGCGTTCCGGCCTGGTTTCGGGTCGTTGCGGGCGTGCCGGCCGTTCTGCTCCCTCCTCGCGCGCGGGACGCACCGGCCGCTCCGGCCGGTCCTCAACCGGGGCCGCGTCGCGCCGCTCCATTTTTTCCGAGGGGGCCGGGCGCTCCGCGCGGGCCGGGCGTTCTCGCGTTCCTATTCCCTCCGGG
Organism: uncultured Verrucomicrobiota bacterium; assembly: GCA_964611245.1. Taxonomy (GTDB): domain Bacteria; phylum Verrucomicrobiota; class Verrucomicrobiia; order Limisphaerales; family SXQI01; genus CAZSXX01. The sequence goes on along the minus strand of CAZSXX010000334.1, from coordinate 4,361 downwards.
AACATCGGTTCACTCCGGCTCGCCGCCGCCTCCCGCACGTCCACCGGGCTCGGCTCGGGCTCAATGACAGGGCGGGGCGTCGGCGCCACCGCGGGTTCCTCGGCCACGGCCGCCTCGATTGGCGCCTCCAGCATCGGATCTTCCGGCTTGGCTTTCTTGGGGCGTGCTGCGGACCGTTTGGTCGTTGGCTTCGGCATAGATATAAAATTGTTATGTAAATTGGACTGACCTGATTGATGTCCGGGGGGATTTTCCCTTTAACGGCCAGGAGGCCCTTCGTGTCTGACAACCAAGCGCTGTGCGCGCTCAATCAGTTCCCCGCTTTCTTCACCCGACAGGCCCCCGCTGAATCCAGCGTTTGGTCAATACGGCAAAGGGAAACGTGCGGTTAACTCCCGGACACGCTCGCGCACCTTGTGGGCTCCGTCAAGGTTTTTAATGTCCAGCAACACCTCCGCGATCATGTCCGCCACCGCCGCCATTTCCCCCTCTTTCATCCCACGCGTCGTCACCGCCGGCGTCCCAATTCGGATCCCGCTCCCTTGGAACGGCGACCTCGTCTCAAACGGAATCGTGTTCTTGTTCACGGTGATCCCCGCCTCGTCCAATGTCAGTTGGCAATCCTTCCCCGTCATCCCCTTGGCGCCCACATCCACCAACATCAAGTGGTTGTCCGTCCCCCCGCTCACCAGCCGGTATCCGTTCCGCTTCATCCCCGCCGCCAGCGCCCGCGCGTTCTTCACAACTTGTTGCTGATACGTCTTGAACGACGGCTGCAATGCCTCCAAAAAGCACACCGCTTTCGCCGCGATCACGTGCATCAAGGGACCGCCCTGAATTCCCGGAAACGCCTGTGAATCAATGTCTTTCGCGTACTTTTCCTTGCACATGATCAACCCGCCCCGCGGCCCCCGCAACGTCTTGTGGGTTGTCGTCGTCACAAAATCCGCGTGCGCGATCGGGCTCGGATGCTCCCCCGCCACCACCAACCCCGCGATATGCGCAATGTCCGCCAGCAAATACGCTCCCACTTCCCGCGCGATCTCCCCCATCCGCGCAAAATCGATGATCCGCGAATACGCGCTCGCCCCCACCGTGATCATTTTCGGCCGATGTTCCCGCGCCATCTTCGCCAATTGATCGTAGTCAATCCGTTCGTCCTCTTTCCGCACCCCATAATGGACGATCTCGAAGAATTTCCCGCTGAAATTGGCCTTGTTCCCATGCGTCAGATGCCCCCCATGGGACAGGTCCATCGTCAGCATTTTGTCCCCCGGCTTCAGCACCGAGAAATAGACCGCCATGTTCGCGCCCGACCCCGAGTGCGGCTGCACATTGGCGTGGTCGCAACCGAAAAGCCGCTTCGCGCGCTCGATCGCCAGTTCCTCCACCACGTCGACATTCTCGCACCCCCCATACCACCGCTTGTGCGGGTAACCTTCCGCATATTTGTTGGTCAGGACGGACCCCTGCGCCTCCATCACCGCCGGGCTGGTGAAATTCTCGCTCGCGATCAGCTCGATGTTCTCCTGTTGCCGGAATCGTTCCAGTTGAATCGTTTGCGCGATCTCAGGATCCACCGTTCGCAGCTTCAATCGCGGCGGCGTCGCGCTCGACTCCATTTTCCGCACCCGCCGTTCGTGCCGCCCGCCCTCAAATTTGGTGTTCACAAACACCTCGCAAATGCGCAGCGCCTCCTCCGCCCCCACAAATTTGCTCCCAATGCAAAGCACATTCGCGTCATTGTGCTCGCGCGCCAACCGCGCCATCTGCTCGTTGAAAACCAGCGCCGCCCGCACCCCGGGCACCTTGTTCGCCGTCATGCACATCCCCACCCCGCTCGCGCACACCAAAATTCCAAGCTCGCTCTCCCCATTCGCCACGGCATCGGCGACTTCCAGCGCAAAATCCGGATAATCCGAGGATTCCGCCGATTTCGCCCCCACATCCCGGAGCGTCGCGCCATTCCCCTGGAAATGGGCCTTCACCCTCTCCTTCAATTCAAATCCGGCGTGGTCCGATCCAATGGTCAACATGGCGTGGGTGGCGGCGCCTTTCCCGGCCCCGCTTTGGGTGTTTGTTTGGTCGATGAAGTTCAAAAGTGAAACGATGCCCTGCTCAATCTGGTCCCGGCAAGCCGCATAAACCTCGAACGATCCGCCGATCGGATCCGAGATGTCCTTCTCGTAAATGTCGAGTGTTTCGTCGAAATCCCTGAGCAAAAACGTTTTTTCCACCGCCTGCGGATACAGCAGCGTCACTGCGTCCACATGCCCGTGGGTCATCCCGAAAATGAAATCCGCCTGGTTGACCATCTCCGAACTGAGCATTCGGCTGCGCTGCCTCGAAATGTCGATGTTCAACTCCTTCAACGCGCGCACCGCGTGCGCGCTCGGCGGCTGCCCGTCCACCGCCCCCACCCCCGCCGAAATTACGCGAAAGTCCCCCCGCCCCTTCACCGCATGCCGAAAGAGCCCTTCCGCCATGGGGCTTCGACAAATATTCCCTGTGCAAACGAACAGAATGGTCTTCATGCCAGCCAACCCCTGTGAAAGTGCGGGCCATCCGCCAAATCGTCAACGCGAATTCCGCCTCCCTTCCCCGCTCAATTTCCGCCGCCCGCCCCATGCGCCCCAGCCCCCATTCGCTCTTTTTGGTTGCCTCCCAATGTCCTGCAATCAAGGGTTCCACCATGGATGCAGTCGTCGTTCGGGCCCCTGGCTCCACCTCCAATCTTGGCAGCGGGTTTGACACCCTCGGCCTCGCTGTCGGCCTCCATAACCATGTCCAATTGCGCCGCCGCTCCGGCCTCCATATCTCCATGCCCAACGGCGAGGAAGGCGCCGCGATGGCGGCGGAGGCTTCCGACCTCTTCTTCAAAAAAGCCCGCCTCCGCCCCTTCGGCGCCGACATCCAGGTGTCAGGGAAAATCCCCATCGCCCGCGGCCTCGGCGCCAGTGGCGCCTTCCGCGCCGCCGTCGTCGCCGGGTTCAACGCGCTCTCGGGCGCAAACTGGTCCAAGGAACAACTCCTCCCCATCGTCACCGAGTTGGAAGGCCATCCCGACAACGCCTCCCCAACCCTCTTCGGCGGCTGCACCGTCTCCGGAATCGTCGGCGGCGAAGTCCGGTGCCTTCGGTTCCCCGTTTCGCCCGCGCTGAAGCTCGTCACCTTGGTCCCGGAATTCCGCGTCGCCACCGAAGAGGCCCGCCGCTTGGTCCCCCCCACCTTCTCCCGGGCGGACACCGCCCACGCCCTGAATCGCTCCGCCCTGATTGCCGCCGCCTTCGCGTCCCGCAATTACGGCGCCCTGCGCGGCCTGTTCGATGATCGCGTCCATCAGCCCCACCGCGAGTCCTTGGTCCCCGGCCTTCGGGCCGTCATCGCGGCGGGGGAACGCGCCGGCGCCATCGGCGGCTTTCTCAGCGGCTCCGGCTCCGCCATCATCTGCCTGGCCCTCGAACGGGATGGGCAGGTGGCCCAAGCCATGCAAGCGGCCATGAAATCCGCGTGCGGCGTGATGATCCTGCGCCCCGACAATCGCGGACTCGCCGTCGCGCCCGCCTCTCGCACAATCTCCAAAAAGACCCGGCTTTGAACATCCCCAAACTTCCTGGATGGCGCGGAAGCGTCAGTTGATGGACAATGCCCGCATGATGAGGCTCCTGTGACCCGCAAACGGAACGAGCATGACTTGCCGCCCAAGAAGATCGCCCTGATCGCGTTCATCGCGATCGGCTCCATCGTCCTCGGCACTCTCTTCACCATGACCGTCCCCGAGCAGCGCCGCTCCAAGCGCGCCTCCGGCCTCGGCCACGCCGCCCCCATTCAGCAATCCGTCGGCCGCGAAACCAACGGGATGGTCTGGATTCCCAGCGGGACCTACTTCATGGGCTCCACCAACGGCGGCCCGGACGAAATGCCCGAGCATTTGGTCACGCTCCCCGGCTTCTGGATGGACAAGCATGAAGTCACCAACGGGCAGTTCGAAAAATTTGTCCAGGCCACCGGCCACACCACCGCCGCGGAACGGATGCCCAATTCCGGAGCCAACTGGCGCCAACCGGATGGCCCGGGCTCCTCCATCGCGGGGAAGGAAAATTACCCCGTCGTCCATGTCTCCTGGGACGACGCCTCCGCCTATGCCGCCTGGGCCAAAAAACGCCTGCCCACGGAGGCGGAATGGGAGTACGCCGCGCGCGGCGGCCTCGACCGTGCGCCCTTTGTCTGGGGCGCCGACCCCAGCGCGATCGAGAAACGGGCCAACGTCTGGCAAGGGAAGTTCCCCCACGAAAACACGCGCGCGGATGGATTTGAAGGGCTCGCCCCGGCCGGTTCTTTCCCGCCCAATGGCTGGGGCC
>CAZSXX010000333.1:0-5093 GCA_964611245.1 uncultured Verrucomicrobiota bacterium | reverse complement strand
CAGCCCCAGATCACCTTGATCACGTTCCAGCCCGCCCCCCGGAACAGCGACTCCAATTCCTGGATGATCTTCCCATTCCCGCGCACCGGCCCGTCCAGCCGCTGCAAATTGCAATTGATCACCCAAATCAGGTTGTCCAGGTTCTCCCGCGCCGCCAGCGTGATCGACCCCAGCGATTCCGGCTCGTCCGTCTCGCCATCCCCCAGGTAAGCCCAAACCTTCGGCTCCTGCTTCGGCAAAAATCCCCGCGCCTTCAGGTATCGCAGGAAGCGCGCTTGGTAAATCGACATGATCGGCCCAAGCCCCATCGACACCGTCGGGAACTGCCAAAAGTCCGGCATCAAATACGGATGCGGGTAACTCGACAGCCCGCCCCCCTCCTTCAACTCCTGCCGGAACCCCTCCAAGTGCCGCACCTCCAGCCGCCCCTCCAAAAACGCCCGCGCATAATTCCCCGGCGTCGCGTGCCCCTGGAAATAAATCAAGTCCCCGTGCCGCTCCGCCGTCTCCGCGTGGTAAAATGTAGCTCCGGATCCGCCGCTCCAGCCCCGCGTCCCCAGGGTACTCCGGCTCATCCTCCGGCGCGATCGTGTTCGTGTACGGCGTGCTCACCGCCGGCGCGATGTTGATCCCCGAATCCCGCAGTTGCTGCATCAGCCCCTCCAGGAACAGCTCCGCCTGCTCCGCGTTCTGCGTCCGCAAAATGTGCTGCAGCACATACTCCAGCGACTCGAAATACTGGCGCGTGTCCGCCCCGTTTCCGTTGCCCCGGCCCGCCGCCTTGCTTTGGCGCGCCATCTCCGCGGCCACCCTGCGTTCTCGTGTCGTCAAATTCATGTTTACCAATCTGCTAGCTCCGGAACAAAAAACAGCCGTCCCATTTCGCTCTGCGCTGGGTTCCCTCCGGGAAGGACGCTGGCTTGGCGCGCCCGCTGGCAATGCGAATCAAACCTGCTTCACCGGCAAAACGCAAACGGGATCGTGGCCCCGGCCCCGGTCCATCCCCGCCATCGTAATCGAATTTTCCGCTTTCTCAAGCGCCAGAAACGCCCCGTCCCGCCGCCCGCTTCCGCCGCCGCATCCGCCACGCCCCCAAGGTGAAAAGCGTCGCGCTGGCCCACACCGTGCCCGCCTCCGGCACCGCCGTCAGGTCATACCCCAGCACATCCATCATCATAATGTCGTTCGCCGACAAAACCCCCAGAGTCCCCGCCCCCAGCGTCGGATCCATCAGCCCCAATGAAAGGTTGTCCTTCCAATGGCTCGCCTGGTTTTCATTCGCGAAGAACCGCCCAAGCGAAAACGGCGCGATCGACGTGGCCCCTCCGTCGATCGAAAAATATTTCGGCCGCGTGTCCAGCGTCCAATCTCGCAGTGCGCTGCCCAGCGGCCCGGAAAACCGGAACAAATCCATCACCGACGGCTCCACCCCGATCTGGTCCTCCGATAGGTACGGCGAATTGTGGAAATTGTAGTAGTCCCTCACGTCCGAGCTGCTGATGAACCCCAGCGCGTGCCCAATCTCGTGCGTCGCGATCCCGATGAAGTCAAACGCCCCCCCCGTGATCCCGTCGCTCGGGTCATAATCATACGCGAAGCTGCTGCTGAACGTGATGCTCGCGTCCACGTCCGTCCCAAACGGGTTGAGGATTCCCAGCGCCTTGAACTGCGCCCCCGTCCCCAATGTCACCGCGTTGTTGTTCGAGTTGTTGTTGTCCCACACCGGCGTGGCGGACGGGTTTTCAAGCGTCCGGTTCATCAGCCCATCAATGTAATCAGTCGGCGAAAGCGACGCCACCGCCGTGAAATCCGCGCTGCTCGTCGCGTCCGCCGCCATCGCGTCTCGGACATACCAATAGTCCGTGATGTATTGGGCGGTCTGCGCCGAGCCCAGCACCCCCGACGGCAGCGGCGCCACGTCAATTTGGATGTTCACCACCATCGAGTCCTGGAACAGCGCCGACCACTGGTTCCCCGCCGCGATGAACGCGTTCTGCTGCTGCAGCGTGATGGTGGATCCGGGGATCAGGTTGAACGTCAGCGCCAGGGCTCCCGGCGAGATGCCCGCGCAGGCCAATGCCCAAAGCGCGGTCCGGAGTGGATTCCGCATAATTGATTTTTATTTAGGATTTTTAGTTTGGAACGGCCGCAGGTTGATCCGAAAACGCCCAAAAAGTCAATCTTCTTCTAATTTTTCCCTTCGGCGCCCCCTCTTATCTCCTGTTCAATCTCCCGGGTTGTTTCTACGTTCTGCCCCGCGTGGAACATCAGGTTCTCAACGATTTGGCTATTTGCATCGTCGCCGCTTGGGTCATCGGGGTCGGCGCGCAATGGCTCCGCCAACCCTTGATCCTGGCCTATCTCGCCGCCGGGTTTTTGGTCGGCCCCTTCGGCGTCGCCCTCATCAAAAGCCAGGAGTCCATCGCCGTCATCTCCCGCCTCGGCCTCATCCTCCTTCTCTTCATGATCGGCCTGGAGATCGACCTGAAAAAAATCCTGCGCGCCGGCCGCGTCATCATCTTCGCGGGCCTCGTCCAGATCGGCGGCTGCTTCCTCCTTGGCCTCGGCTTTTTCAAGCTCGCCGGCTTTTCCCTGGGCCGTGGGGGCCTCGACGCCCTCTACCTCGGCCTCGGCCTCTCCCTCAGCAGCACGGTCATCATCGTCAAGGCCCTCTACGACAAAAGCGAGCTCGACACCTTCGCCGGCCGCCTCACCCTTGGCATCCTCGTCCTCCAGGACCTTTTCGCCATCCTCTTCCTCGCCGTCCAGCCCAACCTCCAGGGCGCCACCCCTTGGCTCCTCGCCTCCTCCCTCCTGCGCGTCGTCGTCCTGGTCGCCGTCGCCTTCGCCGTCAGCCGCTACGCCCTCCCGCCCATCTTCCACCGCGCCGCCCGCTCCCCGGAAATGATCTTCGTCGGCTCGCTCGCCTGGTGTTTCATGATCGCCGGGCTCGCCGTCGAAATGCAGCTCTCCGCCGAGATGGGCGCCCTCGTCGCCGGCGTCGCCATCTCCACCTTCCCTTACTCCATCGATGTCGCCTCCAAAGTCACCACCGTCCGCGACTTTTTCGTCACCCTCTTTTTCGTCGCCCTCGGCATGTCCATTCCCGTACCCACCCCGCAAATCATCCTCTGGGCCATTGCCGCCTGCGCCGTGGTGGTCGCCACCCGCTTCCTCACCGTGTTCACCACGCTGCATCGCGCCGGCCAGGGGCTGCGCGCCAGTGTCCTTCCCGCACTCAACCTCTCCCAGGTCAGCGAGCTCTCCCTCGTCATTCTCGCCTTGGGCTCCACCTTCGGACACGTCACCGACCTCGCCCGCGGCGTCATGTCCTACGCCTTCGTCCTCCTCGGCGTCGCCTCCACCTACGCCATCACTTGGAGCGACCCCATCTGCCGCCGCCTCTCCGTTTGGCTCCACGCCCTCGGCTTCAAGGATCTCAACGAGGAAACCGCCTTCTTCCGCAAACCCAAATCCAAACCCCGCATCTTCCTCCTCGGCTTCTCCTGGACCGCCAGCTCCCTCCTCGAGGAGATCGGCCGCCATGCCCCCTCGCTCCTCCCCGAAATCCTCGTCATCGATTTCAACCCCGCCGTCAACCGCGAGCTCAAGCGCCGCCAGATCGCCGGGGTCTATGGCGACATCACCCAAAAGGAGACCCTCCTCCACATGGGTGTCGCCGACGCCGAAATCATCGTCTGCACCATCCCCAACACCCTCCTCAAGGGCCTCAACAACCTCCGCCTCCTCCAGCTCCTGCGCGACATCAACAAATCCGGCCGCATCATCGTCCATGCCGAGCTCTTCGAGGACGTCCCGCGCCTTTACGCCGCCGGCGCCGATTATGTCTCCGTCCCGCGCTTGATTGAGGCCCAGGATTTGTGCAGCGTCATCGAGGCGGCCCGCCAGGGCCTGCTCGCGCAAAAGCGGGCGGACCTCGACGAGGAGCTTTCGGGCCGCCGGGAGGTCATACCATGAAAACAAAATTGAACGCCCGCGCCGGGCTGAAATGCGCGCTGGAAGCCGCGTTGCGGGCAGGGGCCCTTCTCCGCCGCGAACAGCACTCCGCCAAAAAAATCAACGAGGAGATCCAGCACGACATCAAGCTTGAGCTCGACGTCCGCACCCAAAAGCTCATCGAAGCCCATTTCCACAAAGCCTTCCCCGAGGCCGCCATCTTCGGCGAGGAGGGCGTCTCCGGCGATCCCGCGGCCGAATTCCGCTGGGTCATCGACCCCATCGACGGCACCGTCAACTTCGCCTACGGCATTCCCCACGCCTGCGTCTCCATCGCCCTCCAGCGCCGCGCCGACCCCGCCCCCGGCGTCACCCGCGACGGCTACGCCACCATCGCCGGCGTCGTCCACGACCCCTTCTGCGGCGAAACCTGGACCGCCATCCTCGGCGGCCCCGCCCGCCTCAACGGCCGCCTCATCGCCGTCAGCCGCCGCTCTCGCCTCGCCCAGGCCATCGTCTCCATCGGCTTTTCCAAGTCAGCCGCCACCGCCCGCGCCATCCTTCCGCACCTCAACGACCTCGTTTACCGCGTCCGCAAAATCCGCATCATGGGCAGCGCCGCCCTCTCCATGGTTTACGTCGCCTCCGGCCGCTTCGACGCCTACCTCGAAGGCGGCGTCCGCCTCTGGGACGTCGCCGCCGGCGGCCTGATCCTTGAATGCGCGGGCGGCGAATATTGGCGCGAGGAGATTGACGACGAGCATTCCTACCGCCTCATCGCCAGCAACGGCCTGCTCCGGCGCAAGCTCACCCTCCCCCGTTGAAGCGGGCCGTCGGCGTTTCTCAACCCTCCAACCCGCCGCCCCGGCTCATTGGCTCATCGCCCGCGCGATCGCGTTCCACCACGCGTCATGCAGTTCCTCCAGCCCTGCGTCGAGCCTCGGCCCGCGCGTCTGGATGGACAGCCGGCTTCCCCCCACCGTCCCCAGCCCCACAATCTTCAGCCCCGCCGCCACCGCGTTCGCCGTCACCTTGTCCGCGTCCCCCGCCGCCGTTGAAATCACAATTCGCCCTTGGCTCTCCCCAAACAGCAGCCCATCGATCCGCCCCGCCTCCACCCCCGCCAGATTCACCGC
>CAZSXX010000332.1:2457-5109 GCA_964611245.1 uncultured Verrucomicrobiota bacterium | reverse complement strand
GCCTGTCCTAATCGATTCCCTCCCCCTCACCAACACCCTCGCCGCCGGAAGCTCCATCACCGGCTCCCTAAAAAACAAGGAATCCCTCCCCTTTGCCTTCACCGCGCGCGAACGCCGTCCCATCCGCTTCGAGGTCGTCGCCAACCGCCTCGGCTCCCGCCTCGACCCCGTCCTCCGCGTTCTCGATGCCCAAAACCGCCCCCTCGCCCACGCCGACGACTTTCCCCTCTCCGGCCGCGATTCCCGCCTCACCTTCACCCCGCCCACCTCCGGCCCCTTCACCCTCGAGCTCACCGACGTCGCCAACTCCACCGGTGCCGATTGCTTCTTCTGCCTCCGCGCCACCGAGGATTCCCGTGCCCCCAAAAATGTTGATCCCCTCCAGGACCCCGCCTGGATTCATGATGCCGCCGCCGCCCATCTCCGCGCCGCCTTCCCCATCACCAATTCACCGCCAGCCACCGACGGCGCAAAATCCGCCCCCTTGGTCCTGCCCAGCTCCTTCACCCGCGAATTCTCCTCCAAGCCCCACGTGTTCCACCTCATCTTCCCCGCCGACCAAAAAATCATCATCGCCGCCGAAACACGCTCCCTCGGCAGCCCCTGCGACGCCGGCCTCGCCCTCTTCGACGAAACCGGCAAGCTCCTCTCCGAATCCGTCGGCGCCGCCGAAAACGGCCCCTCCCTCACCAACCGCTTCGACAAACCCCGCGCCTGCCGCCTCGAAGTCCGCGAGCTCAGCCGCCTCGCCGGCCCCTCCTTCCGCTATTGGCTCACCATCCGCCAAGCCCTCCCCGGCGTCGAACTCTCCACCGACCTCGAACGCGCAACCTTCTCCGACTCCGGCGAGGCCAAAATCAAAATCACCGCCAAACGCCACAGCTACGACGGCCCCATCACCCTCCGCGCCCATGGCCTCCCTCCGGGCGTCGACCTCGTCGACCCGGTCATCCCGGAGAAAAAGAACGACATCGAATTGAAACTCAAACGGACCGATCCCAAAGCCGCCCCTTTCCAAATCCGCCTCTCCGGCGAAATCAACCCGTCGGATTCGAACCCCCATCCCTCGCCCTTCCCCGTCTCCACCCAGCCCGCCCTCAAAAAAATGTTCCCCCTCCTCATGTTCCCCACCGCCGCCATGGACGGCTGGATCGCTCTCAACCCCTCCACCTGAGCCCGCCCTGCTCCCCGCGCCCTCTCTTCCGTTCCATCTGCCTCAAAAAGAGGCAGTTTCACCGCACTCTTGCTTCTGAAATCCCGCCTTTTCTCACCTTTGCAGAACCTCCCCCCGCCGTTCCTCCCGCCCCACCTTGGAATCCCGAAATCCTCCCCAAAAACACCCTTCCTCCCCTCCCCGCGTCAATCGGCACACCCAATGCTATAACACCTCCGTAGTAGTTGGAATCCAGGAGGTAGCAAATGAAGAAGTTCACCAGAGTCCTCGCGGTCGCGGCAGCCCTCTCCCTTTCACCCCATTCCCCGGCGGATGATCATTGCCGCCCTCCCCGGGCCGCCATTGATCATTCGGTCACCGTCAAATCCTTGTCCGGCTCCGCCCATTACGCCTACGACAGCTCCGGTTGGAAGCCCCTCCACGTCGGCAAAGTCCTCCTCCCCGGTGCCACCCTCCGCACCTCCCCCAAATCCTCCGTCATCCTCGCCACCGACCAGCCCGGCTCCCTCCTTCGCGTCGGACCCTCACGCCGCCTCCAGCTCATGAAAGCGGCCCCCGTCGCCGAACACGCCGCGCGCTCTCCCCTTCCCCTCTCGTGCCCCAACACCTTTGCCAAGCGGGGCCTCGGGCGCTGATAACCCTCACAGACACACCTGCGCCCGGGGCTCCCTTGGCTTCCCCGCAAAAGCGCGCGCGGCTCCATCCCGCCGTCGCGCTCGCTTTTTCTTTTCTCTTTTCGCCCCGTTTTGCGAACATCCGCCCACCATGCCGCGAATCGCCACCTCTTTGGTCCGCTGATTATGCGCCCGGCCATCCGCACATCCTGCCTTCACCTCGTTCTTTTCATCCTCCTCGCCGCCCTCCCCTCCGCCCGCGCCCAGGAAAATCGCGCCCTCGAACTCCATGGCAACGGCGATTTCGTCGAACTCCCCGCCGGCGCCCTCAGCAACATCTCCTCCGCCACCATCGAACTCTGGGCCAACTGGGCCTCCTTCGACGGCCAAATCAAGCGCGTCTTTAATTACGGGACCCCGTTCCGCGACATCAATCTCAGCGCCCAGGAAAACGGCCGGCTCTGGTTCGTCTTCCCCGAAAACCGCGACCAGTTCAACCCCATCCTCTCCTCCCCAATTCTCGCGACCAACACCTGGTTCCACATCGCCGCCACCCTCGGCGACGGCGGCATGCGCCTGTTCCTCAACGGCTGGCTGCTCGGCTCAAACTCCTACAGCGCTGGCTTCAACCGCACCCTCCCCGAATCCCTCTTTCGCCTTGGCGAGACGGTCTCCACCAACGACTCCCCCGCCTCCTTTGTTGGCCTCATCGACGAAGTCCGCCTCTGGAGCGGCCCGCGCACCCCCGCGCAAATCCGCGCCCAAATGCACCAACGCGCCACCGGCCGCGAACCCGGCCTCCTCGCCCTCTGGAATTTCGACGACGGCTCCGCCCGCGACTCCGGGACCAACGGCTGGCACGGC
>CAZSXX010000332.1:0-2447 GCA_964611245.1 uncultured Verrucomicrobiota bacterium | reverse complement strand
GGCGAATTCCGCGGCGGCGCCCGCTCCGCCCCCCACTCCATCCCCTCCACAGTCGGCGCAACCCAATTCTACCTCGACCTCCGCGTCTCCAACCCCACCAGCGCGGTCTCCAGCGCCGTCCTCGCGCGCCTTCACTCCGGCACGAACCTTCTCGCCGCCTGGTTTTCCAAGGAAGGCTCCTTCCAATCCATCCTGCCCGCATCCGCCGCGCCCCTGCGTCTCTCCGTTGCCCACCTTCGTGGCCACATCGCCACCAACCTCTCGATCTCGCCCGGTTCCCAACTCTCCCTCGAAATCCCCCTGCCGCCCTCGGATCCCACCCCCGCCAACACCAATGAATTCGCCGACGCTCTCAACGACCTCCTCATTCGCGATCCCTCCCTCCTCACCCGCGTCGACCCCGCCCTTCTCCTTCAACTCGCCCCCTCGCTCCAACGCTCCGAAGCGGCCCTCCTCACGCTCTTCGATTCCCCGGATCCCCAGCGCCGCCGCTTCATCGCCACCTTCCTCGAAAAATTCGGCCACTCCACTCTTCCCATTGTCCTCGCGTTGAACAAAGCCCGCGCGGACCCCGACGAAATCGTCCGCGGCCTCGCCCAGAGCGCCCTCCAAGCCATTCCGGTCCCCATCGAATTCGAGGCCATCTACTCCCGCCGCGACGCCGCCACCTCCCTTCTCTTCGCCGGCCTCCTGGTCCCCATCGCCCTCATCCATTTCTTCCTCTTCGTGGTTTACCCCCAGAAACTCCGGAACCTCTATTTCGCCCTTTTCGCCGCCGCCGGTTCGGTCATGCTCTATTTCACCGGTGGCGGCGGCTCCACCGACGTCCCCTCCCAGATCGCCGCCCACGCCTTCACCATTTCCGGCCTCCTCGTCCTCTATTCCCTCTTTTACAAGCGCCTCCTCCCCATGTTCTGGGTCGTCGCCTCCGTCATCGCCGCCTCTTCCTTTTCCCTCTTTCTCCTCCGCGTCGAAATTGGCAAGTTCTCCTCCCTCCAATTCCGCCAGGTCACCCAAACCTTCCCCGTTGAGGTCCTCTTCGCCGTCGCCGGCGGCTACCTCGCCCTTTTTCTCGGTTGGGCCGAAATGCTCCGCGTCGTCGTCCTTTCCATCTGGCGCCGCCGCCAGGGCGCCCTCCTCATCGGCGCCGGCTACTCCCTCCTCATGCTCGCCATGATCATCCGCTTCGGCCTCTACGTCGCCCTCTTCAACGGCTCCATCTCCGCCGACACCTTCGCCCATTACGTCGTTTATTTTCCCCACGTCGGCGCCGCCGGCTTCGTCCTCTGCGGCTCCATTTACCTCGCCAGGACCTTTGCCCGCTCCTTCAACGAAGTCCAGGAATCCAAGCTCGTCATCGAGAAGAAAAACGCCGAGCTCACCCTCGCCCGCGACCTCGCCCTCTCCGCCAACCAGGCCAAATCCCAGTTCCTCGCCAACATGAGCCACGAGCTCCGCACCCCCCTCAACGCCATCCTCGGCTACTCCGAGCTCGTCGCCGAACTCGCCCAGGAGGCCGGCCATCAATCCTACCTCCCCGACCTCGAAAAAATCACCGCCGCCGCCAGGCACCAGCTCATGCTCGTCAACGACATCCTCGACCTCTCCAAAATCGAAGCCGGCAAAATGACCCTCTACCTCGCCGAGTTCGACGTCAAGCCCCTCGTCCACGAAATCAAGTCCGTCATCGCACCCCTCGTCTCCCGCCGCCGCAACTCCCTCCTCATCGACTGCCCCCCCGTCGGCCCCATGCGCGCCGACCAGGTCAAGCTCCGCCAAATCCTCTTCAACCTCCTCAGCAACGCCGCCAAGTTCACCGAGCAGGGCGACATCACCCTCCGCGTCCGCGTCCTCGAATCCGAAAGCCCCCCAGCCCTCGCCTTCGACGTCTCCGACACCGGCATCGGCATGACCCCGGAGCAATCCGCCCGCCTCTTCCAGGCCTTCACCCAGGCCGAGGCCGGCATCCACCAAAAATACGGCGGCACCGGCCTCGGCCTCGTCATCAGCCGCCGCTTCTGCGAAATGATGGGCGGCTCCCTCACCGTCGCCAGCGAGTTCGGCAAAGGCTCCACCTTCACCGCCATCCTCCCCCTCCACGTCCCCGATCCCGCCTGACCTTCCCCGCCCCCTCCCTCCCCCGCGTTGCATTCATCCCCCATTCGTGACACGTTGCCCCAGTGCTCGCCACCGCATCCACCGACCACCGCGCCACCCCGCCTCCGGCCCTCCGCCGCCCGGAGCTCCTCGCCCCTGCCGGCGATTGGGAATGCGCCAAAGCCGCCGTCGAAAACGGCGCGGACGCGATTTACTTCGGCCTGGAAAAATTCAACGCGCGCATCCGCGCGCACAATTTCACCGACGCCGACCTACCAAAGTTGATGGAATTTCTCCACCGTCGCGGCGTGAAGGGCTACATCACGTTCAATACTCTCGTCTTTGAGAAC
>CAZSXX010000331.1:0-5113 GCA_964611245.1 uncultured Verrucomicrobiota bacterium | reverse complement strand
ACAGCGTGACGGCGGGCGGGCAGATCCGGCGGCTGAGCGAGCCGTTCTTCGTGATGGCGACGCAGAACCCGATCGAGCAAGAGGGCACCTACCCGCTGCCGGAGGCGCAACTGGACCGTTTCTTTTTCAAGCTGCTGGTGACCTATCCGACGCACGCGCATTTGACGGAGGTGCTGACGCGGACGACGGAGGGGCGGCGGGCGGAGGTGAACAAGGCGGTGGCGGGGGAGCAGGTGATCGAGCTGCAGAATTTGGTGCGGCAGGTGCCGGTGGCGTCGCACGTGAAGGATTACGCGGTGAGGCTGGTGCTGGCGACGCATCCGAAGACGGACACGGCGCTGCCGATCACCAACCAGTATTTGAGGTTTGGGAGCAGCCCGCGCGGGGCGCAAACGCTGTTGCTGGCGGGAAAGGTGCGGGCGCTGACGCATGGGCGGTTCAACGTGAGCTATGAGGATTTGGAGGCGGTGGCGCACGCGGCGTTGCGGCACCGGCTGATCTTGAATTTCGAGGCGGAGGCCGAGGGCATCACGACGGACATGGTGCTGGACCAGATCCTGAAGGAAGTCCAAACCGCGGTCGCCGCGTAAGCCATGCCGCTGCTGACCGCCGACTTGCTGCGCAGGCTGGAGCAATTCCAGCTTTTGGCGCAGCGACGGGCCAAGAGCGCCGCGAAGGGGGAGCGGCGGAGCCGGGCGCGGGGGCAGTCAGTGGAGTTCGCGGACCACCGAAATTATGTGCCGGGGGACGATTTCCGTTACCTGGACTGGAACCTGTTTGGGCGGTTGGACAAGCTGTTCCTGAAGCTTTACGAGGAGGAGCGGGAGCTGCCGGTGCGGATTTTTTTGGACGCGAGCGAGTCGATGGGATTTGGGGCGCCGCGGAAGATCGATTTCGCGAAGCAGGTCGCGGCGGCGGTGGGGTATGTGGCGCTGTGCGGGTTTGACCGGGTGTCGGTGAACGTGTTTCCGGACGCGCCGGAGCAGGCGGCGGCGCGCGGTGGGCTGCGGGCGGTGCGGGGCAGAAAATCGTCGCTGGAATTTTTCCAGAATTTGAACCAGGTGCAGCCGAAGGGGTCGGCGGATTTCAACGTGGCGCTGCGGCGGGGGGCGTTGAAGGCGCGGCAGGCGGGGGTGGCGGTGGTGCTGAGCGATTTTCTGGATCCGGCGGGGTATGAGGGAGGATTGGCGGCGTTGGTGGGGCGGGGATTCCAGGTGAACGCGGTGCAAATCCTGGCGCCGGAGGAGATGAACCCGGAGACGTATGGGGATTTGAATTTGATCGATTCGGAGACTGGGGCGGCGCAGGAGGTGACGTTCGGAAAGTACCGGCTGGCGGCGTACCAGCAGACGGTGCGGAATTATTGCCAGCGGCTGAAGGAATATTGCCAGGGGCGGGGGATGTCGTTTTTCACGGTGACCTCGGACACGTCGCTGGAGAAGCTGCTGCTGAAACAACTGCGGGAAGCGGAGGTGTGGAAATGAATTTCCTCTCCCCCGGCGCGTTTTGGTTTTTGGCGAGCATCCCGGTGCTGATCGTTTTCTATCTGCTGAAGCGGAAGCGGGTGGCGCGGGTGGTGCCGAGCACGCTGCTGTGGCAGAAGTTTTTGGCGGAGTCGCAGGCGAGCGCGCCGTTCCAGAGACTGCGGCACAATTGGCTGCTGATTTTGCAAATCCTGCTGCTGCTGCTGGCGATCCTGGCGCTGGCGCGGCCGTATTTTTCGAGCAAGGTGACGGGGGGGCGGATTTTGGTGGCGATCCTGGACGCGTCGGCGTCGATGCAAAGCACGGACGAGTCGCCGTCGCGGTTCGAGAAATCGCGCAAGGAGGCGCTGAAGCTGGTTGATTCGATGCGGGAGAACGACCAGATGGTGGTTCTGCAGGCGAGCGCGAACACGGAGGTGCGGCAATCGCCGACGTCGGAGAAATCGGCGCTGCGGCGGGCGATCGAGGCGGCGCAGGCGACGGATTCGCCGACGGAATTGGGGGAGGCGCTGAAACTGGCGCAGACGTTGATCCAAAACAACGCGAAGGCGGAGGTGCATTTGTTCAGCGATGGGGCGAGCCCGAATTTGGCGGAGTTCGAGAACAAGGGGCTGCCGCTGATTTACCACCAGAGCGGGACGCGGGGGGTGAACCTGGGGATCGTGAACCTGGAGGTGAGGCAGCATCCGGAGAATCCGGCGCAGCGGGCGGTGTTCACGACGGTGGCGAACATGTCGACCAACCAGCAGCAGGCGCAGGTGGAGCTGCGGTTCGGGGAGACGTTGCTGGAGGTGAAGGCGATCGCGCTGGAGCCGAAGCAGTCCGTGCCGGTGGTGTTTGTGGCGAACCAGGAAACGGATGGGGTGTTCACGGTGAACCTGGTGGCGCGGGACGACTTGGCGGCGGACAACACGGCTTCGGCGGTGAGCCTGCTGCCGCATCCGGTGAAGGTGCTGCTGGTGAGCGCGGGGAACAAATTCCTGGAGAAGGCGTTGAAGGCGGCGCCGAACGTGGAACTGGCGGTGGCGACGGCGCTGACGGAGCCGGCGGCGGGGTTTGATTTTGTGGTGTTGGACAATGTGATGCCGACGGTGTGGCCGGAGGCGAACGTGCTGACGTTCAATGTGGCGCGGACAAACTGGTTCGCGTCGGTGGGTCGGATCGAGACGCCGGCGCTGGTGGATTGGAAGACGGCGCATCCGCTGCTGCGCTTCGTGAATTTCGACAATGTGCAGGTGGGCGACGCGATTTCGGTGCCCGCGCCGGCGTGGGGCGTGCCTGTTTTGGAATCGCCGCAGACGCCGCTGATCATCGCGGGGGAAGTGGGGCGGCACCGGGTGGTGTGGGTGGGGTTCGACAGCCTGCAGAGCACGTGGCCGCTGCGGATATCGTTCCCAATCTTCATTTCGAACGCGGCGGAGTGGCTGAACCCGGCGAGCGCGCAGGCGGCGCAGATGAATGTGAGGGCAGGGACGCCGTTCCGGACGGGATTGGCGGATGAAATGGCCAGCGTGAGCATCACGGGGCCGGACGGGACGACGCGGGAGCGGGCGGTGGACACGAGGCGGCGGGAATTGGTGTTTGGGGAGACGACGCGGCAGGGCGTTTACGCGGTGCGGGCGGGGACGAATGAGTTTCGGTTCGCGGTGAATTTGCTGGACGTGGCGGAGACGGACACGGCGCCAAGATCGGAGCTGCAATTCGGGGAGTTCGCGAGGGCGGCGGCGTCCTCGATGCGGCAGGCGAGCCTGGAGTTCTGGCGGTGGGTCGCGCTGGCGGGGCTGTTGGTTTGCCTTTTTGAGTGGTGGTTTTATCACAAACGCACGGCATGAGCGGGAAGAAATCCATCATCGCGGGGAAGGCGGGGAGCTGGCTGGCGCTGTTGGCGGCGGGTTGGCTGGCCGGGCTGGCGGGGGGCTGCGGGGAGGCGGGCCGGGTGGTTGTGGTTTACACGTCGCAGGACCAGGTTTACGCGGAGCCGATGCTGAGGGAGTTCACGCGGCAAACGGGGATCAAGGCGCTGCCGGTGTTTGATTCGGAATCGGTGAAGACGGCGGGGCTGGCGCAACGGCTGCTGGCGGAACGGGGAAATCCGCGCGCGGACATTTTCTGGAGCAACGAGGAGATGATCTCGCGGCGGCTGGCGGAGCTGGGGGCGCTGGACACGAACGCGTGGCAAAAGGCGGGATACCGGACGCGGCGGCTGATCGTGAACACGAATTTCGTCCCGCTGGCGGAGGCGCCGCGGACGCTGGCGGAGCTGGCGGCGCCGAAATGGGCGGGGAAAGTGGCTCTGGCGTATCCGGTTTATGGGACGACGGCGGCGCACATGGTGGCGATGCGGCAGGAATGTGGGGACGCGAAATGGCAGGAATGGTGCCGGAAGCTGGCGGCGAACCGGCCGATGGTGGTGGACGGGAACTCGCTGGTGGTGCGGTTGGTGGGAAGCGGGGAGGCGTGGATCGGCCTGACGGATTCGGACGACGTGGCGGCGGGGGAGAGGAATGGGATGCCGATCGCGTGCGTCCCGGCTGGGCGGGAGCTGCTGACGATCAGCAGCTCGGTGGGGATTGTGCGCGGGGCGCCGAACCGGGCGGAGGCGGAGGCATTTTACAAGTTCGCGCAGGCGCAGGAAACGCTGGCGGCGCTGGTGGCGGCGAACGCGCTGGAGGGCATTTCGCCGGCGGCGGATTCGTTCGAGATGAAGGAGACCGGGGCGGTGGAGGAAACCCGGGACGTGTTGAAAACGATTTTTGCACGGCGATGAACTGGGCGATCCTCCAAAACAGTTTGCTCCTGGCCGGCGGCGTGGCGGGGATGGCGGTGGCTCTGGGGGCGGCCTGCGCGCTGTGGGCGGCGCTGTTGGGGCGGGGCGGGCGCGGGGTGGTGACGGCGTTGGCGGCGGTGGCGTTGGCGTTGCCGCCGTTTTTGGTGGCGAACACGTGGATGCATTATTTTGGGCTGGCCGGCGTATGGCGGCCGGCGCTGAATTTTGATTTGTATTCGTGGACGGGAGCCGGGCTGCTGATGACGCTGCTGTTCTGGCCGGTGAGCTATTTTCTGGCGCGGGGCGCGCTGGCGCGGCTACCGCAGGACCGGCTGGAGGCGGATCCGCTGCTCACGGGGTGGCGCGCGGCGCGGTGGGTGATCCTCCCGCAGTTGCGGCCGGCGCTGGCCGCGGCGGGGGCGATCACCTTTGTGCTGGCGTTGAACCATTTCACAATCCCGGCGCTGTTGCAGACGAAAGTCCACAGCGCGGATGTGTGGGTGAGCTTCAACGCGACGTTCGAATACGCGGAGGCGCTGCGGCTGGGCTGGCCGCTGATCGTGGCGCCGATGATCCTGCTGTTTCTGGCGCGGAGGGGAATGGTGTCCTGGCCGGCGCCGGGGGCGACGGCGGATTTCGGGAGGCATTTCAGCGCGGGGTGGAAATGGGGGCTGGGATTGGGCGGCACGGGGTGGCTGGCGCTGTCGGTGGGCTTTCCGGCGGCGCACCTGGGGCTGAGTTCGAGCGGATGGAGGCAGATGATCCCGGCGCTGGAGGCTGGGCAGGCGACGTTGGGCGCGACGCTGGCGACGGCGCTGGGGGGAGCGACGCTGCCGAGGGCGGCGGAGTTGTGGGGGATCCA
>CAZSXX010000330.1:1484-5128 GCA_964611245.1 uncultured Verrucomicrobiota bacterium | reverse complement strand
CCTGGAACGTGAACCCCGTCGCCAACACCTCCGCGATCACCGCCCCCGCCGGCGCCTTCGCCTCCGCCTCCTCCAACTGGTGCCCCCGCTCGTCGAACACATCCCCCGCCGCCGGCTGGAACACCACCAAACCCAGCCGCCGCACCGCATCCCGGCACGCGTTCTGGAAACTCCCCAACTGCGAAATCAACCCCGGCTGCCCCGCCCGCACCGCCGCCTGCGTCAACGCGAACGTGTGGTCCAGCATCCGCGCCGCCGCCTGCAGCCATTCCCCCTCCGACCTCCGCATCTTCTCCACCTCCAACTTCAAATGCGCCTTCTCCTCCGCGTTCAACCTCTCCGCGAACTCCATGAAATCCTTCATGTCCGCCTTGATCTTCTCCTCCACATCCTTCGCGATCCCCGCCGTCCTCGCCGCCGAATCCTGCGCCGCCTGCCAGCTCGACGTCGCGTTGTGCATCCTCGCCGCCACCTCCTCAATCCGCTGGATCTGCTGCACCGCCCCGCTCAACGACTCATTCTCCTGCAACTTCGCCTCCGCCCTCAACTCCTCCACCCACGGGCTCAGGCACAGCCACGCCCCATACATCCACCCCACAATCGCCACCGCCCCCAACAACATCGAATACGGCTTGTCCGACCGCAGGCACTGGTACAGCGTGAACGCGCACCCGCCCACCAGCAGCAAATGCGCGGCGACAAATATCCATTTCGAAACCTGGGGCCGGGGCCGGTTCGTCATGCCTCCGACCTTAGAAAAAAAGCCCCCGCCGTGGCGATGGAAAAAATTCCCCCCCCCACCCCGCGCCCCCAAAACCATCGACCTCCACCGCCACACCCCCTACCATCCCCCAATGAAATCGCGCAAATGGATTTCCCTCGCCCTCATCACCCTCCTCATCCTCGCCGTCACCGGCTGCAACCTCACCCGCTGGGGCTACGAATCCGCCCCCTACACCCTCCTCCGCAAAAGCGGCCCCTTTGAAATCCGCTCCTACCCCGCCATCACCCTCGTCTCCACCCCCATGGACACCTCCACCGCCCAGGATCAAAGCTTCATCCGCCTCTTCCGCTACATCTCAGGCTCCAACCAATCCACCCAAAAAATCGCCATGACCGTCCCCGTCTTCTCCACCCCCTCCGGCTCCAACCTCCAAATGAGCTTCGTCCTCCCAAAAGAAACCGCCGCCCAAGGCCCACCCCAATCCACCCGCGACGACGTCCTCCTCCAAACCCGCGCCGGCGGCCAATTCGCCTCCTATCGCTTCAGCGGCTCCTCCGACGGCGCCAAATTCCGCGCCGCCAGCGAAAAACTCGCCGCCTGGATCGCCGCCCAAAACCTCCTCCCCCTCGGCGAACCCACCCTCGCCAACTACGACCCCCCATTCACCCCTCCCTTCCTCCGCCGCAACGAAATCCTCGTCCGCCTCATACATGACTAGCGCGGACCTCATCCTCCTCACCGGCGCCACCGGCTACGTCGGCGGCCGCCTCCTCCCCCTCCTCGTCGCCGATGGCCACCCCGTCCGCTGCCTCGCCCGCCAACCCGAAAACCTCCGCCTCCCGCCCGGCGCCCACGCCGTTCCCGGCGACCTCCTCGACCCCCCTTCCCTCCAGTCCGCCCTCCGCGGCGTCCACGCCGCCTACTACCTCGTCCACTCCATGGGCGATTCCGGCGACTTCGAAAAACAGGACCGCCTCGCCGCCCAAAACTTCGGCGCCGCCGCCAAAGCCGCCGGCGTCCAGCGCATCATCTTCCTCGGCGGCCTCGGCGAAGAGAACCAAAACCTCTCCGCCCACCTCCGCAGCCGCCACCAAGTCGGCCAAACCCTCCGCGCCTCCGGCGTCCCCGTCGTCGAATTCCGCGCCTCCATCATCATCGGCTCCGGCAGCCTCTCCTTCGAACTCATCCGCGCCCTCGTCGAGCGCCTCCCCATCATGGTCATGCCGCGCTGGGTCCGCGTCGACGCCCAACCCATCGCCATCACCGACGTCCTCGCCTACCTCCGCGCCGCCCTCGCCATCCCCGCCCACCCCAGCCCCATCTTCGAAATCGGCGGCCCCGAAACCCTCTCCTACTGCGGCCTCATGCGCGAATACGCCCGCCAGCGCGGCCTCCGCCGCCTCATGATCCCCGTCCCGCTCCTCACCCCTCGCCTCTCCAGCCTCTGGCTTGGCCTCGTCACCCCCCTCTTCGCCCGCATCGGCCGCAAACTCATCGACAGCATCCGCCACCCCACCATCGTCCGCGACCCCTCCGCCACCGCCGCCTTCCCCATCCGCCCCATTGGCCCCCGCGACGCCATCGCCCTCTCCCTCCGCAACGAAGACGCCAAATTCGCCCAATCACGCTGGTCCGACTCCCTCTCCGCCGCCCGCCATGCCCCCCGCCAATGGGGCGGCCAACGCTTCGGCAACCGCCTCGTTGACTCCCGCTCCACCCACGTCCCCGTCCCTCCCCACGCCCTCTTCGCCGCCGTCCAGCGCCTCGGCGGCCAGAACGGCTGGCTCTACGCCAACTCGCTCTGGACCCTCCGCGGCTGGATCGACCTCCTCCTCGGCGGCGTCGGCATGCGCCGCGGCCGCCCCCACCCAACCTCCCTCCGCGTTGGCGACACCCTCGACTGCTGGCGCGTCCAATCCATCACCCCGCCACAACAACTCCGCCTCCTCGCCGAAATGAAACTCCCCGGCCGCGCCTGGCTCCAATTCGACGTCCAGCCCCAACCCGCCGGCTCCCTCCTCACCCAAACCGCCACCTTCGATCCCATCGGCCTCTCCGGCCTCGCCTACTGGTTCGCCATCTGGCCCCTCCACCAACTCATCTTCGCCGGCCTCCTCCGCTCCCTCGCCCGCTCCGCCCTTCCCCCTTGAACAACTGGGGTCGGCCACACACGGTCCGCACAGCTTCTGGCGCCCTCCAAATCCCTTTCACGGCGACCGCAACCGGTAAATCCGCGCCGCCCCGCTCGCCTCGCCCCCATCGATGAACTGAGCCACGCCACCGGACAACGTCCGGGAAGCAACCGACGTCCACACGGGATTCCCCACGCTCGGACTGCTCTCCACCACAACCTCCAGCCCGCTCGTCCCCTCAATCGTGAAACCAAACCTCCCGGCCCGCATTCCGAACATTCCATCCCCAACCACCATCCGCGCATTCCACAACACGGTCGGTCGCCCGCCATAGGTCGGCCCCCAACTCGCCTGCCCTGGCAGATAATAAACCACCACCCCCAGCGACTCCGAAAACGTGGCGCCCTCAAGATCCGGCCGTCCGCCACGGAAAAAAACACTCCGCAAACTCGCGCACCCCGACCACGGCGCCTCCCCAAGGCTCCGCACCCCCGCGCCCACGGTTACACTTCCCAGCTTGGAGCAGCCGAAAAATGCCAGCCTCCCAACACTCTCCACGCTGTCCGGGATGGTGAAATTCGTCAGTGAATGGCAATACGAAAACGCCAACTCCCCCAAGCTCGCCAACTTGTTCCCCATCCTAACCTCCGCCAAATACCCGCACCGGCTGAACGCCTGCCTTTCAATCCCAACCACGCTGTCCGGTATCCGCGCGCTGCCCAGCGTGGCGCAACCCTCGAACGCTCGCTCCCCTATCCGCTCCACCCCCTCCGGAATCCCCACACTGG
>CAZSXX010000330.1:0-1474 GCA_964611245.1 uncultured Verrucomicrobiota bacterium | reverse complement strand
CCGCCCCAATCACTTTCACCGTCTCCGGGATCGCGTACGCGTCCCCAATTTTCCCCGGCGGATACTGGATCAACGTCGCCCGCCCCTTGTCGAACAACACTCCATCTTCGCTGCCAAAAAACAAGTTGCGTGCATCCACCACAATCTCCGAATGCTTCCCGGAATCCTCGAACGCCAGCAGCCCCAGCGACTCCAAACCATGTCCAATCGTGGCCCTTCTCAACTCCACGCACCGCGCGAACGCTCCGTCCCCGATGCTCCTCACCCCGTCCGGAATCGCCGCCTCCGTCAGGCGCTCGCACCGCGCGAACGCTCCGTTTCCAATCCGCGCCACGTTTCCCCCAATCTCGACGCTTGCCAAATTCGCGCACTGCGCAAACGCCTCGTTCCACACAATCGCCACACTTTCGGGGATCACCACGTTCGTCAACCCGCTGCAGCGGAAAAATGCCCGGTCCCAAATCGCCGTCACCCCGGAGCCAATCGCCAAATCCGTCAGTCGGCCACACCCCAAAAACGCCCCGCTCCCAATGCTCGACACGCTCCCCCCCATCCTCACCCGCGCGAGGTTCGCGCACTCTGCGAATGCATTGTTCCAAATCGTCTGGACCCCCTCCGGAAACACCGCCTCCGTCAGCGCAATGCAATCCGCAAACGCCGAATTCCCGATCTCTCTCACGCTCCCCGGAATCGTCACATTCGTCAGCCCGGTGCAATGCCGGAACGCCTGCTCCCCGATGCGCGTCACTTTCCCCCCAATCACCACACTCCGAAGGCTCCCCACCGAGGCGAACGCGAAATCCCCAATCCGCGTCACCGGCAGCCCCTCGATCTCCTCCGGAATCGTGATCGCCCCCCCGGCTCCGTTGTAACGGTCACTCGTCACCCCGCTTTCACTGATCGTGTGAACAAACTCCCCACCCGCCACCGCCACGCAACCCGCGGCCCCCAGCCACACCGCCCGGGCCGCCCGCATCGCCCCCGCCAAAAACCTCACCGCGCCCGCCCGGGCGCCAAAAAATCCGTCCCATCTCCAAATCCATTTCATCGCATTCCCCCGCCCCCAATTTGCCGTGGATCATGCCCCAAAAAACCAAACAAAACCAGCATAATCGCCCCCGGTGTGCGGGACAAATTCCTTCGATCTGAACAGGATGGCCGCAGATCGTATCACGACCTTCGGGATCGCATTGATCATTCTGGACTCCTCAAGTTCGGAATGTCTCATTCCATTTTCGCGAACTCCCGGCGAATCATCCAGGCAACCAAACGCCCTCGCCGGAGAACCCGGCCCACCAAATCGCCGCCCGGGATTGATCCCCCAAGCCGGGTAGGACGGGCGTCCCGCCCAGCGCTCCAGCCCCCAAATCCCCAACCAAACCTCAAATCTCACTCTCCATTCAAACTCTACACAAAAATCACTTGACAACATCCCATAAACCACTAAAGTGACCACGACAGGCCGACCAAGCCC
>CAZSXX010000329.1:0-5149 GCA_964611245.1 uncultured Verrucomicrobiota bacterium | reverse complement strand
CGCTGCGGCGGCTGTACGACTACATGGACCGGCGGCGGATGGAGGCGAACATGAAGAAGGACAAAGGCACGATCCAGGAAGTGATGGGGCGGATTGTGGTGCTCCGCGACGCCTGGTCGCAGATGCTTGGGGGGCAAGGCCAGCCGGGAAATGCCCAAGCGGACCACCTGCGAGGAGTGATGGCGGCGGCCTGAGGATTGGATATGTCGGCGCAAGCAAACCTTTTGGAGCTGTACCGGGATTGGCGCCGGTGGACGGAGGCGGAGAGTGAAGCGATCCAAGCCGGGGACTGGCGGAAGGTGAAGTTTTGCCAGAGCGCCAAGTCCGAGCTGCAGCCGCAGATTCTCCGGGGCACGCAGGACGCGCAGATGGAGTGCGCGCGGAGCGGGTCGGACCGCGGAGCGATGGAAAAGACGGTGCGGTCGATCGTCAATGAGTTGATCTACCTGGAGACGCGCAACGGGGAGTTCCTGGCCGAGCAGCGGGCGGGAACGGAGGCGGAGATGGAGGAGATGGGCCGGTCTGGGCGAAATTTGTCACGGATACAAAAGAGTTATGCCCCGGGTGGGCCGGCCGCCTGGGAATCCTATTCCTGAAATGCGCGCGCCCGTCCACGGAAGCGACCGCAGAAATTCTAATTGGTCTGGCGCGGCTGGGCTGCTAGTGTCCGCGGCAGACGCAAAGACATGAATTATTCCGCTGAATCCGTGGAACGTCGCGCCAGCAAAGGCCGCTTCGAAAAGGCGGACTCGCCGGATTCCAGCGCTGGGTTGCACGCCGGATGGCTGCATGCCGGGGCGGCGTCGCTGGACGAGAACGGGGCGATCCTGACGGTGAACGACGAGCTGGCGGGCTGGCTGGGCCAGAAGGCGCCTGATTTGCGCGGGCAGAACCTTGGGGAGATTCTGGGGCGGCGCAACGCGGATTGCGGGCGGAAGTTTGTGGAGCTTTGGCAGGTGGGTGGGCCGTTCGCACAGGCGGAGGTCGCGGCGGGAACCCCCGCGAGTTGGTATTCGATCGAGACGGCGCGCACGGCCGCGGGCGGTTTTTTCCGGCTGGCGTCGCAGCTTCCCCCCTCGCAGGAGCTGGGGGAGGCGTCGTGGGACGCGTTCCTTGGGAGCGACACGGCGCGCCGGAGCCTTTATGTGCGGCTGCTGCGGGCGGAAGCGCAGTTGGACAATTGGTCGCACCGGTGGCCCGGGGTGATGTTCAGCCAGCGGGCGGACTTCAGCTTCAGCTTTGTCTCCTCGACCGTGACGGCGCTGACGGGGATCGCGCCGGCGGACTGGAAATTGCAGCCGCAGCGGTTTTGGCAGGTGGTGCACGAGGCGGACGCGGAGGATTTGCAGCAGCAATACCGGGGATTCTCGACGGCGAACCGGCGGCAGGTGGCGACCTACCGGATCCGCCATGCGCAAACGGGGAGGATTTCCTACATTTTTGAGCACCGCGAGGCGCTTTACAGCAGCAACGGCCTGTTGCTGGGATATGAGGGGGTGTGGCTGGACGTGACGCGCCAGACGATCGCGGAGAAGCGGCTTTCGACCGCGGCGTGGAAGGAGACGCTGGCGGTCCTGACGATGGGTTTGGCCCATGACTTCAGCAACATCATGGCGGGAATCCTTTCGTTGAGCGAGGCGTTCCAGGCGCAGGTGGACCGGGAGCATCCCTTCCAGGAGGGGTTGGCGCTGATCAAGCGCAATTCGATGCAGGCCAGCCAAATGGTGCACCGCATCCTCAACTTGCACCACGGCAAGGTGGGCGAGCGCAATTACCACAACTTGAACGAATTGGTGAAAGACACGGTCGAAGTGGTGCGGAAGATCATTCCGCGGCGCATCGAAGTGGTCACTGAATTTTCGACGGACGGGCTGCCCCTGTATGTGGACGCGGTTGAATTCCGGCAGGTGTTGATCAACCTGACGCTCAATTCGGGCGACGCGATGCCGCAGGGAGGGAAGCTGACGTTCAACACCTCGCTGCACCAAACACAGACGGATCCAGCCAATTTGAATGGGACCATGCCGAGGACGCCGGTGGTTTGCCTGACGGTGCGGGACACGGGGGTGGGAATCCCGTCGCGGCATTTGAACGCGATTTTCGACCCGTTTTTCTCGACGAAGGCGATGAACAAAGGTTCCGGGCTGGGCCTGTACAACGCGAGGCTGTTCGCGGACAAGCATCGGGGGGCGATCTCGGTGGAATCGGCGGAGAACGCGGGGACGACGTTCAGGATATGGCTGCCGCAGGCGGACTTCACGGAAAGCGAGCGGGACGATGGGCACGCCGCGGCGCGACGGCACACGCTGCTGGTGGTGGGGCAGGACCGGGTGGCGGAGCCGTGCGCGAAATTTTTGCGGGAGAATGGGTATTACATCGTGGCGAGCCCGAGCGGGGAGCGCGCCCTGGCGCTGCTGAATTCGCCGGATTACCAGTTTGACGCGATCATCGGGATCGTCTCGCCCGAGGACAGCTCCGCGGCGCTGATGTTCGAGGAGATCGGCGGGGCGTTTTCGCGGCTCAAGAAGATCCTGCAGATTGTCGGCTGCAACCAGGACGAACTGGACACCCACACGCTGTCGCGCGCGGATTTGATTTTATCCACCGACACTCCAGAACCGGAGATCATCACCAAGCTGGCCGCCGCGCTGGCCCGTTCCTAACATGAGCAATTTATCGGCCTCCAACGCCAACGCCCCGCAGTCCATGTCGCCCCACCGCATCCTGATTGTCGACGACGAGGAAATCGTGATGGTGGCGCTGCGGGAGACGCTGGTCCGCGCGGGGTACCAGGTGGCGACGGCGCCGAACCCAATTCCGGCGCTGGAGGCGCTCAAGAACGAGCCGTTCTCGGTGGTCATCTCCGACCAGCAGATGCCGAAGATGAACGGGCTGGATTTCCTGGCCAAGGTGAAGGAGCTGCAGCCGGAGGCGTCGCGCATCCTGATCACGGCGGTGCTGAGCCTGGACACGGTGATCGAGGCGATCAACAAGGGGGAGATTTACCGGTTCATCGTGAAGCCGTGGCTGCGCGAGGAGTTGCTGGCGACGGTGAAGAACGCGGTGCAGCGCTTTGAGTTGATCTGCCGGAATTCGCTGCTGCAGGCGACGACGCTGGCGATGAACGAGAAGCTGACGCAGCTCAACCGGTCGCTGGAGGAGCAGGTGGACCGGGTGGCGCAGCAGAACCAGCAATTGGCGCGGCTGAACGAGGCGCTGGAGCAGAATTTGAACCGGTCGGTGGAACTGTGCCTGCAGACCATGCAGACGTTTTACCCGACGCTGGGCAGCCAGGCGCGGCGGGTGTTCGAGGTTTGCAAGGCGATGGCGGATGGGCTGGGTTTGGCGAGCGAGCAGAAGCAGACGCTGGAAATCGCGGCGTGGCTGCATGACATCGGGCTGGTGGGCGTGCCGCGCCAGTTGATCCGCAAGTGGCAGCAGGAGCGCACGCCTTTGGAGGAGCCGGAGCGGCTGTTGATCGAGCATCATCCGGTGCTGGGGCAGGAGTTGGCCAGCTTCGTCCACCACCTCAAGGATGTGGGCTCAGTCATCCGGTCGCACCACGAACGGTTCGACGGGAAGGGATATCCGGACGGGTTGGTGGCGGAGAACATCCCGTGGCTGGGCCGGCTGCTGGCGGTGGCGGTGGCCTACTCGGAGAGCCCGCTGGAGCATCAGTCGGTCATTGAGGAGATCAAGCTGGGGAGTGGATCGGCGTATGATCCGGAGGCGGTGCGGGCGTTTTTGCGGGCGCTGCCGCGGGCCATCATGCCGCGCAAGGAGCGGGAGGTGCTGTTGAGCGAACTGCGGCCGGGGATGGTGCTGGCCAAGGGGATTTACACGGCCAATGGCCTGTTGCTGATGCCGGAGGGCCAGCAGCTCAGCGCGCCGTACATTGACAAACTGCTTAACCACAACCGGATTAATCCGATATCCCAATCATTGATCGTGTATTGCTGACGCCATGGGGCGGCGGCGGGAAAGCACGGTCCCCAATGATTACCAGGAGCGCCCCCGGGGTGGACATGCATCTGAGCAGCGAGATTGACAAACCGCAGACGCGCCAGCCCCGCGCCGATTTGTGGCGGGCGGTGTTCGAGGCGTCGGAGGACGCGCAGTTGATCTGCGTCAAGACCGGGCATATCCAGGAGATCAACCGCAAAGGGGCGCAGTTGCTGGGGTTGATGGCGGTGACGGAGTGGACGATGAGCTCCGTGTTCGAGACGCTGAGCCCGCCGGCCGCCAAAAGGCTGGGCGACATTTTCCAACGCAACGCCGCGCACGGGGAAACGCTTTCGGCCATCACGCTGCTTTCAGGATCGGGGTTTGTGCGCCTGATTGTGGACTTGCAGGTGAGTCCGCTGGGAGGGGGGCATTGGCTGGTGGTGATCAAGGACGCGAGCCGGCGGTGGCGGATGGAGTCGCATGTGCAGCGGCTGATCGCGGCGGTGGATTCGACGACGGACATTTTTTTCCTGACGGACGCGGAGCTGAAGCTCACATTCGTCAACGCTGCGTTCCAAAACGTCACGGGGCACACGATCGAGGACGCTCTGGGGCGGACGGCGGATTTTTTGCGCGCGCCCGGACAGGCGGGGAAGATCGAGGAGTATGTCTCGAAGATCAACAAGGGCGAAGATTGGGCGGGGGAATTGGTCAACCAACGGTCGGACGGGGCGCTATACCATGTCGAGTCGGTCATTTCTCCGATCCACGACCGGACGGGGAAGCTGCTGGGGTTCGTGGCTTGCGAGCGGGACTTGAGCCAGAAGCGGAAATTGCAGGACGAGCTGCTGCGGGAGCGGAATTTCGCGCGGAGCATCATCAATTCGCTGGATTTGGCGATTTACACGATGGACCGCGAGTACCGGATCACGCACACGAACGAGGCGTGGCAAAAGCTGCCGCCGCAGCACGGGGGGCTGCACATCAGCGCGCCGCCGCAAACGGGCGACTCGTTCCTGGGCTATGTTTCGGACCAAGCGCGGGCGCTGGAGATCCAGATTCTGTTCGCCACGGTCCTGCGCACGGGGCAGCACCAGGAATTCCCGGTGAGCGGCCCGGGAAAATGCGAATGGCTGGTGACGGTCTCGCCGCTCAAGCATGAGAACGCGATCATTGGGCTGATCTACAAGGTGGTGAACCAAAC
>CAZSXX010000328.1:0-5183 GCA_964611245.1 uncultured Verrucomicrobiota bacterium | reverse complement strand
ACGAAATCCCCCCCGCCAGCAGCCGCTCCCCCCTCACCGAATACCCAGGGATGATCCGGTTCAACTGCTCCTGCGACGCCCCAAGGTGGTCCCGGATCAATTTTCCCAGCACCGACCGGTAATCATAGCTCCGCCCCAAATACCTCGAGCTCGCCGCGTACATCGAACTGCTCCCCGCCGTCTGGCCGGGCACCCACGGCACCGAGTCGCCCGGCGAGCAGCCGAACACCCCGCTCCTCCCCCCCGCGTAACCCTTCACCCCTCCGCCCGCCACAAACATCACCCCCGCCTCCGCGTGGTCCGTCCCCAAATCCGAATTCTCCACCGTCGTCCGCCCAAACTCCGACAGCGTCACCACCACCAGGTTGTTCCAGTCCACCTTGTCCTTGTACTTCGTGAAATACTTGCTAAGCCCATAGATCGCCCACGCGATGCTCCGCTGCAAATTCGGGTGCGACCCCGTCAGCGCCCCCTGCGCGCTGTGCGTGTCAAAACCATCCAGCGACGTCCCCGCGATGATCGCGTCCGTCTTGTTCAGCACAATCGCCGCGTTCTTCAACCGCGTGAAAAACGTCGATGAATTCGGGTTCACCACATACTTCGCCGCGTCGTTCCCATGCGCCGCCCATCCCCCGTTCTTCGCGTTCGTCGTCGGGAACAAATAATACGGCGCCGCCTCCCCATCCACCGGCGCGTCGTCCGTGAACGTGTTCCCAGCCTCCGAAAAATCCTGCGCCGCGAATATCTCCAGCGTGTCCGACAGGTTCTGGTACTGCAGGCTCAGCAAATTCCGGTGCGTCTTGTCCGGGTACGGGAACAGGTTCGCCGCCCGCATCGCCGCGTCCGCCTTCGCGTCCCCCGTCCCGTTCGGAATCCCCAGCAAATTGTACCGCGTCGGATTCTCCAGGTTCGTCATCGCCGCCTTGGACCCACGCAAAATCAGCGGCAGCGACGACTGGATCGACACCCCCGTCAGCGCCCGCGTGTTCGCCAGCCCGGATTCCACCACCGTCCGGTAGAAAATCCCGTCCTTGCTCAAATTGTCGTTCGGGCTCCCCGTCTCCCAATAATTCTGCGAGTCAAAATGCGACCGCGACTGCCTCGGGTATCCCACCCGGTGGATCAGCGCCAAATCCCCCGCGTTGTAAACCGGCGCCAAAAACTTCAACGACGGATGCAGCGCCGCGAACCCATTCCCCAGCCGGATCGCCGACCCATACCCGAACGTCGGCGCGTTCCCGTCCGTGTTGAACGCCGAAAGGTCGCACGCCCCCGTCGAAGCGTAGTCCACCCCAGGATCCTTCGGGATCGCCAGCGTCGGACGGCTCGGCGCATACCCGTCATCCTGGATCGGGATCACCGAATTCAGCGCGTCGTTCGCCCCCCGCAGGAAAATGAACAACAGCTTCTTCCCGTTCGTCCCCAGCGTCGACTCCGCCGCCAACGCCTGCTTCATCACCAGCGGGATGTCCGTCAGGCTCGACAGCGCCGCCACCGCCCCCGTCTTCATCGCCGTCGTGAAAAAATCCCGCCGCGAAAGGATATGGAAATGTTTCATACGCTTGGAGTCCTAAATTCTTATTGTTCCTGGAAACGCTGCGACGCCATCACCATCGCCACCATGCCCCGCACCCGCGTGTCATACGTCGCCGACGTGTTCACCAAATTCACGAACGGGCTCTGGCTCAGCCCCGTGTCCGTCGTGTTCAGGAAGCTGATCGCCGCTGTCCGGTGCAAATCCAGGTTCGCTTTCCCTTCCCCCGGCAGCAGCAGCGCCAGGAAATAATCCGCCACCGCCCCGGCGTCGTTCCATTTGTTCGATGGCAGTTTCCGCTTCAGCAGCGTCACCGGGTCCGACACCGTCGCCGATCCCGCGTCCTCACGGCCCGACGCGTTGGGCGCCATGCACAGCGCCTGCACCCACCGCAGCCGCTCCGCCAGCGTCCCCGCGCTGATCCATGGCGACGCCGTCTCCGGATACCCGTCCGGCTCCGCCCGGTCAAACAGCTTCATCGCCCCCATCCGGTCCAGCGGCGTCTTGATCTGGTACCCATCCGTGTTCGACGTGAACGTCCCATTCGCGTTCTCCGACCGCAATCCCCTCACCGCGCTCACCGTGAACTCCAGCGGCGTCTTCACCTTGTGCCGCGCCGCCGCCTGGCTGCGGAACAGCTCCGAGTCGAAAATCGTCTTCAGCACCTTCCGGATCTGCCCCTTCGGCGCGTTGTTCTCCCACGCTTCCATGCACGCCCGCACCAGCTTCCCTTCCGCCGACAAATTCGGATCCCGGTAATCATACACCCCATGGCTGAACCGGTCGTGCACAAACAAATGGCACAGCTTCACGCTGATGAACTCCTGCGTGAACGGCAGGTTCGACAAATGCGCCACCACCCGGTAACCCTCCGCCAGCCCGCTCCCCGGCAGCCGCTCCGGCGCCGTCGCCACAATCCCGCTCCCGCTCAGCCGCAGCGTCACGCTTGAACCCGCCGCGTCGCCCGGCTTCCACCAAAAACTCAGCGTGTACGGCTGCCCCGACGTCAGCCCAAGCCCGCCCCGGTAAATCGACGACCCCTGCGTCGAGCCCCCCGAGCTCGCCCGCATGTGCAGCGCCCGCGTCCCGCCATGCGCCCCCGTCGTCTCAATCGCCGACCCACTGTGGTTCAGCGACACCGTCCACCCCGTCAGCCCATTCTCGAAATCCCCGTTCGTCACCCGGTTCACCCCGCCCACCGGATCCGCCACCGTCCCCGCCACAATCTTGATGTCATCCAAATAAATGTCCCCCGGCCCAGACAAGTACATGTACAACGTGCTGCTCGACGCCGTCCCCGTCACCACCACCCGCTGCCAATCCTGCGAAACATTCGCGTCCACATCCACCCCCAGCGTGTAATCCCGCCCCGCGTGCGGCGCCCCAAACCGGTCCGGCACCTTCTTCCCCGGGAACAAAATCGTGCTCCCCTGGTTCCAATGCCGCGCGTTTTTGTAGTTGAACGCCCACACCCCCGCCAAATTCTCCACATTCGCCAAGTTCGTCCCGCCCGGCCTCAACGTCTGGCTCCGCGCCGCCATGGGGTTGAGCTCCTGCGCCGGGTCCACAATGTCCACCGACCATCCCGTCCACGCCCGCGACAGCAGCGTGATGTCCGTCTGGTCATATCCGTTGTCCACCCCAAACGTGAACAGCTCCAGCAGCTCCCGCGCGTAATTCTCGTTCGGGATGTTGCTCCCGTTCCCCCGGCTGTTCACCGTGTCCAAATAAATGATCTGCGCCGGGCTCTCCACGCTGATCGTCAGCAAGTTCGAGAACGTGCACGTCGGCGAATTCAGCGCCTGCCGCCACCGCTGGATCTCCTTGTACTCCATCCGCGACGCCACCCGGTCCTCCATTCCATTGTTGTAAATCCCATCGAAATAATCCCGCGTCTTGCTCACCTGCGTGACAAAGTGGTTCTCCAAAAACTGCAGCAGGGTCTCCTGCAGTTGCTTCTTCGACCTCACCGCGTGCATCACATGCCACGCCCGCAGGTCGTCCGTCGTCCCCATCGCCGCCTCCAGCTTCGTCGGAATCGTGTCCGCCGCCGTTTCAATCCCCCGCCCGGAAAACCTCAGCGTCAGCCCGCTCACCAGGTTCGTCCCCGGCTTCCACCAGTAGCTCAACGTGTGCGTCGTGTTCAGCGTGATCGGCGACACCGTCTGCCGGATCGAGCTGATGTCCGTCGAACCCGGCGACGTCGCGATCAAATGCAACGCCCCACTCCCCGAACGAGTCCCCGTCGACTCAATCACCGAGTTCGTCAAATTCGTCCCCACGGTCCACGTCCCGCTCAACGGCGCCTCAAAATCCCCGTTCTTCAGCAAATTCCCGGCCGCGTCCGGGTTCGTCCCAGCCACCAGCTTCACGTCGTCCAGATACGCGTCCCCCACCGCCGTCAAATAGATGTAGAACGGCGCCGCCGTCGGGACCCCGGTCACAATCACCCGCTGCCAATCCCGGCTCGTCGTCACCCGGTCAATGTCCAGCGACTCGTTGATCTCCTCCGGCGCCAACTGCTCCGCAATGTAGGCATCGGCGCCGATTAATCGGACACGGTCCAACTCATCCGGCGTCGGCCCATACCCCAACCGGTTCAGCAACAACGCCGCCA
Source organism: uncultured Verrucomicrobiota bacterium (assembly GCA_964611245.1). GTDB lineage: Bacteria > Verrucomicrobiota > Verrucomicrobiia > Limisphaerales > SXQI01 > CAZSXX01. The sequence continues at coordinate 1,032 of CAZSXX010000328.1, read as the reverse complement.
TCATGTCCCCGTGGGCCATCGGCACCGCTTTCACTTGATAAAACGCCTGCGCCTCCGTCACCGGCTTGCTCCACATGAACCCATTGATCACCCCGCCCGTCACCAGCGAAAAGTCGAAATTCAGGTCCGGCGTGCTGTAAACCTGGTACTCCTCCGTCCCAGGGACCAACGGCAAATCAATGACCGCCTGCTGGTTCGCCACCGTCAGCGAGATCGCGTCCTCCTGGGCCTGCACTGACGGGCCAAGCGTGGCGAGGAGAACCAGGCCTTGGCACAAACGGCGGGTGAATCGCATAAATATCCGTTTTCTCAACAAGTGGATTTTCTGAACGTCCACCACCAATAGCAGATGGCATGCCGCATCGCCAGCCCATTTCCACATCTTTCCCCCCTCCTTTCCTCCGCCCACCCCGCGGGGGAAATGGTTGATCCACCCCGCCCTTCACGCTACCGTTTCCCATAATGATTCCCAGTCCGTCCCATCGGAATTGCCGGCCTTGGCTGCTGCTGATGCTTGGTGCCCTCCTCGTCCTCCCCCGCGCCGCCCACGCCGCCGTCGATTTCAACCGCGACATCCGCCCCATCTTCTCCGAGCATTGCTTCACCTGCCACGGCCCCGACGAAAACAAGCGCAAAGCCGGCCTCCGCCTCGACCTCGAGGCCGACGCCTTTAAGGAGCTCAAATCCGGCGCCCACGCCATCGTCCCCGGCGACCTCAAAAAAAGCGCCCTCATCGAGCGCATCCTCTCCACCGATCCCGATGAAATCATGCCCCCGGCCAAACACAACAAGCCCCTCTCCAAAGCCCAAACCGACCTCCTCACCGCCTGGGTCCAGGACGGCGCCAAATGGCGGCAGCACTGGTCCTTCCTCGCCCCCGAGCGCCCTCCCCTCCCCGAGGTCAACGACAAATCCTGGCCCCGCAACGGCATCGACCACTTCATCCTCCAACGCCTCGAGCGCGCCTCCCTCAAGCCCAACCCCGAGGCCGACAAAACCTCCCTCCTCCGCCGCGCCACCTTCGACCTCACC
>CAZSXX010000327.1:0-5195 GCA_964611245.1 uncultured Verrucomicrobiota bacterium | reverse complement strand
GCGACGAGTTCCTTGCCGGTGCCGCTTTCGCCGGTGATGAGGGCGGTGGCGTCGCTGCCCGCGAGCTGGCCGATCAGTTTGAAGACGCGCTGCATCGGCTCGCTGCGGCCGACCACGCCGACGTCGTAATCCTCGGATTCCAGCAGGGGCTGGTAGGAGACGACGCGCTTCATGTCGCGGGAGGCCTTGAGCGCGGCGAAGACGAGCTCCTTGAGTTTGGGGACGTCGAAGGGCTTGAGGAGGTAGTCGTAGGCGCCCAGCTTCATGGCCTCGATGGCCGTCTGGGTGGTGCCATAAGCCGTCATCATGATGACGGGGAGCTTGGCGTCGATGGCGCGCAGTTTGCGGAGGGTCTCCATGCCGGTCATCCCGCCCATGCGGACGTCCATGAGGACAAGGTCGGGCTTCAATTTGGGGATGGCCTTGAGGGCCTCTTCGCCGCTGTTGGCGGTGGCGATCTCGACCTCGGGCGAATCGAAAATGCGGCGGAAGGAATATTGGACATCCGCCTCATCGTCGACCAGGAGCAACTTGTCTGTCACGCGGGGGACTCTACGCGGGAAGGAAGAATTCTCAAATTGCAAAGTTTTCATGGTGGGAGTGAAGCGGAGCGCGCCTGGGCCGCGCATTTTCAGGCTCCGCGCCAGGCCGACGGACCGCCCGCGGCCTCACCGCAACAACCCTTTGCGGACGACCGCCTTGAACATCGCATAATGCCGGGCCAGCCTCTCGACATAAGACCGGTCCGGGACCAGAAGGGTCTGGAACAGGTTCAAGAAATAGGGAGCGTAGCGGGACTGGGGATGGAGAAAGTCAAGGGATGCTCCAGCGATTTCCCGGGCCGATTCGCGGTCACCGCGCATCCATCGCGCGTAAAAATCCTCCGATTCCCAGCCGAAATTGATCAGGGCGAGGACCCTCTCCGGCTCGGCCGCGGGACGAACTTCGATCAAGGCGCGGCGACAGTCGCACTTCCGGTCCACGCAATAGAGTTCGAGAAATCCATATTGGCCCGGCTCCACATCTTTGTCGGGGTCCAAGATCACCAGTGTGCGCGTCTCGCGCGCCGCAAGGTCCGGGAACTGCCGCGCAAAGGATGCCATTCCCGCTCCCGGCCCCCCCATCGTGAGATTTCGCGGTTTTTTGCTCATTGTGTTTTTTAAGGCGACGCCGAGCCCCGCGCAATTTGAAAAACACCCGCGATGGAGCCGCGGCGGGGGGTGGAATTTTGGACTTTGTATTGTTGGTGGAAACGGGTCAAATGGCGTCGGAAACGCAACGCTGTGCGAGGAAAGAGAATCAAGCGGGAGATTTATTTTGGCCCATTCTTCATCAAAGTGAAGGATGTGCGCCCTTTGAAGGGATTCACGGCCACCGGGATTGCGTTGGAGGTCACGTCGGAGTCGCATGTTGTCTCCCCCCTGTACCTGAAAATTGAGGACGAATCGGAAGGCTTCTCGAGGGGCGCGGGGGATTTCTACATCCACCAAAACGACCTCCCGTGCGAGGCGTTCACCCATGGTTTTTTCCTGCATCAGGTCGATGGATTCACCTTGGTTCCCTTGGACGATGTGTTGCTCGCGGTTTACCGCAGTTTTTCGGCGCCGCGTCCGTTGATGGAAATCCTGACCGATTTGCGGGGCATGTTGCCCAGGAAGGCGGTGAAGCCATTGAAGTTCGCGAATCACCTGCGCCCAGAGGCGGCGCAGTTGGGATTCCGGACGGAATTCGTTTTTCCGTACGGCCGGACGTTGAGGGTGGACATTGATTGGGTTCCGCCCGGGGACATTTCGTCGCCGAGCCCGTGTTCGGTCAGCGTCGGCCCCGTCGAATTCACGCCGCTCCCGGACCGGACGCTGGGCCTTGGGAAATGGATCACGGGGCGTTATGACCGTTTGGGACTTGTCCTGCGCGAGGAGTTGGCCAATCGGTTCAAGGGCCCGCCGATCAAAATATTTTCGGATGCGGGTATTAAAGCCTTGGTGGCTAAATTTCCCTGGCGGCCAATCACATTGTTGAGCAAGAAGGAGCTTGCGCAAGCGAAGGCGCAATTTGTCCGCGACCATCCGGAGTTGCACACGAACCTCTCCGGAATGGCGAAGGAAATGATCAAGGCGGGGCTTTATTCAGAGGGCACGCAACCCTCCAGTGTAAAAAAGACAGCCGCCAAGATCCTGGCCAGCCTCGGGTCAAGGTCCTAGCCACCGGCCCGCCGGAGCCGGGTTGTTCCCTGGCAATCCTCGTCGTTGGGTGATGGCGGCGAAACCGGGGCAAGAGGATTGGGAAGGGGCTTTAATCCCCTCTTAATGTTGGATAGGGTAGCCTGCACGGCCATGAGAGTGCTGATCGTCGAAGATGAGCCCCGTTTGTTGCGCAACCTCGCCAAGGCGTTGCGGGAGGAAGGGTACGCGGTGGACACGGCGGAGGCCGGGGACGAGGGGCTGTTCAAGGCGGAGACCGCCAATTATGACGCGGTGGTGCTGGATGTGATGCTGCCGCGGCTGGATGGATGGGAGGTTTTGGAGCGGTTGCGGAAGCAAAAGCGGACGCCGGTGCTGATGTTGACGGCGCGCGACGGCCCGAAGGACCGGGTGCGCGGGCTGGACACAGGGGCGGATGATTATCTGGTCAAGCCGTTCGACCTCCCCGAATTGCTGGCGAGGCTGCGGGCGTTGATCCGGCGCGCGGCGGGGAAATCGACTTCAGGGATTGATCTGCGGGACATCCATATCGACACCCGCGCGCGGATTGTGACGCGGGCGGGGCAGGCAGTGACGATGACGGCGCGGGAGTACGCAATTCTGGAGTACTTGGCGCTGCACCGGGGGGAGTTGGTGACTCGGACGGAGCTTTATGAACATTTGTTTGACGAGAGTGACGACACGCTGTCGAACCTGCTGGATGTGCATGTGTTCAGCATCCGCAAAAAGCTGGGGCATGATTTGATCGCGACGCGGCGTGGCCAGGGGTATTGCGTCGAAAACTGAGCCATGATCGCCAAGTCCATCCGGCTGCGCTTCCAGATTTGGCTCGCTGTCTTATTGGTGGCGATCCTCGGTGGGTTTGGTTTCTCGGCGTTCCAGCTTTTCCGGAGCGCGGAGCTGGACCGGATCGACGCGCAACTGGACCGGAGGGTTGGCGCGTTGAGCGGCGACCTGCGCGGAGGCCCCCCGGGGGGGCCGGGTGGGCGGCGGGGCTTTGGTGGGCCGTGGGAGCGGGGAGGGCCGCCGCCACCGGGGGCTGGGGGCGGGATGAAACGGGGTCCCCGGGGTGAAGGCTTTCCCGGGCCGCCGCCGGATTTCCGGCCGGATGACGATTTTCGCGGGCCGCCGGACGGCCCGCTCCGGGAGGTCCGGCTGTCCGCGAGGACGCAGAACCTTTTCGACGAGGCGGAGACGAACGGTTTTTACTACGTCATATGGAACCGGGCCGGAACGGTGTGGAAGCAGGCCACCAATGCTCCCGCGGCCCTGGCGCGCCCGGCGCAGGCCGGGCGGGACACAGGGGTCCAAATTGGGACGCGGGCCGGGATGCGGGAAGCCTGGCGCCACACCGAGCTGGGCGACTGCATATTGGTGGGACGTTCGATCGCGGATTATCACCTGGCCAACCGCCGGTTCGCGGGGGTCCTGGTCCTGGCCGGGGCGGGAATCCTGTTTGTGGGGCTGGGGGGAAGCTGGAGCCTGACGACCCGCGCGTTGAAGCCGGTGCGGGACATCAGCGCCGCGGCCACGGAAATTTCGGGCGGGAATCTGGCGCAGCGGATCAGCGTGGAGGAGACGGACAGCGAGCTGGGGCAACTGGCGAAGCTGCTGAACGCCACGTTTGGACGGCTGGAGGCGGCGTTCGCGCAGCAAAAGCAGTTCACCGCCGACGCCGCGCATGAATTGAGGACGCCGCTGGCGGTGTTGATTTCGGAGACGCAAACGGCGCTGGCCAGGCCGCGCAGCGCGGAGGAATATCGGGAGACCGTGGAGGCGTGCCTGGAGACGGCCCAACGGATGCGGGCTCTGACGCATTCGCTGCTGGAGCTGGCGCGGCTGGACGCGGGGCAGGAACTGATTGAAAAGGCGCCCTTCGACCTGGCGGCGGAGGCGCGGCGATGCGTTGCCCTGCTTGGGCCCCTCGCCCGCGAGCGGAACGTGGCCCTCGTGGCCGACCTGCGGCCCGCGCTCGCGACCGGCGACGCCGCGCGGATGGCGCAAGTCATAGTCAACTTGGTCAGCAACGCCATTTATTACAACAGGGAGAATGGCGAAGTGCGGATCACAACGGGGATGGAAGGGAATGGCGCGTCCCTGAAGGTGACGGACACGGGAATGGGGATCTCCCCGGAGGCGTTGCCGCACATTTTCGGGCGGTTTTACCGGGCCGACCGGACACGCACGGCGGCCCATGGGCGAAGCGGACTTGGGTTGGCGATTTCCAAGGCGATTGTGGACGCGCACGGGGGGAGCTTGACGGCCACGAGCGAGGAGGGGAAGGGGAGCGAATTTGTTTTGACGCTGCGGGCGGGGGAGCCCACCCCGGCCGGTGGCGCGGCGTGAACAAATTCTTGGTAGTTTTTGTTTTTTTCCTTTAACTCACCCACGCATGAGCAAACGAAACAAGTTCGCCGCCTATCCACGGCTCAACCCGCTTGGAATTGGCAAGGATATTTCCGCCGCCGACTTGGTGGACGAGGTTTTTCTCGCCTACAACGGGGGGCGCATCCGCGAGGCGGCGCTGCTGCTGGCGGAGAAGATGCTGCCGAAGAATGGCTTCGTCGGAATGAGCCTGACGGGGGCGTTGACGCCGGCCGGGCTCGGGAAGTCGTGCTTGATCCCGCTGATGAGGGCGGGCTTCGTGGACTGGGTTGTTTCGACGGGCGCGAACCTTTACCACGACCTTCATTATGGGTTGAACATGGAGCTGTACTCGGGGTCTCCGTTCCTGAACGATGTGGATTTGCACCGGGATGGGGTGATCCGGATTTACGACATTCTGTTTGATTACAATGTGCTGCTGGACACGGACGCGTTTGTCCGGGAAGTCATCCAAGGGCCGGAGTTCCAGCGGACGATGGGGACGGATGAATTCCATTACCTGCTGGGGAAATATGTTTCCGAGCGCGGCCGCAAGCTGGGATTGAAGGACGCCAGCGTGTTGGCGGCGGCGTATGAATGCGGGATTCCGGTGCTCACCTCGAGCCCGGG
>CAZSXX010000326.1:0-5232 GCA_964611245.1 uncultured Verrucomicrobiota bacterium | reverse complement strand
CCTCGGGAGCCCGGGAGACGCAATATTGGAAAGCCCGTTCGATGCGGAGATTGGTCTCGGACTCCTCCCTCATCACGCGGCGGCCAAGCTCCTCGGCAAACTCGAAAAAGCCCTTGTCGTTCAGCACCGTTAAAGACTGCAGCGGGGTATTGGACCGCGGACGGCGCGTGCAGGCGCTCAACGCATCGGGCGCGTCAAAAACGGTGAGGGCGGGATGAGGCGTGGCGCGCCAGAAAAAGGTGTAAAGGCCCCTTCGGTGGCGGTCGGACCCCTCGCTTTCCTTCCACTCCCGCTTGGATTGTCCGAGCGTCATCACCCCATCCGGCTGGGGGGGAAAGACGCTGGGTCCGCCGATCTTTGAGACGAGCAGCCCGGACGCATGCAACGCTGCGTCGCGGACCAATTCCGCATCGAGCCGAAGGCGGGTTTGGCGGGCGAGCCAATAGTTGTTGGGGTCGAGGGTTTCCAAGTCGGGGCGGATGTTCGAGGATTGGCGGTAAACCGCGGAATCAAGGATCAGCCGATGGATATGTTTCTGGCTCCATTGATGGTCCATCAGTTCAACAGCCAGGAAATCAAGCAACTCAGGATGGGTTGGCAGCGATCCTTGGCTCCCAACATCATTCTCGGTTTCCACCAGCCCGCGGCCGAAATATTTGAGCCAAATGCGATTCACCAACACCCGGGCGGTCAAGGGATTCTCGCGATCCACCAACCACCGGGCCAAATCCAGCCGGTTGGTGCGGGCGGTCGTGGGCTTAAGGGGATGGAGCGCCCGCAAAACGCCCGGCCCAACTGTTTCCCCACGCCGGGTGAAGTCACCCTTGACGTGCACGTAGGATTCACGCGGCTCCGGGCGCTCCGTGATGACCATTGTGGAGATGACTTTTGGCGACGACCGACGGTGGCGGGCCACGGCATTTTTCGCGTCCTTGATTTCGTTCGTGAAACTTGCCGGGCTCTTTTCCCATTCGCGGATTCTGTCCTCCAGCTCCTTGATCGTTGACTTGTTCTCCCTGATCTTCCGCTCTTCCTGCGGCGTGGGTAGGGACAGGTCGGGCTCGTCGGAATTATTCAGGAATGCGAAAAGCTGAAAGTACTCACGCTGGCTGATGGGATCAAACTTGTGGTCGTGGCATTGGGCGCAGGCGACGGTCAGGCCCAGAAAAGCGGCGCCGGTCGTGTTCACCCGGTCCACAATGGATTCGATTCGAAACTGTTCCTTGTCGATGCCCCCTTCCTCGTTGATCTGCGTGTTGCGATGGAATCCGGTGGCGATTTTTTGCTCAATGCCAGCGTTTGGGATCAGGTCGCCCGCAATCTGTTCAATCGCGAATTGATCAAACGGCATGTCTCGGTTGACCGCGTCGATCACCCAATCGCGGTACTTCCAGATGCTCCGAGGGGCGTCGATGCTGTATCCGTTTGAATCCGCATACCGCGCCAAATCCAGCCAGTGCCGGCCCCACCGTTCGCCGTAATGGGGCGAGGCGAGCAGTTGGTCGATGTGTTCCCTCCACCCAATCTGGGCCCGGGAGGAAGCATGATCGAGGTGGCTGGCTTCTGGCGGAAGCCCGGTCACATCCAAGGAGGCGCGCCGCAAAAGCGTGTTCGCATCCGCCGGGGGGCTGGGGGCAACCCCCTCTTTTTCGAGGCGTTGCAGGATAAAATTGTCGATGGCGTTGCGGGGCCAGCGCGGGTCTTTCACCCGCGGAATGGCTGGCCGCACCGGAGCCACAAAGGACCAATGCTTCGCGTATGAGGCGCCACCGGCAATCCATGCCCGGAGCTTCTGTATTTGCGCCTGCGACAGTTTTTTCCCGGTTTTGGCCGGAGGCATCACATCATCCTCATCGTCCGTGACGATGCGCGCGATGATTTCGCTTTTCTCAGGGAAGCCCGGGACGATGGCATGCCTCCCAGGATCCAACTCCGCGCGGGATCCTTCCTCTTCATCCAGGCGCAGGCCAGCCTTTCGCTTGTCCTTGTCCGGCCCGTGGCAGGCGATGCAATTGTCAGAAAGGATCGGCCGGATGTCCCGATTGAAATCGATGGGCCCAGACGCTCCCCGCGCGCTCAGCGGCGCCAACAGGATGGCGAGGAAAATGGAGAAATCGCGAATGGACATCCGCACAATGGGAAACCCACCTGCATCATTTGTCAAATTGCTAAACGGCTTCGGTGGGCGTCGATTCCGGCTGGCATTGAATCAAGCGGCGTGATAGAACGTCTGAAGACGAGGAAACAAAAATGAAGTGTATGCACAAGACAATGATCTTTTTGGGAATGGTGGCTTCGACCGCGTTGCTGACCCAGGCGGCGGATCCGGATGTGTCGAAGCTCCCCGCCCCGGCCGCCAAAACCGGGGTCACGTTTGACGCCGATATTAAGGGAATTTTTGAGAAATCATGCTTCAAGTGCCATGGGGCCGAGAAGCAAAAGGCCAAACTTCGCTTGGACAGCCTCGCAGCCGTCAAGAAAGGCGGGGAGAACGGGCCACTTTTCGAGGCGGGCAAAAGCGAAAAGAGCAGGCTGGTTCACAGCGTTGCCGGCATCCTTGATGAAGACGAGAACATGCCGCCGGAAGGCAAGGCCGACCCGCTGACCAAGGACCAAGTGGCATTGGTGCGGGCCTGGATCGACCAGGGGGCCAAGTAAACCGCCCCCCCTGCCCCGTCATCCTTCCCGCTTTTCGGGCCCGGCGATCGTTGAACGCATCGCCGTGTCCGCCTGCATGTTTTGCATGCGGTAGTAATCCATGATGCCCATGTTGCCGGACCGGAACGCCTCGGCCATGGCCAGTGGCACTTGTGCCTCCGCCTCCACCACCCGGGCCCGCATCTCCGCCACGCGCGCGACCATCTCCTGCTCTTGGGCGACGGCGGCCGCGCGCCGGACCTCAGCTTGGGCTTGGGCGATCAGCTTGTTGGCTTCGGCTTGTTCGGCCTGCAGTTTTGCGCCGACATTCTCGCCCACGTCGACGTCGGCGATGTCGATTGAAAGGATTTCAAAGGCGGTGTTGCTGTCGAGGGCCTTGTTCAGGACCGTTTTGGAGATCCGGTCCGGGTTTTCCAGAACGTCTTTATAGCTGTCCGCGGAGCCAATGGTGGAAACAATGCCTTCGCCGACCCGGGCGACGATTGTTTCTTCGGTGGCGCCACCCACGAAACGGTCCAAATTGGTTCGCACGGTGACCCGCGCGCGAGCCCGGATAATAATTCCATCCTTGGCCACCGCATCGATGGTGACCTTCCCGCTCTGGGGGGCCGGACAGTCGATCACCTTCGGATTCACCGAGGTTTTGACAGCCTCCAAAACGGTTTTCCCCGTCCCTTTCGTCGCAAGGTCGATGGCGCACGCGCGGTCGAAGCTCAGATGAATGCCGGCTTTCTTGGCGGCAATCAGGGCCAGGACCACCATTTCGATGTTGCCGCCCGCGAGGTAGTGGGTGGAGAGGTCATCAATCGTGACATCCATCCCGGATTTGACCGCGGTGATGCGGCTGTCGACGATCAGGCCGACCGGGACATTCCTGAGCCGAAGGGCGATCAACTCCGTGAACGTGACCTTCGCGCCGGAGAAGAGCGCGCGAATCCACACGCTGAAAAAATTCAGGATGACGATGAAGAGAATGAACCCGATCAGGCCGAGGATTCCTACGATCACGGCGGTGACCATCCCGGGCAATTCCGCCAACATGGGAGTGATGTTCATATATTGTAAAAACGCATCTGGGAGCCACTTTACCTGAAACGCGGACCGCCGCAATGGAATCTCATTGCAGGGGGTATTTTCGCAGTCCGGATTGTTGCAGCAGGACGCGCCCCACAAAGAGCGGATTGTTGCGGGCGTAGCGCCGCCAGAGCCGGCGCGGCTCCTGGCAGACACGGTAGGCCCACTCCAGGCCGCTGCGCTGGATCCATCTCGGCGCCTGCCTCACTTTTCCGGCATGGAAATCAAAAGCGGCCCCAACACCGACCATCAGCTTGGCATCCAACCTTGGAAGGTAGGCTGCCATGAAGCGCTCCTGTTTCGGCGTGCTCAATCCCACCCAAAAGAAATCAGGGCGCGCTTTGGCCACCGCTTCGGCAAGCGCCTTTTCTTCCCCTTCGTTGAGCGAGCGAAACGGGGGGGTGTGTGTCCCAACCACCTCAAGACCCGGGAATCGAGTCTGCAATTTCGCCTTCAACAAGTCCGCCACGCCGGGCGCGCCACCGTAAAAAAAATGGCGCCAACCTTTGGAAATTCCGCGCGCGCAGATCAACTCCATCAGGTCCGGCCCGTAGACCCTGGTGGATTCCCGGTGCCCCGCCCACCGCGTCAACCAAACCATCGGCATGCCATCTGGCGTGCACAGGAATGCGCCATTCAGGATTCCCCGAAACTCCGGATCCTCCTGCGCTTCCGTCACGCCATGCACGCCCGTGACGGCGATGTATCCCTTTCGCCCGTCGTCCAAGGCTCGGCCCATCACCTGCGCCGCGCTTTCGAGGCTCAACACGCTGATCCCGACGCCCAACACATTCACCCGCTCAACGGCGGGCCCCGCGATATGATCTCCTGTCATGCGAATAGATCCATTTGCGGCGCGGGCAAAAGGCTTTTCAGTTTGTCGCGCTCCCTTTTGCCGCGGGTCATCCGGGTTTTGCCCTCAGGGGTCAGCTCGGCGTCCTCCAGGTTGGAGAGAATCTCCTTTGCGCGCTCGATGACTGGCTTGGGCACGCCGGCGAGGCGGGCGACTTGGATGCCATAGCTTTTGTCCGTCGCCCCCGGGACAATTTTGCGGAGGAAGATGATTTGGTCGTTCCACTCGCGGACCGCGACACTGTGATTGCGCACGCGCGCAAGGCGACCGGCCAGCTCGGTCAGTTCATGGTAATGCGTGGCGAAGAGGGTCTTGGCGCCGACCGAATTGTGGAGGTGCTCCACGATGGCCCAGGCGAGGCTCAGTCCGTCGAAGGTGCTCGTGCCGCGGCCAATTTCATCCAGGACAATCAGGCTGCGGCCGGTGGCGTTGTTCAGGATATTGGCGGTTTCGCACATCTCCACCATGAACGTGGATTGCCCGCGCGCGAGGTCGTCGCTCGCGCCAATGCGGGTGAAGATGCGGTCGAGAAGGTCGACCCGCGCCTCCTTCGCCGGGACAAAGGAGCCGGTGTGGGCCATGAGCGCGATCAAGGCGACCTGCCGTATGTAGGTGCTTTTTCCAGCCATGTTCGGGCCGGTGATCAA
>CAZSXX010000325.1:0-5240 GCA_964611245.1 uncultured Verrucomicrobiota bacterium | reverse complement strand
AATGGCGCAGGCGTCTGTCCCGTGTGCAGTCCAATGGCACACCCTGACCCGTTGCTCATGTGGTTCCCTGATGGAAGGCGAAGCTGGACATCAGTGAAAGCGCCGGTTGAATTGAGGCATGCCCGAAGGCGCGTTGAAGCAAGTAGTTGGATTCGCGGATAAGCTGCTGCAAATCTCCGATTTTGTGGACTATCCCGGGGCGGTGAACGGATTGCAGGTGGAGAACCGTGGCGGTGTCAACCGCATCGCGGCGGCGGTGGATGCCACGCTGGCCACGGTTCGTTTGGCGATTGCCGCCAAGGCGGTCCTTCTGGTGGTTCATCACGGGCTTTTTTGGAATCCATCCCACCCATGGACAGGACACCAACGTCAACTCATCCAGGCCTTGGTCGAGGGCAACCTCGCTGTTTATTCCTCGCACCTTCCATTGGACGCGCACCCGCAGATTGGAAACAACATCCTGCTGGCGCGGGCGCTGGGCCTCAAAAAAACAAGGCCATTTTTCCAGGCCAAGGGGCGTGAATTGGGCGTGCGGGGCGAGTTGCGAATCCCCCGGACTGACCTTGCCGCCCGGTTGGAGCGGGCGACAGGTGCCCCCGCGAAAATCCTGCCGGGCGGACCTGAAATCTGCCGGAAGATCGGCATCGTCACCGGAGGGGCCGGGGCGGAGTTGAGAATCGCCGCCGACGAAGGGGTGGACACATTCATCACGGGCGAGGGGCCGCATTGGACATTCGGGCTCGCGGAGGCGTGTGGGATCAATGCGCTTTACGGAGGGCACTATGCGACCGAGACGTTTGGCGTGAAGGCGCTCGCCGCCCGCATCGCCAGAAAATTCCGCCTGCCGTGGGAGTTCATCGACCATCCCACCGGGCTTTGACGGCGCTCAATTCGGCGACGGCGACGAATCCGGGGCGCTCAGCGCCGGGCCAACCCGCTCATCGGCCAGCTTCCGTTGGGCGATCTCATAATAAGCTTCCGCGATCGGGTTTTCCGTCGGCTTGATGAAGAGGGAATTCCGGAACCATTTGACGGCGGGCTCCCAGGCGCGGAGTTGGAGGAAATGCCAGCCGTAATGGGCCCGGACATAATAGCTGTTCGGGTCGAGCAGCATGCTTTTTCGGAAATGGGGCCACGCTTCCTCGTGGCGGCCGAGCCAGTGGAGGCTCATCCCTTTGCCGAGCAGGGGATGCGGATCGTATGGGTCCAAGGCGATCGATTTGTCAAACCACCCGATGGCTTCCTGCGCCTGCTTTTCCCAGCCATCAGAGCCAATCCAACTTTGTTTGCGGAGCACTTCCCCAATGCGGTAAGGGGTCCATGGGTTGGCCGGGTCGGCCTGGTAAGCTTGAAGGAGGTGGGCAAGATGGCGTTCATCCATCTCCGGGAATTTGTCCGCGTCCATCAAGTTGGATTGCTCGCGGGTCGAGCGGGAAGTGTTGATGGCCAGCCAGCCCACCGTGGTGAGGCAAAGGGCGGTCGCGATGAACCGCCCGACGACGCCGGGCCGGACCCAGAATCGTTCCGTGGCAAAGCGCCAGTGCCCAGTCACGACGGCGAGAAGCGCCACGACCGTCACGGCAAGCCCGGGAATATGGATGTTGAACTCGGCGATGGAATGGACCATCAAGGCCGCCAGGCCGGCGCAGGATCCCAGGACGATGGAGGCCCGCGTGCTTTGCCGGGAACCAAAATCGTTGGCTCGGCGCACAAAACGCCAGATGCGGACCACGCCCAGCCAGAACACGCCCCACGCCGCCGCGACCAAAGAGAAACCAATGAACCCCCAATCGACGAGCGTGTTCAGGTAATCATTGTGGACCCGGTTGGGCCGGGCTTGGAGTTGCGTCAAGGGCGGCCGAAGCTCGCGGAAGCGGAGGTCGAAATGATTGGGGCCCACGCCCGTCCAGAAGTTTTCCCGCCAGAGGGTGACGGCGCTGGGCCAGATGTGGAAGCGGTCATCGCTGAACGTGCCGGCGGAGAACCCCTTGTTCATCCGGTTCTGCGCGCGGATGCTCTTCGCGCCGAGCCAGATCATTGGTATGAGGATCAGGGCCAGCGCGATGATGGCCTGGAGCCGGAAATCACGGTTGAAAATCAGGACGCCAAAAAGGACCAACAACCCCACTCCCGCCGCGGCGCAGCCAGCCCGCGAGAGAGTGACGAAAAGGCCGCCCAGCATGACGATCCCGGCGTAGCAAAGGAACACTTTCAGGACCGTGTTCAGCCGGGCCATCAACGTGAGGCCAAAGGCCAGCGGCAGGACCATCGCCAGATAGTCGGCCAAATGGTTCGGGCAAACGAACGGCCCGCCGGCGCGGCCGTAATACATGGCGGGCTGCGGCTCGCCAAAAATCGTGCGCGAGCCGGTGGCGAACTGGTAAATGGCGTACATGGCCACGGCCATGCCCGTGAACACCAGCGTGAAGACCAGAATCTGGGTCCATTCCTGCTTGTTGAAATTGTCCAGGATGATGAAGAACAACGCCGCGTAAACAATGATCCGGTTGAAATCCAGGCGGGCCGCGAATTCAACCTCGGCCCGGGAATACTGCCAGATCGCGTACAGGAGAAAGGCGACGATGGCCCATGCGAACGGCGGCCAGAGCATGCGGTAATCGGCGCGGACCCAAAAGCGCGCGCACCAAAGGACCAGCGCCAGCGCGGTCAACCCCTGCACGAGCATGAAGTCGTACAGCATGGCCGACCCGAAAATAAACGGGCCGACAATGAGGATGAGCGTGACCAGGCCGAGGATGCCCTGCTCCAACCAAGAGTCCAGACGCGCGCGGTCCATGCTACAGCGCGTTACGAGAGATACTCACGCGGGTCGGTGATCTTGCCGGTCAGCGCGCTGGCCGCCACCGTGGCGGGCGACGCGAGGAAAACTTGGGACTCCTTGTGGCCCATCCGGCCGGGGAAATTCCGGTTGGTCGCGCTGATGCATTTCAGCGGCGCGTTCATTCGGCCAAATGTGTCCACGGGCCCGCCCAGGCAGGCGGCGCACCCCGCGTTCTCGGTCATTTGCACGCCGGCGTCCACCAGGATGCTCCAAATTGTCTTGGCGCCCCACCGCGAGTTCTGCAGGTCGTGCACGATCTCCGGAGTCGCGGGCACGCCGAAGGTGTCGATGACCACCCGGCGCCCGTTCAGCACCCGCGCGAATTCGAGGAAATCGCTTGTTTTGCCGCCTGTGCAGGACCCGATGTATGCCCGGTCCAGCTTCACGTTGCCCATTTCCTTGGCCAGCTTGCGTTGGCCCGGATCGGGATGGCAGGCCACGGTCGGCTCCAGAGCGGACAGGTCCACCGTCATGTCGAAGACAAACTTTTCGTCGGCGTCGCGCTCAACCGGTTCGTAGTCCGCGCGCGTCCCGTTGAGCTTGCAGCGGTAATCGACGAACGCCTTGGTTTGGGCGTCAAACTCAAAGATGCCGTTCTTGCCGCCGGCCTCAATCGCCATGTTGGCGATGGTCATGCGGTCGTCGATGGAGAGGTTGGTGGCCCCTGGTCCGTCGAATTGCATGGCGCGGTAGGTGGCGCCGTCAAACCCGATCTGGCCGATGCAATGAAGGATCACATCCTTCGCCATCACGCCCGGTTGGAGGGCCCCCTCCAGCCGGAAATGCATCGACTCGGGAACCTTGATCAGCAGCTTGCCCGTGCCCATGACAAACCCGGCGTCCGTGTTGCCGATGCCCGTCGCAAATTGATTGAACGCCCCCGCCATGCAAGTGTGCGAATCGGTGCCAAAAAGAATCTCGCCCGGGCGGGTGTGGCCCTTTTGCGGCAGGGCCGTGTGGCAAACCCCCGCGAAGTTGGAGCCATACTGCTTTTTGAGGCTTCCTTTGGATGGGTCAAACACCCATTTCCCATCCGGGTCGTCGATGACGTCGTAAAAATAGGGGATGTCCTGCTCCTTCACGAATTCGCGCAGGATGTCGACGTTGCGGTTGGACTTGCTGTCCGCGGTGAAAATGTAGTGGTCGGGAATGATCACGATGCGCTTGCGGTCCCAAACTTTGGCCGCCTTGCCGAATTCGCGCTTGAAAACGCCGATGGTCCCCGGCCCGCAAACGTCATGGGTCATCAGCACATCCGCCTTCACCCACACATTTTCACCCGCCACGACGCGCGCCTTTCCGGCGGCGCGGGCCAGTATTTTCTCAGTCAACGTCATACAATAAGAATCCAGAACCTACCTGAGGCGGCCGTGCGGTGCAAGGATGACGGAACGCCAATTTGGCTGGGGCCAGGTCTCCGCTGGCGCGGCCCCAATTTTGGCGATTTCGGATCCTTGTGTATTTCGCCCGCCAAACGCTTGGCGGCGCTCGCAGGGTGGGGTAGGGTGCCCATTCGGTCGTTATGGGAAAAGAGTTCATCAAGGTTGGCGGCGCCCGGGAGCATAATCTCAAGAATCTGACCCTCCAGATTCCGCGGGACAAGCTGGTCGTCATCACCGGCCTGAGCGGCTCCGGCAAATCCTCCCTTGCCTTCGACACCATCTACGCCGAGGGCCAGCGCAAATACGTCGAGTCCCTTTCCGCCTACGCCCGGCAGTTCCTCGACCAGATGCAGAAGCCCGAGTGCGACTACATCGAAGGCCTCTCCCCCGCCATCGCCATCGAGCAGCGCGGCTCCGGCAGCAACCCCCGCTCCATCATCGCCACCACCACCGAGATCTACGACTACCTCCGCCTCCTCTTCGCCAACGTCGGCGTGCCCCATTCCCCGGACACCGGCGAGGTCATCACGCACCAGACCACCTCCGACATCGTCGACCGGCTGCTCGCCCTCCCGTCCCGCACTCGCATCATGCTCCTGGCTCCGGTCGTCCGCGCGGCCAAGGGCGAATTCCGCGACGTCATCGAACGGCTGTCCCGCGAAGGCTTCGTCCGCGCCCGTGTGGACGGCGAACTTGTCGAACTCGCCGCCAACACGCGCCTCAAGCTCGATCCCAAGGCGAAACACACTATCGAAGTCGTCGTGGACCGCCTCGTGATTGATGAAAAAGTGCGTGTGCGCTTGAGCGACTCCGTGGAAACCGCCTTGAAATGGGGCGAAGGCAAACTCATCACCCTGCATCAACTGCCGGAGGAAATCAGTAGCAGCGGACGTGAGTCCGCTCCAATTGATCAGAGCCGACTCACGTCGGCTGCTACAATCCAAGCAAAGGGAATTCCCCAGTCACTTTCAAAGGCGGCTTCCCAACAGAAAACACCTTTGCCAGTGGCTGGACAG
>CAZSXX010000324.1:0-5261 GCA_964611245.1 uncultured Verrucomicrobiota bacterium | reverse complement strand
CATGAAGGTGTAGGGAAAGTTGTTGCCGGTGTTGTTGTGCTGGGGCGGGAAATAGTAGGATTCGGGCTTGCCCTCCTGCCCGACCAGCCGCGCCTGCTTTTGCGACTGGTGCATGTGGTGAGGGATGGGGCCCATGTTGTCGAAAAACTTCGAGTAAACAGGCCAGCGGCTGTACTTTTTCCAAATCTTGTTTCCGATCAGCTCCGCCCCCAGCTCGCCGACCGCGTCCGCCAAGGTGAAGCGGTTGTTCCCCGCGACCACGTAACTGAGGCCTTCGTCGGGCGTGCGGTTGTCGTTCGCCGCCGGCGTTGTGGACGCGAACCAGCGCTCGTCGATCCCGCCGCGGTTGAGGCCGAACGCGTAGAGGTCGTCCGGATGGAGCTTCAGGCGCTTGCCCGGCTGCAGGAAGGAGCGCGGCACCCAGCAGGGGGCCAACCGCAGCAAACCGCCGCCATCCTCCAACGCGCCCTCGGCCAGCGGCCGGACATTCTTTGTGACCGTCTTCAACGCAGTGACTGTGTTCATGTGTAAAAAATGGGTTGATGGTCGCCCACAGGCCTTGCGCATGCCGCGCGGCCCTTGGGCGTTTCGATTCCGCTTTCTTCCTTACGGGCGGTCTTCGTCAGATCGCCGCCCGCGATGCCCGCCGCCGCGTTGCATCCCCTCGAGTTGCTCCTTCAAGGTTTCGATTTCCTGCTCGCTCAATTGATGCTCCTGCTCCGCCTGTTGGAGCGTCGTGGTCACCCGTTCGAGGTCGCGCAGCACCGCTTCGAGCGTGTGGCGAATGCGGTCAATCTGCCCGCGCAGCACACGGTAGAGTGACCGGTCCCGTTCATACCTTTCATCCCGGCCGCCCCCGCCACCGCGGCGTTCGCCGCCCCGGCCGCCCCGGTCATCCCGGCCACCCCGCTCACGGCCATAGTCGCGCGGAGCGCGCTCCCTGGGCGCGCTCCGTTCGGGCTCGCGCCCTCGCATCGGCTCCCGGGGCCGTTCCGGGCGATCATCCGGGAACTCCTCGCGGTCATCCCGGGGCGCCGAGGGAGCCCCTTCGCCTTCGGGCGCGGCATCCGCCATCTCGGCGTCGCGGGGATCGGTGTCCGCGCGGTCGTCGTACCGGCGGGGCTCGTCGTCCTCATGAAAATCTTCCGGCTCGCGGCTGGCAGCGGGTGGATCGTCGCTGTAGCCCGCCGCCGGAGCGGCTGGGGGATCATCCCGGAGAGGGCGGTCGTAACCGGCTCCCCCCCGCCGAGGGCGGGCGGGCGGCAACGGGCGGCGCCCACGGCCGCCACGTCCGCGTGGGCCGCGGTCTCGGTAACCCGCGTACCCCCCGCGGTCGTCGCGCGGAGAGGCTGGGCCAGCCGGGCCTGGGCCAGCTCCCTCGATGGGCGCTTCGGAATAGCTGGGCTCGGAGCCGGGGCGCGGGGATTCGGATGGCTCGCGAGCTTCAAAAGGGATGGGCGCAGGCGAATCCGGGGCGCGTTCGGGGCCCCGTGCGGCTGCTGAATCTTGATCTTCCACGAGGCGCAGTTTGCCGCGCAGTCGCCTGAGGGTCAACACTTCGATAAAGGAGATTCTTAGAATCACTTAGTGAGTCGACCGGCCTCTCCGGGAGAATTTGGTGGCGGGACCGGCCTCCGGAATCTAGGATGCCGACAACTGCAGCAGGAGATCGCATGCCTAAACAAACCGCTCCGAGTTACCAGCCCTATATCCCCGCCGAATCCAATTTGCGCGAGGGCACCGTCCGCGCCGTTCTCACCGGCACCCTGCTGGGGATGATCTTTGGGGCCTCGTCCCTTTACTTGGTCCTGAAGGTCGGGCTCACGGTCAGCGCCTCCATCCCGGTCGCGGTCATTTCGATCACACTCTACCGCCTTTGGGCCAAAATGGGCGGGAAGGACGCCACCATCTTGGAGCACAACACGATGCAGACCGCCGGGTCCGCCGGCGAATCCCTCGCGTTCGGCGTTGGAGTGACGATGCCGGCCCTGCTCATCCTTGGGTTTGACCTCCATCTGGGTCAGACGCTTTTGGTCACTTCCCTCGGTGGCCTTTTGGGAATCCTGATGATGATTCCGCTCCGCCGCGCGTTGATTGTGGCCCAGCATGGAACCTTGAAATTCCCGGAGGGCACCGCCTGCGCCGAGGTCCTGAAAGCGGGCGCGACGCCCGAATCCAAAGCCGCCGCGGCGCCCCAATGGCAAGACGGGGCCGGCTTGGGCCGGTTGATGAATGCCTCCACCATTTTCACGGGTTTCGCCGTGGGCCTGTTTTACAAAACGGCCATGATGGCGATGAAAGGGTGGAAGGACACGCCAGAGAAAGAGTTTGGCGCGCCGCTCAAGGGGGGCTCCGTCGCGGTGGAAGGCTCCCCGGAACTCCTGGGGGTTGGATACATTATCGGGCCCAAAATCGGGGCCATCATGGCCGGCGGCGGTGTCCTCTCCTATTTGGTCCTCATCCCGATGATCAAGTTTTTCGGCGAAGGGCTCCAGGCGCCCCTCGCTCCCGGGACGATTCCGATCAGTGACATGAGCCCCAACGCCATCCGGGGCGCGTACATCCTTTACATCGGCGCGGGGGCCGTCGCGGCCGGCGGCATCATCAGCCTCTTCAAATCGTTCCCGTTGATTTGGCACGGGCTCAGCGAAGGGCTCAAGGATTTCCGCGGCAGCGCCTCGTCGGGCGCGGCGCGGAAGCGGACCGACCGTGACCTGTCGATGAAGTTCGTCCTCAGCGGCATTGTGGTCCTGCTGGCGGCCATCACGCTCGCCCCCAGCCTGCACATGAACCTGCTGGGCGCGCTGTTGATCGTCACGTTCGGCTTCCTCTTCGTCACGGTCTCCTCCCGTCTCGCCGGGGAAATCGGCACTTCCTCCAATCCGATCAGCGGCATGACCGTTGCCACTCTCCTCCTCACCTGCCTCATCTTCCTCGCCATCGGCTGGACCGGCGGCATCTATTACGTCACCGCCCTCTCCGTCGGCGCCATCGTCTGCATCGCCGCCTCCAACGGCGGCACCACCGCCCAGGATTTGAAAACCGGCTTCCTCGTCGGCGCCACGCCCCGCATCCAACAAATCGCCATCTCCGTCGGCGTCCTCGCCTCCGCCCTCGCCCTCGGGCCCATTCTCCTCAAGCTCAACGACGCCGCCACGGTTTACGTCCCCGCCGCCGCCGGCGTCACCACCGACTCCTCCAAACTAACCCGCACCGAATCCCTCCAAGGCCCCCAGGCCCGCTCCGATTCCAAGACCTACAAAGTCTGGCATAAGACTACGGCGGACACCGGGCCGGGCGCGGTGGGCAAATACTTGGTGGACGACTCGGGCACGGCGGTGTGGCTGGTGGATCCCGGCATCAACGGGACTATCACCAAACGCCCGGATGGATCGGAGGTCCGCAAATTTGACGCCCCCAAGGCCACGCTGATGTCCTACATCATCAAGGGCATTTTGGATCGCGAGCTCCCCTGGGGCCTGGTTTTGTTTGGCGCGATGATCGCGGTGGTGCTGGAGATGGCGGGCATCCCGGCGCTCGCGTTCGCCGTGGGCGTGTATCTTCCGCTCGCCACTTCCATGCCCATCTTCATTGGCGGGATGCTCCGCTGGCTGGTCGACCGTCGGCGCCGCGAGGAGCTCCATGCCGAGAACTTGGACAACGCCGCGCTGGAGGCTGACGCGGACCGCAGCCCGGGGGTTCTCGCCGCGTCCGGTTACATCGCGGGCGGGGCCATCGCGGGCATCCTCATTGCCATCAGCGCCGGGGTTCTCGAGAATATCGACCGCTACTTCACGGCGCTCTCCCGGTCCAACCCGTTTGTGGCGGGCCCGTACGCCAATGTTCTGTCCCTGATTCCCTTCGTTCTCCTAGTCGGCTTCCTTTACATGGTCGCGCGGGAGAAAATCCTGGCGCCCAAGAGGATTTAGGGGCGTCAGGCTGGAATTGGTCTGGGCCGGGCTGGGCGAGAAAAGGCCGCAGCCTTGGCTTGGCCATGTTTTGTTGAATTTCCATCCCTCCTTTCAGTCCATTTCCTACGCATGAATTTGTGCCATTGCCCGAAAACCATTGTTTCCACGCTGGTTGCGCTCGCCCTTTGCTCCGCCCACGGGGCCGACAAGCCCACCCCGCCCCCGTCCGGTCCCCAGACCGACGGCGCCTTCCAAAAGGTGATCCTCGACTCCGACAAAGACCTCAACGGCGACGGAGCCTTCGAGGACTCCCTGAAAGATCCGATGGAGTTGGCGGTCGCCAAGGACGGGCGGGTTTACTTTGTTGAGCGAGTCGGCAACGTCAAAATGTTCGATCCTAAAACCCGCGCCACGTCGGTCGTCGGCAATATCCCGGTCTTCACGGGCCTTGAGGACGGCTTGCTCGGGATCACGTTGGATCCGAATTTTCTCAAGAACAATTGGATTTACCTTTTCCATTCGCTCCCGGAGACGACTCAGGCGGCGGATGGCTCCAAAGCCGGGGAAAATGTCATCTCACGATTCACCCTCACGGACGGAAAGATCGATCCAGCCTCGGAAAAAACCCTGCTGCGGGTCGCCTCCCAACGGGAGCAGTGCTGCCATTCCGGTGGCTCACTGAATTTCGACGCCAAGGGCAATCTCTACCTTTCCACCGGCGACAACACCAACCCCTTTGCCTCCGACGGCTACAGCCCGCATGACAAAATGCCCGGACGCTCCCCGTGGTCCGCCGAAAAATCCTCCGCCAACGCCAACGACCTCCGCGGCAAAATCCTCCGCATCCATCCCGAGCCCGATGGCACCATCACCATCCCCGAGAACAACCTGTTCCCGAAAGGCACGGAAGGGACGCGGCCGGAAATCTTCGCCATGGGCAACCGGAACCCGTTCCGGATCAGCATCGATCCCCGGACCGGGTACGTCTATTGGGGAGATGTGGGGCCGGACGCGGGCGGCGCCCGGGAAAATCGCGGCCCGGCGGGCTTCGACGAAATCAACCAAGCCCGCGCCGCCGGGAATTTTGGCTGGCCCTATTTCATGGCCGACAACAAGCCGTACTTCGAGTATGACTTCGCCTCCAAGACCAACCTCGCCGCCTATGACGCCGGGAAGCCAGTCAACAACTCCCCATTCAACACGGGCCTCAAAACCTTGCCCTCCGCCCAGCCCGCGTTCATTTATTATCCCGCCTCCCAATCCGCCCGCTTTCCTGTGGTCAACTCAGGCGGTGGCAGAACGGCCATGGCCGGGCCGTGGGCAAGCTTCGCAAGCAGGCGAAGGAGTCGG
>CAZSXX010000323.1:0-5274 GCA_964611245.1 uncultured Verrucomicrobiota bacterium | reverse complement strand
GCGGTGCCTCCATTCGGCGCCCTTGGCGATCAGGGTGGTTTCACCGGCGGCGAGCGTGAAGGAGGCGAGGAGAGCCACGATCAACGCCAAAGCCGCCGGAACTCTGGGGCGAGAGAGAAAGAGTTGCGTGCGCATAAACAAAACGGTTTCCGCCAAGATAGTTCCCCTTGACGGGGATGCAACGGCTGAATTCCCTGATGAAGGGAATAATCAGCAGGATTTGCGCCGCAACTCGGGCGTGATTGACCCGCCCGGGCCTTCTTAACGCCCCAGCGCCAACCGTTCAGCGAGGCGGGGAGGGAGGCCGGCGGCCAAGATCTTTTTTTGCGTCGCCGGGATGTCGTAATCGAGTCGGCGCAATTCGATGGCCCCTTCCTGCATGTCGTAAACGACGTAGGTCGCTTTGGCCACGCCGTCCCGGGATTGGCCGACACTGCCCACGTTGATGAAGTATTTTTTGCCCGGTTCGACCTTAAACTTGGAGTAGGTGCCTCCCCGCACAACGCTGTCGCGGACGAAAGCCAAGGGGACGTGGGTGTGGCCGAAAAAGCAAATCGCGGTGTTTTGGTAGGTGAAGCTGGCCGCGGCGGCGAGCTTGTCAAACACGTATCCCCAGCGCTGGGGGCCGTCCAAGGTGGCGTGGACCAAGGTGAAGCTGGCCACGAGCCGGATGTACTTCAGGTCGCGAAGCCATTGGCGGTCATCGAGGGTCAGTTGATCGCGGGTCCAGTTGATCGCCTCGGCGGCGTGGGGGTTGAAGCCTTCCAGGTCGTTCTCGGTGGAGCAATATTCGTCGTGATTGCCCTTCACGACCGGGATATTCATGCCGCGGATGATGTCGAGGCATTCCTTGGGGTTGGCGTTGTAGCCGACGACGTCGCCCAAGCACGCGATATGAGTGCAATTCTGGGATTTGATGTCCTCCAAAACCACCTGCAACGCCTCTAAATTGGCGTGTATGTCTGCGATTATCGCGTACTTCATCTTTCCACTTCCAACACGTTACCTGCTAATCTCAAATCCGCGAAAGTCATTTTTCGCTATTTCCCACGTCGCCTCCTCGCGCGCGATCAAACCGCCAAGTCCTGAATCGCGAATGGCTTGCAGGAACTCCTCGAGTTCACCCTTCAAGCCTTCCGCCACCAATTCTACTCTGCCATCGGGCAAATTGCGAACGATGCCGGTGACTTCGAACCCGGTCGCCACATTTTTGGTGGTGTACCGGAATCCCACGCCTTGGACGCGTCCGGAATAAAACACACGCAGCCGAGTTCGGCCACTCACGAATTAATTCCTTTCCTCGATGGCGCATGGGATTTCCCGAACGCACCGGGCGGCACAACCCATTGCACTTAAAAATGAAGCCATATTTGTGCCGGTGAGCGCAACGCTTTTGTTCTCGGACACCGTTCAGGCGCCACATTCCGACGCACAGGCGGTCCATCAGGGGAATCAGAGTCGCACTTTCGCCTTTCGCGTTTGGCGGGGGCCTTTAACCTTGCGGGATGCTGCCGAGAGCGAAGTCCGACGAGTTGTTTGCCGAATCCTTGAAATGGATTCCCGGTGGGGTCAATTCCCCGGTGCGCGCGTTTCGCGCGGTCGGGGGGCAGCCGTTCTTTGCCAAGAGCGCATCCGGCGCCCGGATTGTCGACGCCGACGACAATTCATACGTCGATTATGTGGGCACGTGGGGGCCGGCCATCCACGGCCATGCGTTTCCGCCGATCATTGAGGCAATCCAACGGGCGGCGCCCCATGGAACCAGCTACGGCATTCCGAATCCGCTGGAGTTGGCGATGGCGCGGTTGATCACGGAGGCGGTACCGAGCGTGCGCAAGGTGCGGCTGTGCAATTCGGGGACCGAGGCGACGATGTCGGCCATCCGGCTGGCCCGGGGGTTCACCCAGCGGGACAAAATCGTCAAGTTTGACGGCTGCTACCACGGGCATGTCGATTCCCTGTTGGTCAAGGCCGGTTCGGGCGCGTTGACGTTTGGGCACCCGGACAGCGCGGGGGTGCCCACGTCTTTCACGCAGCACACGGTGGTGGCTCCTTTCAATGATGAGCAGGCGGTGCGCGAAATTTTCAGCGCGAATCCTGGCCAAATCGCGGGGATCATTGTGGAACCGGTGCCCGGCAACGCGGGCCTTTATTTGCCGAAGCCCGGCTACCTGGAGTTTTTGCGGAAAATCGCCTCGGAGAACGATTCACTGCTGATTTTTGACGAAGTGATGACAGGGTTCAGGCTGGCCCGCGGGGGGGCGCAGGAACGGTTTGGCATCCAGCCGGACTTGAGCTGCTTTGGAAAGATCATCGGGGGAGGATTGCCGGTGGGCGCGTTTGGCGGGCGGGCGGAGATCATGGACTGCCTGGCGCCGGTCGGGCCAGTGTATCAGGCGGGGACGTTGAGCGGGAATCCCTTGGCGATGGCGGCTGGAATCGCGGCTTTGATCGCGTTGACCCGTGAGGTCTACCGGGCTTTGGAGGCGGCGGGAGAGGCTTTGGAAAACGGATTGCGGGACGCGGCCAAGAAAGCGGGCATCCCGGTGCAGTTCAACCGAGCGGGCTCGATGTTCTGCGGCTATTTCACCGAAAGGCCGGTGCATAACTTGGCGGACGCGATGTTCTCGGACCGGGCGCGGTTCGCCAAATATTTTCACGGGATGCTGCAGGAGGGCGTCTACCTGGCGCCTTCCCAATTTGAAGCGGGCTTCCTGTCGACCGCGCATGGCGCCGCTGAAATTGAGCACACCCTCGCCGCCGCGCGAAAAGTAATGGGCACCCTTTGACATGAGAATTCTTGCGATTGACCACGGGACCAAACGCGTGGGCATTGCGGTCAGCGACGCGACGGGGAGCATCGCGCAGCCGTTGGAGTTCATTCCGGCGGAGCCGTTCGCCCCGTTTCTGGCGCGGTTGAAGGAGATTTTGAGGGAGAAGGAGGTCGAACAGATTTTGATCGGGATGCCCCGGAACATGGATGGATCGTACGGCCCGGCGGCGTTGAAGGTGCAGGAATTTGTGGCGGTGTTGAAGGAGACGATCGCGATCCCGATCAAGACCTGGGATGAGAGGCTGACCTCCGCGCAGGCCAACCGGATGTTGATCCAGGCGGAGATGCGCCGGGACAAACGGAAGCAGCGGGTGGACGCGGCGGCGGCGGCGATCCTTCTGCAGAGCTACCTGGACGCGCGGGCGTGACCACCGAGGGTTCAACTGCGCACGCGGAAATTGCGCCGCCGGATTCGGTCCGGGTCAAGCTGACGGTCGCGTTTGATGGCGGAGCGTACGCGGGGTGGCAGCGGCAAAAAACGGGGCTGGCGGTGCAGGAGGTGATCGAGGGCGCGCTGGAGAAGATATTCAATGTCCGCCTGCCGCTTTACGGGTCGAGCCGGACGGACACGGGAGTCCACGCCCGGGCGATGGTGGCGCATGTGGATTTGCCGCGCGCCAAGTTCTCGATGGAGCCGCGCAAGCTGTTGTTGGCTTTGAACGGGAATTTGCCGGAGGACATCCGGATCATGCGGGCGTCGCGGGCGGCCGCGCATTTCCACGCCCGCTTTGACGCGAGCGGGAAACAGTATCGGTATCAAATCTACAACCATGCCGCGATGGATCCCCTGCTGCGCGCGCAGGCATGGCACGTTCCGCTGCCGCTGGATTTGAGGAAGATGCGGCAGGCGGCGGGCGCGTTTGTAGGGACGCATGATTTTGAGGCCTTCGCCGCGAATCGGGGCTATAAAATGAAGTCGACGGTCCGGACGGTGACCGCGTGCGAGGTTCGGCAGAATGGACCGCTGCTGACGGTGCTGATCGAAGGGGATGGGTTCCTATACAAGATGTGCCGGGGGATTGTCGGGACTCTGGCGCAGATCGGCCAAGCGAAATTCGACGCGGCGGCGATCCCGGAAATGCTGGCGGCCAAGGACCGGCGCGCCGCGGGAATGTCGGCCCCGGCGCATGGATTGATTCTGTGGAAGGTTTATTACCGTCCCGAAAACTGTTTGGAACCAAATTTGGACGACCAGTGACTACGCCCGGACGCCTTGGTAAATTTCGCGCACAGGGACGGAGAAATTCAATGAGTTGATGCGGACGATTTCCTCGTTTGATTGGAGGAGGTTGGGTTGCCATCCGTCCGCGCGCCGGAAAATAGTGACCTCCGTTTTTGACTGCGCGACCAAGATGTACTCTTCGAGGGTGTCGATGCGGGTGTAATTGTGGAATTTCTCGACCCGGTCAATCCGGTCCGTTGAATCTGAAAGCACTTCAACGATCACCTTGGGAAAGCGATTGGCGGCGGGGTCGGTGTCACGCGGATCGCAGGTGACCATGACGTCCGGATAATAGAAGCTGTCATTCTCCCCCAATTCCAGATGGAGCCGAAGGTCTGAAATGGACACTTGGCACCGGCGGCCCGTGAGATGGGCGTCGAGGAGCTTCGCGAAATTAAAAGCCAGCCGGTTATGCTCGCGGCTGGCGCCCGCCATCGCGTAAGCAACGCCATCAATGAATTCGTGGCGCACCTCGCTGGTCTCTTCCCCTTCGAGGTAATCAGCGACAGTCAGGAAATCAGCCTTTAGAGCTGTGTTCATGGGGGAATTTATCGCAGCGGAGGGTGTGGATGGCAAGTGCGGTCATGTCAGCGCGACGTGGCCGCAGAGGTGGACTTGGAGGCCGAGTTCGGCGAGGGCGGCGGCTTTGATGCGGGCGGCGCGGTGGGCCTGTTTTTCGTTGGGGGCGTAGACGACCTGGATGTGGTTGGCTTTGTGGCGGGCCATCATTTGGTCGTGGGTGATTCCTTTGAGGACGGCATGCATGATGGGCCATTGGGGGGTGGTTTCGCGCCAGCGGCGGTGGGTCTCTTTTTCGGGCAGGGCGACGACCTCCGCGACGCCGAGGTCGCAGTGGAGGGCGCCGTCCATGATGAACACGCGGCTCCAGACGATGTGGCCGGGTTTGGAGATTCCCTTGACGGTGCCGCCGCCGAGGCGGAAGTACATGGGGGGCTGGCGTTCACTGGTGGTCCCTTTGTAGCCGCCGATGAAATGGGCGGGGGGGGCGGCGCCGGAGATGAGGAACACCCAGACGTAGTCGTTGATGCCCTGGCCTTTGTAGTGTTGGCCCCAGCGGAGGTCGTGGAGGGTGGTTTCGGGGGGGAAGCCAAGCTGGCGCCAGAGCTTGTTGGTGATGAGGCCGTCGAGGCCGGAGCATTCGTCGACTTCGTTGAAGTGGGGAAGGGCTTCGCCTTCGAAAAGGATTTTGCCGGTGCTG
>CAZSXX010000322.1:0-5279 GCA_964611245.1 uncultured Verrucomicrobiota bacterium | reverse complement strand
TGCTCATCGCCAATGAGGTGCTGGACTGTCTGGCACGCCACAAGATCGTGCCGCACGCCGCTGGCGGCCCGGGGTTTGTCTGCGTCGTGCCCCGGCTCGGACGCCGCGGCCGCACCGTACCCCGGGCGCAGCTCGCGCATGTCATGACCTCGCCGAAGCTGCGCTCACGGGTGCAGTTTGAAGAGGTCGTGCTGCCGCTCGTCCTGCAACCCCGCCTGCAGGTGTTTCTGCGCGAGCACTATCCGGAGCTTTTTCGTCTTCGCAAGTTCCCTCCGTACTTCGCCTGCCCCGAGGAAGCCGCCTTCCGTCGCGGCTTCATCAATCTCTCCCAATTCGAATCCCTGATCGCCCAAGTCCCCAACTGTGAGTATCGCGACTATCTCCAGCGCGTCGCCCAGGAAGCCAGATCGCAACGGTAGCGCGGGCGTCCCGCCTGCGTAATCGGGCGTCCCGCCCGATCCCCCCGCTTCCTTTTGCTATGCACTAACTCCCTTTTGCTAACTCGAATTCTTTATGCCATTTTCCTCCCAGCTCTTTGACATAAAGAAAGGTACCTCGCCTCCCTCTCCCGTTGGGAGAGGGCTGGGGTGAGGGGTGCGTCGAAGCTTACCGCTCAGACATCTGCGCTTGCCCCCATCCGTTGCGCCCAGAATCCGGATTTACCCGCTATCCACGATAAAAACACGATAACACGAAACACACCGGGGGGGAGGGGTCGTGGGCCCGATTTACTCTCATCCCTCATCCTTGTTCTCCCATCCTCCCTCTCCTGTTGGGAGAGGGTCGGGGTGAGGGTGCGGTTGGAGCTGCAACCGCATACTTCCGACTCAGAAACTGCGCTTGCCCCCCCATCCGTCGCGCCCAATCCCGTTCCACCCAGTCCCGTCGCACACAATCCCGTTCAACCCAATCCCGTCGCTCCCAGAATTCCTCCGCTTTCCACAAAAAAACACGATAACACGATAAAAACAGGGGGGGGAGGGGGCCAGCCCAGAAATGGAAGGCCCTCAAGTCTTCTCGCATGCATCCAAAAAATTCTTTTCAGTTTCTTCAAAATTTTACCATTCATCCCTTTTAATGATAATATTGCTTGGAGCAACCGGTTACATGGGTTCTGCCTTCTCGGACGAACTGCAACGCCGCAATCTCGACTTCAGCGCCCCCACCCGCAAAGAGCTCGACTACACAAACTTCGCCACCTTCCTCCAGCTTTTGCGGGACCAAAAGCCCGAGTTCGTGATCAACGCCGCCGGCTACACCGGCAAGCCCAACGTCGATGCCTGCGAGACCGCCCGCGCCGACACCCTCCAGGGCAACACGCTGTTCCCGCAGATGCTCGCCCACGCCTGCGCCACTGAAAACATCCCATGGGGCCATGTCTCCTCCGGTTGCATCTTCGCCGGCGCCAAAATCGAAACGGGTGGCGCAGCCACCTCGACTGCTCAGCCCACCCTCTCCTTGGGTAGAGGGCAGGGTGAGGGATCAGTTCACAAAACGATTACAGTCGCCCCTGCCGAATCACCCCTCGCAACCGGCCATACCCTCTCCCCCGGGAGAGGGCAGGGTGAGGGGCCCGGGCCGTCCCACATCGAAAAAGACCTAACCCTCCCCTCCATCCGTGATCTCTTCCTCACCGCTCCCGAAAAGTTCACCGGCTTCAACGAAACCGACGAGCCCAACTTCTCCTTCCGCTCGCCCCCCTGCAGCTTCTACAGCGGCACCAAAGCCCTCGGCGAGGAAGCCATCCGCGATGTTGGCCAGAACTACATCTGGCGCCTCCGCATCCCCTTCGACCAATTCGACAACCCGCGTAACTACCTTTCTAAAATCCAGAACTACTCGAAAGTTTACGAAAACATAAACTCCCTCTCCCATCGCGCCGATTTCGTGCGCGCCTGCCTCGCCCTCTGGGAACGCCGCGCCCCCTTCGGCATCTACAACGTCACCAACCCCGGGGCCGTCGCGACCAGCCAGGTCGTGGCCGCGATCGAGCGGATCCTGAAACCAAACCGCAAATTCGAGTTCTGGGCCAGCGACGAGGAATTCTACCGCGTCGCCGCCAAAACACCGCGCTCCAACTGCATCATGGACGTCTCCAAGCTGCTCGCCACCGGCGTCCCCATGCGCCCAGTCGAAGAGGCCCTCAAAGACTCCCTCCGCCATTGGACTCGCCCATAGCTCCGCTCGCGATGGCGAAAGAATCGCAGCAACCCGCCAGTCGTTCGCCCACCGCTTCACGGTGCGCGACTTCTTCTCGACGGAGTTCACAGAAACCGGAACACTCGACACGATTCGCGCTGACCCAACTCATCCCATGAACCGCGTCCCGCCCACATCGCCACGCCCACGCTTACATCGGGCCGCTGCCGTCCTCGCTGGAATCTGCGTCGCCGGACTGGCTCCCGCCGTGATGGGGCAGGGGACCGCCCCGGTCAGCCCCTCCCAGCTTGACGTCCCTGACGCCTATCGCCAAATCGACGCCGACCAAGCCGAATCCCGCCTCAAGCCCACCTCGCCCTCCTACGTCAATCCCAATTCCTTCCTCCACTGGGGCCCCGTCACCGCCCGCCCGCACATCACCTCCCGCACCTCCTACGGCAACCAGTTGCGTTCCCGCCGCGGATCCAACGCAAACACCTTCCTCGAACAGCTCTCCCCCGGCTCCCTCTTCGAGCTCGGCTCAAAATGGCGCCTCGATTACACCCCGACCCTGAGCTTCTACTCCAGCGACGAATTCAAGGACACCCTCGCCCACAGCGTCTCCCTCTCCGGCGGCACAAGCTACCGCAACTGGACCTTCGGACTCTCGCAGGGGTACAGCTCATCCTCCCAGCCCCTCATCGAAACCGGCCGCCAAACCGACCAGGAGAACTTCTCCACCTCCCTCAGCGCCTCCCACCGATTCAACAGCAAATTGATGCTCCAGCTCGGCCTCAGCCAAAATTTCCAGTCCGCCGAATCCCTCAGCAGCTCCCGCAGTTGGTCCACCATGGACTGGCTCAACTACCAGGTCGCCCCGCGCCTCTCCTTCGCCGTCGGCGCGGGCGGCGGCTACCAAAACGTCGACAATAGCTCCGACATGGCCTACGAACAGCTCCAGGGCCGCGTCAACATGCGCGTCGCCGAAAAGCTCAACCTCTCCATCAACGGCGGCGGCGAAGTCCGCCAAATCCTCGACTCCGGCGGCGACCCCCTCATCAACCCCATTTACGGCGCCTCCATCCAATACCGCCCCTTCCAATACACCACCCTCTCCCTTTCCGGAAACCGCAGCGTCAGCGCCTCCCTCCTGCAAGGGCAGGTCACCGAGGGCACCGACATCAGTCTCGCCGTCAACCAACGCCTGCTTGGCCTCCTTTACCTCACCGTCAGCGGCGGTTTCCGCAACAGCCGCTACGTCTTTTCCAACAGCACCCTGGCCCTCAGCCGCGAGGACGACACCACCACCTTCGCCGCCCGCTTGAGCTACGGGTTCATCGAGCGCGGCACAGTTGCCGCCTTCTACAACTACAGCGACAACACCTCCAGCGCCGGTGGCTTCGGCTTCTCCAGCAGCCAGGTCGGCCTCGAAGTCGCCTATCGATTCTAGCCCCCACCCCACCCGAAAAGGCGGCGTCAGTACCCGCATCAGCTTCAGATTCAGCATGAACCTAATGATCACCGGCGGCGCCGGATTTATCGGCTCCAACGTCATCCATACTCTCCTGGCCAAGCCCGAGGTCGACAAGCTCGTCAACCTCGACTGCCTCACCTACGCCGGCCACCTCGCCAACTTGACCGCCGCTGAAGGCAATCCAAAATACGCCTTCGAAAAAATCGACATCCGCGACAAAACCGCCGTCCTCGAAGCCGTCCAGCGCCATCAAATCACCCATGTGATGCACCTCGCCGCCGAGTCCCACGTCGATCGGTCCATCACCGGCCCCGGCGATTTCATCCACACCAACGTCGTGGGCACCTTCAACCTCCTCGAAGCCTGCCGTGCCACCTGGGGCGCCGACCTTAAAGGGAAACGGTTCCATCACGTCTCGACCGACGAAGTCTACGGCAGCCTCGGGCCCACTGGCCTGTTCACCGAAACGACTCCTTACGCCCCCAACTCCCCCTATTCCGCCAGCAAAGCCGGCAGCGACCTCCTCGTCCGCGCCTACCACCACACCTACGGCCTCGACACCGTCATCTCCAACTGCTCCAACAACTACGGCCCCTACCAATTCCCCGAAAAACTCATCCCCGTCATCATCCAGAACCTGGTCGCGCGCAAAAACCTTCCCGTTTATGGCGACGGCATGAACGTCCGCGACTGGCTCTACGTCCAGGACCACGCGGACGCGCTCTGGCAGGTCTTAACTCGTGGCCGCGCCGGCGAAACCTACAACATCGGCGGCAACAACGAATGGCCCAACATCCGAATCGTCGAAATCATCTGCGATCTCGTGGACGAACTCCGGCCCTCCCTCGGCGGCGGCTCCCGCAGCCTCATCACTTTCGTGAAGGACCGCCCGGGCCATGACCGCCGCTACGCCATCGACGCCACCAAAATCAAAAACGAACTCGGCTGGTCCCCCAGCCTCACCTTCGAACAAGGCATTCGGCTCACTGTCGATTGGTATTTGCAAAACCAATCTTGGATTGCTACTGTCCTTGGCAAAACAAAATAAATCGGTTTAAAAAACAGTGCTTTTGGCTTCCGGGACGAATCGGGCCCCAGCCACTCGAAAGGTATGCAAAAACTAGACTCCGTCGCAGAGTTGCCGCCCAGCCCGGGCCATGCCCGCCCGCAGCCCGGGCCGGTTCCACTCGACCCCGCCAATCGGCGACGCCTGATTGGCCTCGGGATCTTCCTCGCGATCCTGGCGGTCCTCCTTTTTCGCCCCCTGCTCAGCCTGGTCCAATTCGCCAGCTCCGCCCAGCACTACTCCCACACGCTCCTCGTCCCCTTCATTTCCGCCTACCTGGCTTGGCAGCGCCGGGATGACCTTGCGCGCCTCCCATTCCGGTCCTCCATTGTGATCGCGGCCATCTTTGGCGTCATCGGCGTCGCCTGCTTGGCCTTCAACCCCGCCCCCGACTCGGCCGCCGCCCGTTCCGTCAGCGACCACCAATCCCAATTCGCCTTCGCCTTCCTGAATTTCGCCGTGGCGGGCCTTTTCCTTTTCCTTGGACGCGCCGTCATCAGGCAACTCCTTTTTCCGACATTTTTCCTCCTCTTCGCCGTTCCCTTGCCGGATAGCCTCCTGACCGCAATCGAAATCGGTCTTGCTGCTGCCATCGTCGCG
>CAZSXX010000321.1:0-5324 GCA_964611245.1 uncultured Verrucomicrobiota bacterium | reverse complement strand
AAAAAACGGTGAACCTCGAGCACCTCCGCCGAATCATGTCGCTGCGGCTCGAGGAGATTTTCGACTTGATCGCCCAGGAACTCGACACCGCCGGGATGCTGGCTTACCTCCGGGAGGGCGTTTTTCTTTGTGGAGGGGTGGCGCGCACTCCCGAGATTCACCGGCTGGCCAGCCAGGTTTTCGCGATGCCAGCCGTTCTTGGCAGCACATCCTGCGTCAGCGGGCTGAAATCAGCGCTTGACCAGCCGGAGTTCGCGGCCGCCATTGGGTTGGTCCGCTATGGCTCCTATCAGATCCGAAAGCGCCACGCGGAAAAGCGCTCCGTCGGCGCCCATTTCAAGAAGACCATCAACCAAATCTTCCGCCGCGTTTGACCCCTATGAACACTACTTCAAACCCGCGGTTGACCGTGAAAATAATCGGCGTGGGCGGCGCCGGTGGGAATGTCGTCCAGCAACTCCAGGCCACGGACCTGGCGGCTCTTCCCGCGTTGATCGCGCACACGAACCCGCGCGCCTTGAGCGAGTGGGCGCACCCCGGGAAAGTTCTCCTGGGCGAAGGCCGGACCCGCGGGATGGGCGCCGGGGGGGATCCTGAGATCGGCCGCCAAGCCGCCGAGGACGCCCGCCAGATGGTGGTGGAGTTCTGCAAGGACGCGGACTTGCTTTTTATAGTGGCCGGGCTCGGGGGAGGGACGGGAAGCGGAGCCGCGCCGGTGATCGCGAAGATCGCGCGGGACGCAGGCTGCTTGGCGCTTTGCCTCGCCACACTGCCTTTTGAGTTCGAAGGTTCCCGCCGACGCGAGCAGGCCCGGGCCGCCATGGCCGACCTGCGCCTCGCCGCGGACGCGGTGATTTGCCTGCCCAATCAGCGCATGGCTGCGATTTACCACCAGAACACGCCGGTCCGCGAGGCGTTCCAGCTCACCAATGACCTTCTCGGGCAGGGTATCCGCGGGATCTGGCAGATGCTCACGCGCCCTGGGTTGGTCAACGTGGACTTCGCCTACCTCTATTCGATTGTGCGCGGCCAGAACGCTGAGAGCGCGTTCGCCAGCGCCGAGGCCTCGGGTGAGTTGCGCGCCCGGGACGTGGTTGAAAAACTCATGGGCAGCCCCCTTCTGGAGGAGGGCCGGTTGATCGCGGAGTCGAGCGACCTCCTGGTCAGCCTGGTTGGAGGGTCGGACATGACAATCGCCGACGTGAACAAGGTCATGGAACAGCTCCAGCGGAGGGCTGAACACAGCAACCTCATCATGGGCGCCGCCATCGATGAGGATCACGCCGGCCGCCTTTGCCTCACGGTCGTGGCCACCACGCGCGGAGCGGAGCCGCCGCAGAAGACGAACCTAGGCCATCCGTCCCAGCGCGCGACGAAACCCGCCCCCGCACCGAATGCGCCGGAGTTTGAGACCAACTTTTTTTCCGCGCCGACGGCCGCCCCCCGTGGGGGGTCGCGCTATTCCGCTCCTCCCCCTCCGTCGACCATCGAAAACACAACGGAATTGATGAACCGCCAAAATGGCGTCAAAGTCAGGAAAACGAACGGCAAACCAAAACAGCAAACGCTGAATTTGGAAATTGTTTCCAAGGGCCGATTTGAGAAGAGCGAGCCGACCATCCACCGCGGCGAAGATTTGGATGTGCCCACCTATATCCGCCGGGGTGTTCCTTTGAATTGAGTGGCCCAGAGCCCATTTGCCATCGAAGCCGAAGTGGCGGCCAAACGCCTGGCGGCGGTTGACCCGGACCTCGGGAAAATCATCGCGCGCGTCGGGCCAGTCCTGCTCGTCCCGGACGCCAACCGCCCGCCGTTCTACGCGCTGCTGCGGGCCATCGCGCACCAGCAACTCAGCGGCCGCGCCGCGGAGACGATCATGGGCCGTTTTCATGGCCTTTTCCCGAACGAACCGCATCCCACCCCCGAGCAGGTCGCGCCGCTGGAGGAATCCGTCCTTCGACTGGTAGGTTTTTCGCGCCCCAAAATCCGCTACATCAAAGATTTGGCGGCGCAGACTCTCGCGGGCATCGTCCCGGCCCACGGCCAGTTGGCGGACCTCAGTGATGAACAATTGATTGAGCGATTGACGAAAATCAAGGGCATCGGCCGGTGGACCGTGGAGATGTTGTTGATCTTCACCATGGGCCGAATGGATGTGCTCCCCGCGCATGACCTTGGGATTCAAAAGGGCTTTGCGATCACCTATCGCAAGCGGAAGCATCCCGAGCCTGAAGCGATCCTCAAATTCGGAAATCGCTGGCGCCCATACCGCACAATCGCTTCGTGGTACCTTTGGCGGGCGGCGGATTTGGAGGCCGCCCGGGCGAAACTGGAGGCGGCGAAAGGTTGACGGGTTGGCCATTCTCCTTGTCGCCTCCGGAGGTGCGGTTATCATCTTGGAGCACCCATTTTGCCTATGTCATTGAGACCGCACCCACACCGACGAAGAGGTTTCACGTTGATCGAACTGCTGGTTGTCATCGCCATCATTGCGGTCCTTGCCTCCATGCTGCTTCCAGCCATCGCACGGTCCAAGGAGAAGGCCAACAAAACCAGTTGCTTCAACAACCTGAAGCAAATGGGCCTCGCGATGCATCTGTACGCCGAGGACAACAACAACTTGGTTCCGCGAGGGAACGAGCCGTTTTGGTGGCAAGTCTTCATCCCGCTGCTCGGCGGGAAAACGGCCGCGCGTGACCAATATGGAAGAATTCGGGTTTACACCTGCCCGAGCTTTCCGGACAAACGCCAGCGCATGTGCTATGTGGTGAACGCATGGCAGTTCAGCAGCCTCCGCGACTCGGTCGGGTCTGAGATCAATGGGCCGCTAAAATTGACCCGCATTCAGAAGCCCACGGAAACCGCCTACCTCACGGACAATGAAAACGGCTCATGGCGTCCCGTCTACACGGCCACCTCCATCATTGGGAGCGACAACCTGAACGACATTTGGTCCCCGGCGCATTTGCCCTATCCCTCCGCCGCGGCGTCCGCCCGGCCCAACGCCGAACGCCGGGTCGCCGCGACGCGCCATGGCAAAGGTCCGAACCTCACGTTCTTCGATGGGCATGTGGAATTCAAGAATGCGCGGCGGATCACCATTGAAGATTGGCGGGAACAGAAATACTAGGCGGCGGAGACCAACGATGTCCGAATCTGCGGCTGCCTGATCAGCCGCAAAACACCCTCGACGCGGCCCCGATATCCGCCTGAATTTGGGCTTTGAGCTCGTCGAGTGACTCAAATTTTTGCTCTTGCCGCAGCTTTTCGGCGAAGGTGACCTCCAGTTCCCGCCCATATAGGTCGCCCTCGAAATCGAGCAAATGAACTTCGAACCGCTGCTGGAGTGCGGCGCTTTGCAGGGTTGGGCGGATGCCCAAGTTGACGACCGCCCGGTGGCAGGCGCCGCCCACATCGGCGTGCGCCGCGTAAACGCCATTGGGGGGAAGGACCAGGCCTTGGACTTGAAGATTTGCCGTGGGCGCGCCGAGCGTCCGTCCGATCCGGTCGCCCTGAACGACGACGCCGGCCACCGCGTAGGACCGGCCGAGCATTTGCGCCGCGCCGTCGAGATCTCCGGTTCGAATCGATTGGCGGATGCGCGTGCTGCTCACCGGCTCTCCATCCAGCGAAAGCGCGGCAAGCCCATGCGTGTGGAACCGCAATTCGGCGCCGAGCCGCCGCAGCAGCGCGACATCCCCGCTTCGTTTATGTCCGAAGGTGAATGCGCTGCCGACGCAGATGCTGTGGATTCCACCAAATTCCCTCGCCAAACCGCGGATGAACTCTTCGCCGCTTTGGGCGCTGAACTCCTTGGTGAACTCGATCAACAAAGCCGCCTCGAGCCCCATGGCTTCGATGGCCCGCAGTTTTTGCGGTGTGGTGTAGATCAGTTGGGGGGCGCGCTCCGGCGCCACGACCAAGCTGGGATGCCGGTCAAAGGTAAGGGCCACCGAGATGGCTTCGTGCTGACCCGCGTCGGAAATTGTTTGGCGAAGGACTTGTTGATGGCCCAAATGAACGCCGTCAAACACGCCGATGGCAAGGCAGACCCTGCGCCCGCCCGTCGGCAATTCGCGGGCCTTCCCGATGACCTTCATCGATTCTGCCCAAGCCAGGCCCGGACGCTCGGCGCTTGCGGATGCTGTGGCGCCAATTCCAGCGCCTTGCGATAGTGCGCCGCCGCCTCGTCTGGATTTTTGAGCGCCTGCGCGTACAAGTTTCCCAATGCCAAATAGGTTCGCGCCTCGGTGGGCGCCTCATCGGCCACCGCCTTGAGTTCGTTCACTGCGTCTTGTGGATAGTTCGCCCGGCGCAGCGCCATCGCGAACTGGTAACGCGCTTCCACGTCTTTTGGATTGATTCGAACCGCGTCCTCGAGACTCGCCAAAGCGAGGGAGACATCGCTCGATTGAGCCGCCGCGAGGCCCAAGTTAAAGTGCGCCTCAAAAAACTGGCCGTCCTGGCCGATCGCGCGCCGATATCCATCCATTGCTTTTCCCAGCTTCCCCTCTTGGTGCGCCTGCACCGCCTCATTGAACGAAATCTCCGCCGCCGCGCGATTCCGCCCCGAGGGCAGAGGGGTCGAGTGATAAGGATAGCGCGGGAAAACCGGTTCCGGCGCGGGCGCCTCCTGGACCGCTTCAGTTGGAGGCTCCGGCAGTGATTTTAAGTCGGTCCCGGTGCGGGCAGGGGTTGGGGCCGCTTTGATCTCTTCGGGTTCCTCGTTCTTTTTCTCGTCCTTGTTGCGCCGAAACCAATTCAACGGATTCGCCTTGGCCAACAACGACGATTTCTCCTCCGCCTGAACTGGGCGGACCAGTGGGGGTGGCGTCGCTATAGGCGGCTGGGTCGATGCGGTTTCCTGCGGGGAAGGGGTCTGCTTCGGCTGATTGACGGGCTGTGCGGGTCCCGGCAAGGGAGTTGGCGAGGGCTTTGATTCCGCGGGCCGGGCTGGTTCCGGCACATCCCTGGCCGCCGCGATTTTCAGTTCCTCCTCCAATTGCACCACTTCCAATGGCTTCGGCTCCGGCTTTTTCTCAACCGCCTTTTCCGCCTTGGCCTCCACCGTGGGCGGAGGGATGGAAATGGGTGGCGCGGCGGCGACCAAATTGGTTTTCGGAGTGGGCAATTCGGCCTTCGGTTCAGCCGCGACCATTTTGACGGGCGGCGGGTTCGTGGCGGGGATTGAGGGCTTGTTGGTTTCGGTCGCCTTCTGGATTGGCACCGGAAGAATTGCGACCGTTTTTGGCGGAGGCGGATTGGTGGCCGTTCCGATCGCTTTGGGGGCTTCGGTTTGGGCGGGGACGTTGGCGATCCGGACT
>CAZSXX010000320.1:0-5330 GCA_964611245.1 uncultured Verrucomicrobiota bacterium | reverse complement strand
CACCGTGGCGCTGCGGGGCTCCCCCGCCAAGACGCTCATTTCGCCGAAGAACGTGCCCGCCGCCAGGCGCGCCACACGGCTTTCCGGCGCCCCTTCCTTCAGCGCGATCCGCACTTCCAGAAGCCCCTCGCACAGGATGAACATCGATTCGCCCGG
The DNA here is from genome assembly GCA_964611245.1 of uncultured Verrucomicrobiota bacterium. Classification (GTDB taxonomy): domain Bacteria; phylum Verrucomicrobiota; class Verrucomicrobiia; order Limisphaerales; family SXQI01; genus CAZSXX01. Next base: position 5,174 of record CAZSXX010000320.1, on the reverse strand, counting down.
CTCGCCCGCGCGGATCACGATGGCTCCCTCCTTGAACATCCGCTGGCTCATCCCACGCGCGAGCTCGGCGGATTCCTCCACGGTCAGCCCGTGGAACAGCTCCACCCGCCCCAGGAGGGCCATGCGGTCCGCCTCCAGCCGGGCGTCCAGTTGCCGGTGCGGCCGTTCGGCGTGGAAGATGTCCTGCTTGGGCATGGCGGGCTCCAAGCCGGCCGCCTTGAGCTGCTCGATCACCGCACGGCCCATTTCATGCAGGCCCAAATTGGGCGCCTTGACCGGGTCATGCGGGCCGCCCCCGGCTCCCGCAAATCTTGGGTCCTGGAAGAATTTGATCCGGTATTCCACCCCTTGGGAGGTGACGCCCCGGATGCGCACGGTGGGCGCCGGGTTCTCGAGGATGCCCGCCTTGCCGGTGGCGCTCCAGGCCGCCGCGTTGAGCACGCGCAATGCGCGGTCGGACTCGACGTCGAATTCCAGGAACACCGGGGTCTCAAATTCCCCCCATGGTTCCGGGCGCGAAAAGTTGGTGACGATCACCTCGCCCAGCCGGCCGTTGGGGATGATGGCGATGTTTTTTTCCGCCGTCAGAAGTCGGGTGGTGCGCCAATTGAGCTCCACCACCTGTCCGGCCGGTCCGCCCGCAACGGCAATGAAGTCGCCCAACTCGAACGCGCGGTCGAAATTGACCGCCAATCCGATGAACATGTCGAAGATTACGTTCCGCAGGGCCAATCCGATCACGACCGCCCCGGCGCCGGAGGCGGCCCAGAATGGCCCGATGGGCTTTGAGAAAACGACGCCGACAATCCCGGTCACCGCCACCAAATAGATGAGCAGGCCGGTGACATCCCGCAGCAGCCGGGGGATCGGCACGCGGCGATGGAGCGGATCCCACAGGGCCACTCCGAGGAGGCGGTTGACCAAGTAGGCCAGGGAGAGCCAGCTTCCGATGCCCAGGATGTACGGGAAATAGACCCGGAATTTCTCCATCGTCGCCACCCCAAGCTTCACGACGATTTCCTGCTGGTAAAGGCTGGCGGTGATGAAGAGGGCCACCATGGCCATCGGCACCCATAGTTCTTTGACCAATGGAGCGAGGCGTTTCAAAGCGGGCCGGCTTTCGGCGGAGGTTCCATGTCTGGATAGGATGTTGGACGGACCCGACCAGTCCCTCTATTAGAACGAAAGGGGGCCGCCCCGCAAGGCGCGAATCGCCGGGCGAATCCCCGCGCTCGCGGGTTGACCGGGGGGCGGGGAAAGAGCATCCTGAATGAAGAACACGAAGGCTGCGTCGAATGCAGACTTCTTTTCGTTGTGCATAACGTGTTGGTTTGCCCGCCGCGCGCGCGCGAACGCCCTTGGCGTTGGCTCCCTCGCCTTGTCGCCATTTCCTGCGCGGCCAGTGGGCTCGCCCTTTCCAGCCAAGCCATCGATTTCGACCGGATCGACTGGGACGCGGAGCGGCAGTTTTGGTCCTTCCAAGCGCCGCGGGCTCCCGCCCGGCCCGAGGCGCAGCACCGCCGTTGGCCCCGCCAGGACTTGGATTATTTCATCCTCGCCCGGCTGGAGGCCCGGCGCCTTTCGCCCAGCCAGGAAGCCGGCAGGCGCACGCTCCTGCGCCGCGCGGCGTATGACTTGACGGGCCTTCCCCCAACGCCGGAGATCGCCGCCAGTTTCCTGGGGGATTCCCGCGAGGACGCCTATGAACGGCTGGTGGACCATCTCCTGGCCAGCCCGGCGTTTGGCGAACGGATGGCCAGCATGTGGCTGCCGCTCGCCCGATACGCGGAGGACCAGGCCCATCAGGTGGGCGACGACACCAAGTATTTTTACCCGAACGCCTACAAGTACCGCAAATGGGTCATCGACGCCTTCAACCGGGATCTCCCCTACCCCGACTTTGTGCGGCTGCAGCTCGCCGCCGACAAGGTTCCCAACGCGCCGACGGACGATCTGGCGGCGCTCGGGTTCCTCGGGCTGGGCCCCAAATATTACAACCGCGACCGGCTGGAGGTGCAGGCCGACGAGTGGGAAGACCGCGTGGACACGGTCACACGCACATTCCTGGGGCTGACGGTCGCCTGCGCACGCTGCCATGACCACAAGTTCGACCCGATCACGCGGGAGGATTATTACGGCCTCGCGGGTGTGTTCGCGTCGAGCCGGATGGTCAACCGTGGCCCGGACGGGATGCCCGACAAGACCGAAAAGGCGCGGGAGATGTCGCCTGGCACGATCCACATGGTCGAGGACGGCGAGGCGAAGGACCTCAATGTGTTCATCCGGGGGAACGTCAAGCGGCTGGGCCCCCTGGCCCCGCGCGGCTTCATCAAGGCGCTGGTGCGGGGAAACCCGGAGCCGATCACCGACGGCAGCGGGCGGCGCGAAATCGCCGGGGCGATCGCGGATTGGAACAATCCGCTCCTGGCCCGCGTGATGGTCAACCGCGTGTGGGGGCTCATGACCGGCGCGCCCATCGTTGAGTCGCCCAGCAATTTCGGGCATTCCGGGCAGCCGCCCGCCAACCCGGAACTGCTGGACCACCTGGCCACCCGATTCATGGCCCAAGGCGGCTCCGTCAAGACGTTGATCCGCGAGATCGCGTTGTCGGCCACCTACCGCCAAAGCTCCGACGCCTCCGCGAAGATGCGCGCGCTGGACCCCGCCAACACACTGCTGGGCCGCATGAATCGGCGGCGCCTCACCGTCGAGCAATGGCGCGATTCGCTCCTGGCGTTCTCGGGCGAGCTGCGGCCCGAGGGCGGAAAATCGGCGGAGCTGGACGACCCGAAAAACTCGAGGCGCACGGTGTATGCGCGCATTAGCCGCCTGCAGCTCAACAGCCTGTTGGCCTCCCTCGATTATCCCGACGCGAATGTGCACGCGGAGAGGCGGGCCAGCACCACCACCGCCATGCAAAAGCTTTTCCAGATGAACAGCGAGTTCATGGCCCTCCGCGCCCGGGCCTTGGCCGAGCGCATGCAGGGCCGGCCCGAGCCGGTCGCCGAGGTGTATCACGCCCTGTTTCAGCGCGCGCCGGACCCGGAGGAGCGCGCCTTGGCCGAGGCGTTCCTGCGCAAGCCAACCGCCGCCAAGCTGACGCGCTGGGAGCAATACGCGCAGTCGCTGCTCATCTCCAACGAATTGTTGTATGTGGACTGAATCGATGTTGCGGGCCACCGTCGGCGGGGCGCCTCTCAACCGGCGGGAGATGCTCGGCCGGATGTGCGCCGGGTTTGGGCTCGCCGCCGCCGCGCAGATGCTCGGCCAGGACGCGCTGGCTTCGGGCGTCGGCAAATCCGGGCTGCATCATCCCGCCAAGGCCAAGCGCGTCATCTTCCTGTTCCTCAATGGCGGGCCGTCGCACCTCGACACGTTTGACCCCAAGCCCGAGCTCAAGCGCGTGGAGGGCCAGCAGCCGGAGGGCGAGCTTTACAAAAAATCGAAGGGCGCCGGGTACCTGCCATCGCCCCTGTCCTTCCGCAAATACGGCCAGTCCGGCATCGAAGTGAGCGAATCGCTGCCGCACCTCGCCGGCGTCATCGACGATTGCTGCGTCATCCGCTCGATGAAAACCGACGTGCCCAACCATGAGCCCGCGCTCCTGCAGATGCACACCGGCAACCTCCAGCCGATCCGCCCCTCGCTGGGGTCCTGGCTGCTTTATGGGCTCGGCACGGAGAACCAAAACCTCCCTGGCTACGTTGTCCTAAGGCCCAGCCCAAAAATCGTGGTCGGCCCCGCCCTCTGGAGCAACAGCTTCCTGCCCGCCGAATTCCAGGCCGCCAGCGTCATCACCAAGGACATGGCCGTCGACAAGCTCATCGCCAACATCCGGAACCAAAACTTGGACGACACCGCGCAGCGCGAGCAGATCGACCTCGTCCAGGCCCTCAACCGCAAGCACGCCGCCGCCCGGCAAAACGACTCCGAGCTGAACGGGCAGATCAAGGCCATGGAGACCGCGTTCCAAATGCAGAAGCGCGCCATGGCCACTTTCGACATCAGCCGGGAGCCCAAGCATGTCCGCGACGCGTATGGCGACTCGGTGTTCGCGCGCTCCTGCCTGCTGGCCCGCCGCCTGGTGGAGGATGGCGTCCGCTTCGTCACGGTCTATTACACGGACGACAAAAACAACCAGCCGTGGGACACGCATTCCAGCCACGACTCCGGGCACAAAAAACTCTGCGCCGACGCGGACCAGCCGAGCGCCGCCCTAATCGCGGACCTCAAGCAGCGGGGCCTGCTCGACGACACGCTGGTCATTTGGGGCGGCGAATTCGGCCGGACGATTTACAGCCAGGGCAAGCTCACCGCGACCAACTACGGCCGCGACCACCATCCGCGCAACTTCGGCGTGTGGCTCGCGGGCGGCGGCATCAAAGGCGGCCTCGCGATCGGGCGGACGGACGATTACTGCTACAACATCGAGGAAGATCCGGTGCACGTGCACGATCTTCGGGCGACAATTCTCCACACGCTCGGCATCGACCACACGCGGCTGACGTACAAATTCCAGGGCCGCTGGTTCCGGCTGACGGACGTGCATGGGGAAGTGGTGAAGAAGGTGCTGGTGTGATTCAGTATGAGAAAGGGAATGGTTCGCCTTCTCATAGGCCTCTCGGCGGTTGCTGGCCTGGCTCAGGCACAGCAATGTCCAGGTGAACGTAAGCATGAAGTAACTTTGGCGGCTCGAAAACTCCAAATTACACTTCCTGACTGCTGGAAAAGCGCAATTTCAGCTGAGAACTCGACATTCACATTCAATCCATCTGGAGTGTTGGCCTACGGATCGGGTCTTTTCCCGATTGACGGCGGTCGTATCCACTTACGGTTTGTCCCAAGCGTCTCGGTCGAGCAACAAGTTCATCAGGAACGGCAACACACCGCCACGAGAGGGCAGATGGGGATTCAATGCCGGCCGAGTGGAGAAAAGGTATCGGTGCTGAAGCTAATGGACCTTTGGAAGGACGCGGACCCTGAGCACGCCTTGCGATTTACCACTCTCTACTGGCGTTACGGCAATGGAGTAATCCGGCTCTCCATTGACTCCTGGTCCGATAATCCCAAAGAGAATGAGCTTCTCGCGGTGTTTCGCGCCGTTGCAGCACAAGTGGTTTGCGGCTTTCGACCCGCTTAAGCTGTTGGGCTGACGCTACCGCAGGTTCAACTGC
>CAZSXX010000319.1:0-5358 GCA_964611245.1 uncultured Verrucomicrobiota bacterium | reverse complement strand
CCCCCCCGGAAATGACGGCAACTTTGCCGGCCAGTTTGCCGCTGCCCTTGTGGACGGGATTGGCGGACTCCGGCCGCGGCGTCATTTTGTCCTCGCGCCCAGGCTGGGTGGATTGCGTTTGCGGTGGTTGTTTCGCTCCCCTGATTTTTTGCGCCATAACATCCCCTGTATGCGTCCATTGTGGACTGCCTGGAACAGCGGGGAATCGGGGAAATTGCCGGGACTCTATTCAGGGGCGACCAGCTCGTCATAGGCCCGAGGGCCGAAATAAACATATCCATCGTTTTCCAATGGCGTTCCGGACAAAAGGGCATGGATGAAGCCGTTGCGCTCGACTTGGACGGTGTGGAGGATGGCTTTTTCCGGATTTTTTTTGAGGAAGAACTGGACGCGCCCCCCAAGGGCGAAATGACGTTCCCAGTGGTCATCCTCGCGGCTGCCAAAGTCGATTTCTGATTGGAGGTCCTCGATCATCGCGCGGGAGCGCCCCCAAGTCCCGCCCGCGGCGGAGACAAAGGTCTGGCCGTTGAGCAGCGCGACGCTGTCATGGTAGGCCAACACGCAAAGGAACGGGGCTGAGGGGTGCACGAGCCACCGGGCCAGCTTTTCGGCGTGTCCTTGCCCACGATCATAGCCGTAATTGCTGTCGAGAAAGGCGATTCGCTCGATGTCGGCTGGAAGGTCGGCGGCGGCGTTGAGATACCCGAACGTGAAGCTGCCGCCTCCGCTGTGCCCGGTGAGGACGATTTTGAGGGAGGGGCTGGCGAAGCGCTGGCGGAGTTGGTCCACCATCCCGGCCACGCGGGAATGGTCAGGATCGTTTTTCCGGCGCCACGCGGGCCACGATTGCCCGGAGCATTCGAGATAAGCGATGATTAGGTTGGCGTCGGAAAGCTTGCGGCGCAGCCACCGGGTCTGCGCGCCAATATGCTGGATGTCCACGCGCGGGCTGTCGCCCGGACGGGGCCGATGCCCAATGGTCTCTTCGATCGAATTTCCGTTCGGCAAGGCGTAGAGGACCAAACGGGTCGGCTTGGTGGAGTCAGTGGCGGCGGGCGAGTTCAGGTGGATGCGAACGCCGGGCTCAAAATAAAGCTCGGCGGACCGTTCGCCAAAATGGTTCGCGGCGGGCCTCCGGGCGGGATAGCGCGGGTTGGGGATGGGGCCTTCGTCGCTCAACAGGGACGCGAGGGCGGGGTCGGCGAGGATCCCGGCAAGCGTGGTCGGCTGGCCGTCAAGGAGGGCGGCGTTTTGGACCAGGCGGATTCCGTGGCTGTAATCAACCCACGCCTCGGTGTGGCCGAGATATAGCGGTTGGATGGGCTTGCCGCCGGGCTGATGCCAACCGTAGATGGCGACTTTCCCAGGGGCGCCGGCGAGGCGCGGGGTGATGACGACGTCTTTCTTGTGGCCCGCGGCCAAGGCCGGGTTCAGGGCCTCCTTCTCTCCGCGCATGCGCAGCCGCTGGAGGCGGATTCTTTCGTTGTGCTCGGCGAACACGCTCATGCGGGTCATCGCCGGGGATGGAGGAATCGGGGTCGGCTCGAGCTGCTCAGTGGCCGCTACGAAAATGGCGTCCACCATTCGGGGTGTGGGAAGCAGGCAATCAAGGTGGTCCGCAAGCGCCTGCGCGGTGGACGGGGAAAGCGGCGCCAGAAAAAAATCATCATCGCCCCCCACCGCGACGTAATCCGGGGCGGCGAAAAATTTGAGGGCCCGCTCGCGCCCGTCGATCAGCGCCCGGACGGTGACCGGAGAGAATTGGCGCCAGAAAGCTGGGACGTTGCCGCGCTCGATCTGGCGGAGGATCTCCGATTCCCGGTCCGCCAAGGTGAGCTCAAGAAGCTGGCGGGCGAGCGCGCTCCCGGAGGGCGCGGCCGGATCGCGCGGGGGCAACGGGACGCCCGCGGCGAGAGCGGCGGAAAAAAAGAAGGCAATGATCGCAGGGCGCCAGGGCCGCATGCGGGGAGTGTGGCGGGAATGGCGGGGGAATCAACGGTGTATCGCCAAAAACCGCCTGCGTGCATCTTGGCCACGCGGATTGGGGAAGCCGCTGGGCCCACCCCCACGAGTATTCCACCGTGCCTTCGGTCAGGGATGCCGCGCTTGTTTCCCCCGGCCCAGTCCGTTAGTTTCCCGCCGGGTCAAAAAGGAATATGAAACTTTCGCTGAAGCCGCAGCACCTGAAGAGATACATCGAGATCGCGCGCCTGCTGCTGAAATACGGGCGGTCGGACATGGTCACCGAGTTGGCTCTCGAAGGCATGGAAGCGGGGGGGCCTCCGCCGGAGAACGCCCCGAAGCCGGAGGAGCTGGCGGATGACCTGGAGGCGATGGGCCCGACCTTTGTGAAGTTGGGCCAGATCCTGTCAAGCCGGGCCGACCTCCTTCCAGAACCCTATTTAAGGGCGCTGGCCAGGCTCCAGGACAATGTGAAGCCCTTCCCCTATGAGGAGGTCGAGAAAACGATAACGCAGGAGTTGGGGGCGCGCATTTCCAAGGCGTTTGGAACTTTTGACCCCGAGCCATTGGCGGCGGCGTCCTTGGGCCAGGTGCATCAGGCCACCATGCGGGACGGGCGAAAAGTCTGCGTCAAGGTGCAGCGGCCGGGAATCCGAAAAGTGATCGCGGAGGACATGGAGGCAATCCAGGAGATTATTCACTTGATCGCGCTGACGAAGTTTGGGCGTCAGTACCAGGCCCACCGCATCTTCGAGGAGTTCAAACACACGCTCATTCAAGAGTTGGATTACACAAGGGAGGCGTCAAACCTTGAAACGATAGGGTCGAACCTGGCGGAATTTGAGCGGGTGTTTGTCCCGCGGCCGATAACCAGCTACTGCACGCGCAATGTGTTGACAATGGAGTTCGTCGAGGGGCGAAAGATCACGGCGATGACCGCATTGGGGAGGATGGATTTCGATGGGAAGGGCTTGGCCGACCAGCTTTTCCGGGCCTACCTCAAGCAGGTCTTGGTGGACGGGATTTTCCATGCGGACCCCCATCCCGGCAATGTGTTCATCACTCCAGATTACAAGGTTGCGCTCCTGGATTTGGGGATGGTCGGCCGGACCACCCCGGGCATGCAGGACCAAATCATCAAGCTGTTGATCGCGGTGGCCGAAGGGAACGGCGACCGCGCCGCCGACATCGCGATCCAAGTGAGCGAGACGACACCACACTGGGATGAGGCGGGATTTCGAAGGAGCGTGGGGCAGGTCGTGGCGGAAAATCAGAACAGCTCCATCAGCGAGATGAATGTGGGACGGACGCTGCTCGAAGTTGGCAGGAACGCGGGACAGGCAGGCCTGTTCGTGCCGACCGACTTGACTCTGCTCGGAAAGACGCTCCTTCAGTTGGATGAAATCGGGCGGTTCATCGATCCCGAGTTCAATCCAAACGCGGCGATCCGGGAGCGCGTGACCGAATTGATGAATCGGAGGATCCGCCAAGAGGCCACCAGTGGGCGGCTCTTCAGCTCCCTGCTGGAGGTCAAGGAGTTCGTTTCCGCCCTGCCGGCCCGGCTCAACAAGATTTTGGACGTCGTCTCGAATGCCGAGCTCGAGGTTAAAGTGAAGGCGACCGACGCGGGCTTGTTTCTGAGCGGGTTCCAAAAGGTGGCGAATCGAATCACCATGGGATTGATCCTCGCCGCGCTCATTATCGGGGCGGCCCTCCTGATGCGGGTGGAAACGTCTTTCCGCCTGTTTGGATATCCAGGCTTGGCCATCCTTTGTTTTCTGGCGGCGGCGGCCGGCGGATTCTACCTGGTCTTCTCGATCCTCCTGCAGGATTTCCGGGACAAAAAGCGCGGGCGTGATTCGCGGTAGGGTTTATTGGACGGCCAGGATTCTCCCTTCCGTGGCGTCGCGCCCGGCGCCGAACCGAAACTGTTCCCCGGGCAGCTTGCCGATGAGCTGCTCCCCAAGGGGCGACTCGGGCGTGATGACCGTGATTTCCTGTTTGTCTTGCACGATCTCAACGCCGCCCGCCCTCGGCCCGATGAAAAACCAGTTGGCGGCCCCGCGCAATTCGACTTGGACCAAGGCCCCGACCTCCAGCGGCGTTTTGGCGGTGAACTCGACGAGCCGGAGCTTCCGGTACACCTCGATGTTCTCCTCGGTCTCGGCGACTTTGCGGGCCTGTCCACCGGCTAGGTAGGCGGCTTCGAGGCCGCGCGTGTCATACTTGTGCTCCGCCTTGCTTTGGGGATCGGTCGCCTCGGCGTGCGCGGCGCGCGCGGCCTTGGCAAACCGCTCCAGTTCCAAGGCCAGGGCGGCGATGATCTTTTTGACGAGGGCCTGTTTCTTTTTCACGTTCAGCGGGGTGATCTTGCCAGAAGAAAATGGGAGTGCGGAGGGAAAAATCGGGGAACGGGAGCCATTTACAAACGTCCCTTTCGCCTACATTTAAGGATGGAAAAAAAAGGGAGGCGCACGAACCCGGTTTATCCTTATTATTTTGCGGACCCGTTTGTCTGGAGGCACCGTGGGGAATATTTCGCGGTGGGCACAGGTCCAGTCGCCGGAAAGGAGACGGCCGGGGAAGGGGACTTCACCAGTTTTGCCATTGATGGGGAGCATCTGGCGTTCCCGCTGCTGCGGTCGCCGGACTTGGTGCACTGGCGCCTGCATGGAGGGGCTGTGAGGGTCCCGCCGGAATTCCGCGGGGCGGTCTTCTGGGCCCCCGAGGTGGCGCACGATGGAGCCAGATTTTACATTTACTATTCGGTGGCGAAGCAAGGGCTTGAACACCAACTGCGGGTGGCCAGCAGCGTGGAGCCGACCGGTCCCTATTTGGATGAGGGCCCGCTGCTTCCGGAGAGTGACCGCTGCCCGTTTGCCATCGACGCCCATCCGTTCCGGGATGTGGATGGGCAATGGTTTGTTTTCTACGCGCGTGATTTCCTGGATGAAGGCCGGGATATCCGGCCCGGCACCGCGATTGTCGTGGACCGCTTGGTCGGGATGACGCGGGCCGCCGGCGAGCGCCGGACCGTGCTGCGGGCCAGGTGCGACTGGCAGCGTTTTGAGCGGGGCCGCGCCATGCACGGCGGCGTCTATGACTGGCACACCTTGGAAGGGCCGTGCGTGCGCATCCACGCCGGAAAATACTATTGTTTTTACAGCGGGGGCCGGTACGAGGGCGAGGGATATGGAGTGGACTACGCGGTGGCCGACCAAGCTTGGGGGCCGTACTCGGACGAAGGCGCCGAACGCGGGCCGCGCGTTCTCAAAACAGTCCCTGGCCGGGTCATTGGGCCGGGGCACCATTCGATCGTGGAAGGCCCGGACGGAAAATCGGAGTGGATCGCCTACCACGCCTGGGATCCGGCGATGACGGCGCGGCTGTTCGCGC
>CAZSXX010000318.1:0-5411 GCA_964611245.1 uncultured Verrucomicrobiota bacterium | reverse complement strand
GCTTCTCCGAAGGCTATCGCGGCAACAACAACCGCGAATACCATGTCACCGACCAACACATTCGTGCCGGGGGCCCGGGCACCAACTCAACCTCCCCCATCTTGATCGAATCCATTTTCGTGGACCTGATCGACGACTCCATCCAGGACGGCGATGAGCAATTGCAGCTCAATCTCGCCGTGGATCCCTCATTCATCAATCTCGGCGGCGTCCAGATTCCCACGTGGCCGGCCATCGGCCAATCCAAAGCCCTCCTCACCATTGTCGACAACGACCGTAGCCCCGGCGTCCTCGGCTTCGCCACCGCCCAATATTTTGTGGATGAAAACAGCCGCAAAGCCACCATCGCCCTTCGCCGCACCAACGGCGTTTCCGGCACGGTCAGCGTCCAATACCGCACCATCTCCGGCGGTTCCGCCACTCCGAACACCGATTACGTTCCCATCCCCGTCAAAACCGCCACCTTCCAGGCCGGTGAATCGGAAGTTTCCTTCGAAATCGATATCGTGGACGACACCGGCGCCGAGTTGGATGAAACGGTCCGCCTTCAGCTCTTCAACGCAAGTGGTGGCGCCACCCTCGGCCTCTCCGCCGCCACCCTCACCATCATCGACGACGATTATTCCCCCGGCCGCTTCTCCTTCCCGGTCCTCACCAACCTCGTCGCGGAGGGCTCCGGATTCGCCAACATCGTCGTTCGCCGCATCGGCGGCGGCGTCGGCGCAGCCCAAGTCGAGGTCTCCACCATCAACGGAACCGCCATCGACGGCGTCGATTACATCGGCCTCACGAATTTCGTCGTCAAATGGGCCAGCGGTGACACCACCCCTAAAACCGTTCCGGTCACCATTGTTGATGGATCGCTGGTTGACGGCGACCGCGCCTTCCGCGTCTCCCTTTCCAACGCCCGGATCAGCGGTGTGCTCGACCCCAACGCCATCGGCAACCAAAAGGAAACCACTGTCGTCATCAACGACAACGATGCCTTCGGCAATATGCGCCTTAGCCAGGCCTCCTACGTGGTCGATGAAAACGGCACCAACGCCACCATCACCGTCGTCCGCGTCAACGGCACCTCCGGCGAAGTCCACGTCGGCTACGAAGTCGTGTCGGAGCTCGCCATTCCCGGCGTCGATTTCGTCCCAGTTTCAAGCACCAATTACTTTGTCTTCGCCGAAGGACAGACCAGCGCCAGCTTCCCCGTCGCCATCATCGACGACTTCGTCGTGGATGGCACCAAGACCGCCATCGTCCGCCTGCTCGGCCAAACTAACATCGTCAACAGCACGACCTCCTTCCCCGGCGCCCTCGGCATCCCCGCCTCCGCCACCCTCTCCATCATCGACAACGAGCTGGAGAACATCCCTGCCGGCAAGCTCGACGTGAGCTTCCAGGCGGACGGCGCCGATGAGGCCATCTACGCCCTCGCCCAGCAGCCCGACGGCCGCCTCCTCATCGGTGGCGATTTCGCCTCCGTCAACAGCGTCCTCCGCAACCGCCTCGCCCGCCTCAACCCGGACGGCACCCTTGACCCCAGCTTCTTCGCGGGTGCCGGCCCCAACGGCTCAGTCCGCGCCCTGCAAGTCCAGGACGACGGCGGCATTCTGATCGCGGGCGCGTTCACCTCCGTGGCCGCCACCAACCGCAATTACATCGCGCGCCTCCTCCGCGCCGGCGGCGTGGACCAAACGTTCGATCCCGGGGCGGGCGCCAACAACCCCATCTACTCGATGCTCCTCCAGTCCGATGGCAAAATCCTCATCGGTGGCGACTTCTCGGCCTACGGCCCCACGGCCCGCAACGGCGTCGCCCGTGTCAACCCCAACGGCACGCTGGATTCCTCCTTCAACCCCGGCACCGGCGCCTCGGGCCCCACCAATTTCACCGTCTTTGCCCTCGCCGAACAACTCGACGGCAAATTGCTGGTCGGCGGCGACTTTGAATCCTTCAACAACATTCCCGCCAGCCGCTTGGTTCGCCTGAACCGCGACGGCTCCGTTGATTCCAGCTTCAAAATGAACGTCGGCGCCGACCAATCAGTCCGCTCCATCACCGTCCAACCCGACGGCAAAATCCTCGTCGGCGGCCTCTTCACCTCCCTCCAGGGATTCGCGTTCGGCGCCACCAACACCCTCCGCCTCCCGGTCGCCTCGAACTCCATTCCGGCCCAGGCCAGCCAGACCATCCTGGTTTCCGCCACCACCAACGCCGGCTTCGACATCGGCCTCATCACCCTCGACTACAGCTTCACCAACCAGCATAACGTCCGCGTTGTGGCCGAGAACACCCCCACCGGCACCACCAACCTGCTGCAGGCCACCAACCTCAACTTCCGCGGCACCCTTCAGGTCGCCTATCCCAAGCTGGGTTCTGGCGCTCTCAAAGTCATTGTTGATGACGGCCCCGCCCCGGGCGGCAACTGGACCATTTCGGGCGCGATCGCCGGCTCCGTCAACGTCACCAACACCGTCGATCTCGCGGCCGAGTCCGGCTTCGACTCCGGCCTCATCACGCTCAATTACGATTTCACCAACCGCCACAACATCCGGGTCCTCCTCCTCGGCGCCGCCGCGGGCAGTTCCACCAACATCGCCTACCTGACCAACCTCGCGGCCAAAGGCTCCGTCCAGGTTCCCTATTTCGCGACTGACCGCGCCAAGGCCCAGGTCATCGTCGAGGAAATCGTCGAGCAGGGCGTCCGTTACCCCGGCGCATGGTCCCTCACCGGTTCTCTCCGTCGTGGGGCCAACCACCTCGCCCGTCTCAACTCCGATGGGTCCGTCGACACCTCCTTCAATTCCGGCTCCATCATCAACATGGCCGACCGCGGTGCCAACGGCCCCGTCAACGCCATCAACGTCCAAGTTGACGGCAAGATCGTCGTCGGCGGTGATTTTACCCGCTACAACGGCGTCACACGCCGCCGCATCACCCGCCTCCACAGCAATGGCGCCAATGACCCCACCATCAACTTCGGCTCCGGCGCCAACGGCAACATTTCCGCCTTGGTCGTCCAGTCCGACCGGAAGATCGTCATGGCCGGCGGCTTCACGGAATACAACAGCCAGCCCCGCCTCCGCTTGGCCCGCATCCACGGCGGCTCCATCGCCGGCGACGGCCGCTTTGAATTCACACGCCCCGTTTACATCGTCAACGAGGCCAGCACCAACGCCATCGTCACCGTCCGCCGCACTGGAGGAACCTCCGGCAGCGTCCAGATGAAGGCCCAGACCCAGCCCGACGTCACCGCCACCCCCGAAACCAACGCCATCGTCGGCACCGATCCCAATTCCCCGGTCGTCGATTACCTCTTCGCCAGTCGGATTCTCGAGTTCCCGGAAGGGGAAACCGAGGCCACCTTCAACATTCTCGTGGTCAACGACAATTACGTCGAAAACGAGGAGGTGTTTGAGGTTGCCCTGTCCGACCTCGACGGCGTCTTCCGTCTCGGCGACCAACCCACCGCCCGCGTCATCATCGTCAGCGACGACAGCGAGATCTTCTTCTCTGCCCCGGCCTACTCTGTCGGCGAGAGCATCCCGTCTAGGACCGCCACCATCACGGTCAACCGCATCGGTTCCGTCAGTGTGCCGGTGTCCGTTGACTACTACAGCCGCGATGGCACCGCCACCAGCGGGGCGGACTACACAGCCGTGACCAACACCCTCCAGTTTGCGGTCGGCGAAACCCAGCGCGCGTTCTCCGTCCCCATCATCCCCGACCTGTTGGTCGAGGGCAACGAGACCATTTTCCTGACCCTCACCAACGTTTCTGCCGGCGGCGTTCTCCGCCCCGGCGGTGACACCGCCACGCTCACCATCGTCGACGACGATTTCGCCCCCGGCGAAATCCGCTTCCTCTCGCCCACCTACAGCACGCGCGAAGGCGCCGGCGTCGTCGCCCGCATTGAGGTCATCCGCACCAACGGGGTCACCGGCGTCGTCAGTGTCGAATTCCAGACCGCTGGCGCCAGCGCCCGCACCGGCGAAGACTATTTCGACCGCTCCGGCATCCTCACCTTCCAGGACCGCGACACTCTCAAATATATCGAGATTCCGATCATCGATAATTCCGAGCCGGAGACGAACGAGTTCCTCAACATCACTCTCTTTAACGTCCGCGGCGGCGCCACCTTGGGTCTTGCCCAAGCCACCCTGACGATTGTTGACGATGACCTCAGCTCCGGCAGCATCGACGACACCTTCAATCCCGGCATCGCGGCCAACGGCGCCATCCGCGCCATCGAACTCGATCCGAGCCGCAATTTCTTGATCGGGGGCGATTTCACCGCCTTCAATGGCGACACCAACCGGTCCCGCGTGGCCCGCCTCTTGGTCAACGGCGGCATTGACGCCGCATTTTCCATCACCAACCGGCCCAACAACAGCGTCGCCTCCCTCGCCCTCCAACCCGATGGCCGCATCATCATTGGCGGCTCTTTCCGCGCTGTGGACGACAAAATCCAGGAACGCGTCGCCCGCCTCCAGGCCAATGGCGACCTCGATCCCTCCTTCCGCCTCCCTCTGGGGCTCAATGGCCAGGTCTCCTCCATCGCCATCCAATCCGACCAGCGCGTCGTCATCGGTGGCGTCTTCGACGAGGCCAGCGCCGCCGCCCGCAACCGCATCGCCCGGCTCAATTCCAACGGTAACCTCGACATCACGTTCAACCCGGGCGCCGGCGCCAACAACGCCGTCAACGTCGTCGTTCTTCAGGACACTCCCCAAGGCCAGAAAATCCTCGTCGGCGGCGCCTTCACATCCTTCAACGGCGTGCCCGCCTACCGGTTGGTCCGCCTGAATCCCAGCGGCGCCTTGGACACTGAATTCAGGACCGGCACCGGCTTCCATCGTCCCGATGGCCGTCCCGCCATGGTCCACGACATCGTCACCCTCCCCGACGGCAAGATTCTCGTCGCCGGCGACTTCACCACCTACAAGGATGTTCCCGTCGGCGGCGTCGTTCTCCTCGACAAGGATGGCGCTCTCCAAACCTACATCGTGCCCGACTTGGACAATCGTTTCCGCACCAATGCCTTTGCGTCGGAGATCACCGTCAACAACGCCATTCGCGCCATCGCCATCCAGCCCGCTGACGGCAAAATCATTATCGGCGGCGATTTCACGTTCATCAACGGCGTGCCCCGCGCCCGCGTCGCCCGCCTCGATGGCGCCACCGGCCGCCTCGACACCAGCTTCGATCCCGGAGACGGCGCGGATGACTCCGTCCTCGGCCTCATCGTGCAGCCGTGGGACAGCAAGATTGTCGTCGTTGGCGCTTTCCGCCAATTCAACAACAACACCAACCTTCGCGGCATCGCCCGCCTGAACAACGACAAGCTCGCCACCATTTCGATCAATGCCGCGACGCTCCAAAATGGCAACCTTCGCCTCTCCTTCAGCGCCGATTCC
>CAZSXX010000317.1:700-5419 GCA_964611245.1 uncultured Verrucomicrobiota bacterium | reverse complement strand
TCAAGAGCGACGGCACGGTCACCTCCATCATCGAATACGACCCCTTCGGCCAGGTCAAACGCCGGACTGGCTCCTTCGCGGAGATGAACCCGTTCCTGTTCTCGACGAAGTATTTCGATGCGGAGGTGGGGCTGAATTATTACGGGTATCGGCACTACTCGGCGTCGCTGGGGAGGTGGGTGAATAGGGATCCTATCGAAGAAAGCGGTGGAATCGGGATTTATAATTTCTGTGGAAACGATGGCATAAACGGTTTGGATGTATTAGGACTTACTTGGGAATTTAGCAGAAAAGGCAAAGACCGCGCGCGTGTGAAGCCCGCCGCCGGGGACACGGTGGCGACCCTAGCGAAAACTATCGGCTTCGATGACAAGGATTACCGGAAATGGCTAAAGCCAGTAGGTCCGAGCCGAGTTCCAGGATCGGCTACGGAAACGATCGACGATTGTGCAGAATTCACGATCCCTAACACCGTTTACATCGAGTTTGGCAGTATGTTTAAGATGCTTGATCGGTTCGGGCCTATTCCTGCTTGGCGATCTAGCTTTCTGAGTCTCGGCGAACAGCATCGAAGTAAGGGTTTCAATGTCATCATCACTGAACAATCCACGCCAGCAGTGGCACGGGGGCATTTGGAGAGTTCGAGCATTCACGGATTCGCGTACGCCGGGCACGGCGGGGGAAATGACGGCAAAGCTGTAGGTGTTCTGGTCTTTGACGGCGGGAATGGGTTTGTGGCACTGGACGGAGCTAGATACACTCAGTTCGGCATTAACTTTCTTTTTGCCTACGCGTGCAGCAGTGCGAATCAAAATCCAAACGACGAACGCCTCCAAAAAGCATTGCGATATGTCTACAGTCCATGGGAGCGAAACGTCGCCACACGCGGAACATTTAAGGGTGTCTGGGGTGAAGTAAACGGATATCAAACCTGGAGCCACATCATCACAACACCCGGTACGAACAAGGAATGAAGCACGCGAAAAAGTGGTGTGTTCTTGGCTGGGTTGCACTCGCGGTAATTGGCAATGTTCTTTGGTTTGTACCTGGGCGGGGAATACGATCTGAACCGGTCCGATCGATTCAACTGATGCAAAGAATATCCATTGATCTGGAACTATTGGGTGACATGGACCGAGCAAAATTGGCTGTGGTAATCGGAGGAGAAACAAACAGCGAGAAGTTGAATCGCTTGTTATCTAAGTGCTTGAAGGAGAGTGGCGACTTATACATCACAAACGCAGCTAAGTCGGTGTCAAAGGATGGTCTCCTGCGCGATGCGTGGGGAACCCCGTTAGCTTTTGCTTTGACCAACGATCTAGCGTCAACTCGATTAAATCCTGAGATAAGAACTCGTCGGTTGCCGCTTCTATATTTCTGGTCGGCAGGTGCGAACAAGTCCAATGAGTTTGGCTTCGGAGATGATCTTTTTGTGCATCGCTAATTCGGCGCACGACCGCCGTTACCCAGCACGCGTACCCAACATGCTTTCGAAACTGAATTGTATGAGCCGACTCTTTCTAGTTGCAATTTACCAGAACGAAGAAGCTGAGCCGTACGGGGACGAGGTTTACTTGGTGCGAGCGAAAGACCTGCTAAGTGCAGTAAACTTCGTCGAGAGCCAAAACTTTCCGGGAACTCTCGCAAATTGGGTTGCACAAATATCGTCTGATGTTGCCTCCAATGAGCGCGAGGGTATTCTCATGGGACCCTTTATTCACCCTGCTGGCGTAGCCACCAGATGCAAGGAAGTCTGGCTTCGCGATTATCCGTCGATCGAGCCGGACTGGAAAAATGCGAGGGATATTTTCCCTCCCGCTGCGTTGGGCGATGACCTGCCGGAGTAGGAGTTAGGCGGTTTTCTGCGGCGAAGTTCGACGCGGGCGGCGGGGTATGGCGGGTCGATCAATAGTTACACGTATGACACGGCCAACCGGCTGGCGACGGTGGGGGACGGGACCAATTCGGCGGCGTACACGTATCTTGCCAACAGCCGGCTGGTCAGCCAGATTTTGCACAGGCAGAGCGCGAGCACGAAGATGACGACGAGCAAGCAATACGATTTGTTGAATCGCTTGCTGTCGATCAATTCGGTGGCGAGCGCCACGAACACGCTGCCGTTTCACTTCGGTTACAATTACAACAAGGCCAACCAGCGCGTGCGGTCGCGAATTTGAAACGCCGGCCATTTTATTGGGCATCCCGCATTTGACCCGGCGGGGGGAATTTGCGAGGGTTGGCGGCAGTTCAGGATCGCAAGGGTTTACACGTGAACACGAAACGGGCCGTCATCACCGCCGCCGGACGCAACCAGCACACGCTGCCGCTGCAGACGCTGGTGGACCGCGATGGCGTGCAAAAATCGGCGTTGCGGATCATCATCGAGGAGGCGCTGAGCAGCGGGGTGGAGGACATTTGCCTGGTGGTGTGCCCGGGGGACCAGGCGGCATACCGGGCGGCGGCGGGGGATTTCCCGGGGAAGCTGACGTTCGTGGAGCAGGCGGAGCCAAGAGGATATGGGCACGCGCTCTTGTGCGCGCGCGGGTTTGTCGAGCGGGAGCCATTCCTGCATTTTGTGAGCGACCACCTGTACATCAGCCGGGAGACGCAGCGGTGCGCGCAGCAGTTGGTGGGGATCGCGCAGGCGGAGGCGTGCTCGGTGTCGGCGGTGCAGGCGACGCGGGAAAGCATGCTGCCGTACTATGGGGCGGTGGGAGGGAAGCGGGCGCAGCACCGCGCGCGGCTGTACGAGGTGGACCATGTGGTGGAGAAGCCGACGCCGACGGAGGCGGAGCAGAACCTGATTGTGCCCGGGCTGCGGGCGGCGCATTACCTCTGTTTTTTTGGGATGCATGTGCTGACGCCGGGGATCATGGACATCCTTTCGGCCCAGGAGGCGGCGGCGCCGGGGGTGAATTTGCAGTTGGCGCCGGCGCTGAACGCGCTGGCCGACCGGGAGCGGTACCTGGCCTACGAACTGCCGGGGCGACGGTACAATTTGGGGGTCAAGTTTGGCCTGTTGAACGCCCAGATCGCGCTTGGGCTGTCGGGGTGCGACCGCGAGGAGGTGCTGGCGCAAATGGTCGAAGCGCTCGCGGCGCGGGCCGGAGATTCCTCGCCATGCCGGGAAAGCTAGTCCAAATCATCACCGCGGCGGCGGCGCCCCTGCGCGACCAATCGATCGAGTCGGTGTGCGGGCCGGCGTCGGTGAAGGAGTTGTTGGCGGAGTGCGCGGAGCTGGAGGCGTTCCGGCACCGGAGCGGGAACCTTTACGAGCGGGTGCGGGCGCTTTTCTTCCTCCACGCGATCCATCGATTCCATTTGCCGTCGAAGCCCGGGATCAATCCGCGGGGGCTGGCGCCGTTCGCGGGGTACGAGGACTTGTTGCAGCGGCGGTACCCGGAGGCGATCGCGAAATTCCTGGCGGCGCTGGAGGCGCATGGGGTGAACGACGCGATTTCGAGCGCGTTGGCGGCCGCTTACCATGGGCTGGCGTTCCAAACGCTGTCGGACCAGGTGCGGAAAAGCGTGCGATCGGTGCGGGGCAACCAATGGATGTTCCGGACGGGCCATCCGAACGACCATCCGCTGCGGATCCGTGCGGAGTTGCTGGCGCGGGGGGGGTGGGACGAGCCGTTCCCGGTGCTGCGGGAGTTGACGGCGGTGCGGATGGACCTGTCGCACAGCGCGTGGAGCGACATTTTTTTCCTTGGGATGGATTTCCCGGAGGGGGCGAGGGTGCTCAATGTCTCGATTGATTTGGGCGTGAAAGGGAGGGACGCGGGGCCGAAGCCGCCGGTGGAGGCGTACCTGCGGGTGATCGACGAGCCGGTGCTGCGGATTTCGAGCGTGGACCTGGGGGCGACCGCGGACCTGACGGAGCTGGCCGATGTTTTTGATTTCGCGAAGGATTACCTTGGGCTGCTGAAGGCGGCGATCATCGCGGCGGGGATTGTGCCGCCGGGGATGGAGGGGTCCGGGCAGAGCCTGCCGGATTTGCTGGGGCGGCTGGTGGGCCCGGGGCTGGGGCTGGAGATTGTCAGCAGCGTGAACAACATCCCGAAAGGTTCGCGGCTGGCGGTGTCGACGAACCTGCTGGGCTCGTTGATCGCGGTGTGCATGCGGGCGACGGGGCAGGCGAAGTCCTTGACCGGGCCGCTGCAGGAGGAGGAGCGGCGGCTGGTGGCGGCGCGGGCGATTTTGGGCGAGTGGATCGGGGGCTCGGGCGGGGGGTGGCAGGATTCGGGAGGGGTTTGGCCCGGGATGAAGCTGATCCAAGGGGTGGCGGCGGGGGAGGCCGACCCGGAGCATGGAATCAGCCGGGGGCGGCTGCTGCCGACGCACCACATCCTGGGAGCGGACGAGGCGTCCCCACGGGTGCGCAAGCAACTGCAGGAAAGCCTGGTGCTGGTGCATGGGGGGATGGCCCAGAATGTCGGGCCGATCCTGGAGATGGTGACGGAAAAGTATTTGCTGCGCTCGGAGGCGGAGTGGAAGGGGCGGCAGGCGGCGCTGAAAATCTTGGACGACATTCTGGACGCTCTGCGGGCGGAGGATGTGAAGAAAATCGGGGAGGTGACGACGCGGAATTTTGCGGGGCCGATCCAGGCGATCATTCCGTGGGCGAGCAACGCCTACACGGAGACGCTGATCCGGAAGGTGCGCGAGGAATTTGGGGAGCGGTTCTGGGGGTTCTGGATGCTGGGTGGGATGTCGGGC
>CAZSXX010000317.1:0-690 GCA_964611245.1 uncultured Verrucomicrobiota bacterium | reverse complement strand
CTGTGCACGCCCAGCCGGGCGCCTCCCCGCCCCGCCGACCCACGCGCTCCGCCAGGGGTTTCATCTTCGCGCCGGAGGCGAAAGCGGAGGGCCAAGAGCGGCTGGCGGCGATCATGGCGGAGACCAAGCGGGAGCTGGAGCACGCCCTGCCCTTCGCGATGGAACCGGTGGTGTATGATTTCGCCATCAATGACGAGGGGACGACGGCGGCGTTCCTGACGGGACGGGAGGCGCTGTTGCCGTCCGGTTACTATTCGATGGTGGTGCCGACGCTGCTGCGGCGGGACGCGCGCAGCCTGACGCAGATCCGGCGGGCGGAGCTGGACCGGTTCGGGGCGGCGTGCCGGGACCGGCCCGAGCTGGGAGGGATGGTGCAGGTGCTGTTCGACCGGCTTTTTCCGCACATCCGGAGGGGGGGCGAAGGGGCGCGGGACCTGGCGGCGATGCTGGAGGAAAATGGCTTTGACATGGCTCAGCATGAGCAGGTGCGCTCGGACCTGCGGGCGGGACGGATTGGGCTGGCGCAAAACCGGCTGCCCGCGAGCGCGTCGATCCGGGACGTGGAGCCTGGGGACCTGTTCGACGCGGCGGGGCCGATGGCGAAGCGCTCGGCGGAGGTGGGCAACGAGAGCCTGCGGAATGGGGAGGTGGCGGTGGTGACTCTGGCGGCCGGGGTGGGAAGCCGGTGGA
>CAZSXX010000316.1:0-5434 GCA_964611245.1 uncultured Verrucomicrobiota bacterium | reverse complement strand
CCCGGCGCCGAACCCCCCACCCCCCCGCACCTCCCCCACCCCGCCCCCATCGCCTCCGCCAAAATCCCCCGCATCCTCTCCCCCCAATCCATCCTCCGCTCCGCCTCAAAAGCCACATTCCCCCGCGCCAGCGCCGCCCCCTCCCGGTCCGCCGCCAACCACTTCACGCTCGACCCGCCCAAATCCAGCCCAACCGCAAATTCCCTCATCCCCCAACCCAACCAAACTTCCCCTCCCCCCGCAAGCCGCCCCCGCCCAACGCCCGCGCCCGATTCACTCGCGCTTCGATCCGGTTTCGCGGGCAGGGTCGGGATCGCTCGGCGCCTCGATCCGCAACGCGGGGCTCCCAATCTTCCCCGAAAGTTTCAGCAGGTATTCGTCGTAGGTTTGTAAAACATCCACCCCGATGAACAACGCGCTTGGGACATGGATCGCGTCCTTTGGTTTGAGGCCGGGGTAATGTTTCCAGATCAACGCGCGGGCCCGCTCGGCAATCAATCGATCGCACAGCACAGCCCGAATGAAGCTGTTCTGGAAATACTTCGATATTTGGGCTTCATGCGAAGGGTCCAGCCGGTTCGGGACGTTTTTTATCCAGACGCATTCAACGAACGTCGCGGTCGACGTGTATATCTGGACCGATCCCTCGCGCGCCGCCTTCTCAATCTTCCCGCAGGTTTCGAACCGGCCCTCCTCCTTTCCAAAGAACGCGTGGAAAACATTCGCGTCCCAATAGACCGTTTGGAAAGCCATACCTAATAAATCTCAGAATAAATGGCTTGAATCTCGTTCGCGGTCGGCAGCTCGGAGTCCGCCGGGAAAACCCGGAGGGCGTCCGCATTCAGGGTGGTGGGAAGCCCCTCCTTCCCGTAACGAATCATTCCGCTCGCGAGAACTCGCTTCCCGAATGCCCGATGTGCCTCCTGCTCCAGTTCCGCCTTGGTGAAGTGGCAAACAATCCCCCTGCGGTAATTCCTCTCGAATATCGTGCACCGAAACCCGTCGCGGATCGAAAGCGTTTCGATGACCCCCTCAATGGAGCCGAATGCGATGGATTTGTCGGCCTCCAATATTGCGGCGGTGGTCGCCACAACCGTCCCCGACAGTTCCTCGGCCTCGCCCCCGGTGATTAAATGAATGGACGTGACGGCGTTGCCATCCACCAAATTCGCCAACACTCTCGCGGCGTTGACCTCGTCCCTGCCAAACCCATGTGGAATCGCATTCACGCCCGATCTGAGCGCACGGACTCCGCGGACTATCGCTTCGACAACTCGCTCACCGCGCTCGCCAGTGGACTTCGCGCGGAGGACCGCGCTGCCGGACGCCACTTCAACGGTCCATGGAATTTCCTCGCCGTCGCCGGCCAGGTTTTTGGACACGCCCTGAACCAACTCAAAAAACGCCCGGGCTGCCTTCATGAACCGGTCAGGCGTCAGATTCGGGCCTTCAATCTTTGCTTCAATCTCGTTGCTCATCCGGTGATCCCTTGATCATCGCCAACATACCCGGCAATCAGCCAATCAGCCACCCACGGAGCCCACGCGACGGAGGGATAAGACAGCCTGCCATCACATTGCGGCGCCGGAAACAAAAATTCCCGCTCGTGATCGCCGCCCACCCCTCCCTCACTTCCTCACCGACGTCCGCTCCTGGATCCACGGCACATCCCGCGGCGACAGCCGCGATCCCGCCGTCCCCTTCCGCAGCGTGTTCTCATCCAGCCACTTCTTGATCTCCCCATGCCCATCCGCGAAACTGAATCCCCCCGCCCCATTGTGGTACACCGCCGGCAAATTCGCCCACGTCTTCGTGTCCGCCAAATCCACCAAAAAATACCCGTCGTCCACCGTCTCCTCCCGCTCGTCCAAAAACACGAACATCTTGCTCGAGTGCTGGATGTCCGACAGCTTCCGGTACGTCCACCACGTCTTCTCGATCAACGCCGTGTACCAACTGTCCCCATTCATGTTCCCGTTCATCGACACACTCCGCGTCCGCGGATATTTCTTCCCTCCGATCGTCGCCGTGCTTGGGTCCGCCGGGCACTTGTAAATCGTCACCGACTGGCTGTACGGCCATAGCTTCCCGTACGGCGGCTTCAGCAAATTGTAGTTCGTCGCCTCCTGCGCCGTAGGCAGCCATCCCCCCACATACCCCTGCTGCGCCCCCGTCGCGTTCAACACCAGCCGGTCATTGTTGTCCGTCGCGTACATGTGCCACGCGTACTGCAACTGCTTCTCGTTGCTCATGCAGATCGCACCGTGCGCCTTCGTTTTCGCCTTCGACAACGCCGGCAACAGCAGGCTCGCCAATATCGCGATGATCGCGATCACCACCAAAAGCTCGATCAACGTGAACGCCCCTCGGTTCTTCCTGCATGGCTTCATCCCCGCATCCTGCCACGCCCCCCATTTTCCAAAAGCCAAAAAAATCCCCCTTTTACCCGCGCGCACCGCCTCAAATCACCCCCAAACCACCTCCTCCCCCTTCACCTGCACCACCCTCCTCCTCCGCCCCCCCTGGAAATTCGGCGACGTCCTCAACGCCCGCTTGAACCCCCGCCTCCGTGCCCCTGTCTCCTCCGCGCTGTACAGCTCCTTCACCAGCCTCAAAAAACCCGCCTGCAACTCCCCCACGCTCATCCCCTTCGGCTGGAAATTGATGTCGAACAACGTGCACAGTTCCCACGCCTCCTCCCGCAACAGCCGCCCCTCCCGCTTCAGCCGGTGGTACAACGGCGTGTTCGGGAACGCCGTCAAAAACGTCACCTGCACCTCATATAGCCCCGACTCCCGCACAAACCTCAGCACATCGTCGAACACCTCCACCGTGTCCCCGTCCAACCCCAGGATGAAACACCCATTCACCGTGATCCCATACGACTGAATCCTCGCGATCGACTCCCGGTAATGCTCCAACTGCCGCGCCTTCCAATCCGACACCCGCTCCATCCCCCGCAAGCTCGCCGCCCGCGGGCTCTCCAGCCCAATCAAAATCTGCTGGCACCCCGAATCCCGCAGCAACCCGAGCATTTCCCCATCCTTCGCGATGTTGATGTCCGTCTCCGTGAACCACCGCAAATCCTCCCCCGCCATCTCCCGCAACAACCGCTTGTAATGCTCCGCCGCCACAAACGAATTGTCATCCGCCAATTCGATGAACGGCTTCGGCCAGATCTCCTTGATCGCCCGGATCTCCGCCATCACCTTCTCCACCGGCTTCAGCTTGTACCGCTTCGTCAGCAAAATCGACGACGCGCAAAACTCGCACTTGTGCGGGCACCCCCGGCTCGTCTGCACCGTGATCCGGTTGTACTTCCCCGGCTCCAACAAATCGAACCGCGGCATTGGCGCCTCCGCCAAATCAAACTCCCGCCCCTCGCTCCGGTACATCGGCCGCAACCTCCCCGCCTCCGCGTCCGCCAAAATCTCCGGCCACAACAACTCCCCCTCCCCCGCCGCCGCGCTCGCCCCCTGCCGCCCCGCCTCCGCCGGCGCCGAACGCACAGGCAACCCCCCCGTCACCCCCGGGGGCCCCCGCGCCGCATACCGCTCCGCCAACTCATACCCCTCCCCCGCCTGCGCGCTGAACGCGCTGATCGCCACCAAATCAAAATCCATCGGCAACTCCCCCGCCACCTTCAAATCCGCCACCTCGTGGTACTCCACCTCATGCCCCCGCGGCGTCATCCCCGCCAGCGTCAACAACGACAGGCTCGGCATCGACGCGATGATCCGGTTCCGGTCCACAAACCCCGGCAGCGTCAGCCCCAGCTTCGTCAACTCCGCGTTGTGCGCCCGCACCCCGCTCATCGCGATCAGTCCAATTCTCATGGCAATATAATCATTTTTAAGGTTAAACCGCCTCCCGCCAGCAGGCTCCCCACCGGCGCCGCGAACATCGCCACCGGGCTCGCCCCCTCCCACCGCGCCATCGCTCCGCAACAAACCGGCATCAACACCCCGCCCGCCAAAAACGCAATCCCCGCCGCCCTCATCAATCCCCCCTCCAACCCAAACCACACCCCCGTCACCGCGAACATGAAATTCACCAGCCCCAGCCCAAAAAACGAAATGTGCCCCAGCCGCACCATCCGCCGCCGAAAACTCCCGTAACCCCCCAGCCACCTCTCCTCCTTGAACCGCATCCCCATCAACGCCCCCGACACAAACCCGCCCAGCATCCACACCCACGCGAACGCCATGTTCACCCGCAAAATCTCCGGAACCGTCTCGCTCATCCCCCCACCATGCCCCATCCCTTCCCTCCCCCGTTAATCGATAAATCCAATCCCCCGATTGATTCCATCAATGCCGCGTGGCCAACCCCTGCGGAAAAAATGCGCCGTTCCGTTCCGACCTCACTTTGTGCTTCCCCGCCGCTTGCCCTCCCCGTATCCCTCTCCCCATGCGGCCCATGATCGACATCCACCTCGACCTCGCCTGGAGCGCCATGTACTTCAACCGCGACCTCCTCCAGACCGTCCCCCAAATCCGCGCCTCCGAATCCGGCCTCACCGACGAGCCCGGCCGCGCCCGCAACACCCTCAGCTTCCCCGAACTTCGCCGCGCCAACATCGGCCTCTGCCTCACCAGCCTCCTTGCCCGCAGCGCCCCCGGCATCCCCCGCTCCGGCTCCAACCGCGCCAGCCTCGACTACGCCTCCCAAACCATCTCCCACTCCCACGCCAAAGGCCAACTCGCCTACTACCGCCTCCTCGAATCCCTCGGCCACGTCCGCCTCATCACCACCGCGCCCCAACTCAACGCCCACTGGGCCCAATGGCTCGCCGACCCACAATCCACCCCCTTCGGCCTCATCATCAGCATGGAAGGCGCCGACCCCATCCTCGACCCCTCCCAAACCGAACACTGGTGGAACCTCGGCCTCCGCGCCGTCGGCCCCGTCCACTACGCCCACAGCCATTACGCCGTCGGGACCGGCTTCGATGGCCCGCTCACCCCCGCCGGCGTCCAACTCCTCAAGGAATTCATGCGCCTCGGCATGATCCTCGACGTCACCCACCTTGCCGACACCTCCTTCTTCCAGGCCCTCGACCACTACCACGGCCCCCTCCTCGCCAGCCACCACAACTGCCGCGCCCTCGTTCCCGACCACCGCCAACTCTCCGACGAACAAATCCGCCTCCTCATCTCCCGCCGCGCCATCATCGGCCTCGCCTTCGACGCCTGGATGCTCTACCCCAACTGGCAACGCGGCATCACCCAGCCCGCGGTCGTCTCCATCGCCGACGCCGCCAACCACATCGACCACATCTGCCAACTCGCCGGCAACCCCTCCCACTGCGCCATCGGCACCGACCTTGACGGCGGCTACGGCACCGAACAAACCCCCCGCGACCTCGACACCATCGCCGACGTCCACAAACTCGAATCCATCCTCCAATCCCGCGGCTACAAACCCGCCGACA
>CAZSXX010000315.1:0-5434 GCA_964611245.1 uncultured Verrucomicrobiota bacterium | reverse complement strand
GGCTGTACGGGCAAAACGCGAACGATTGCTTGAACGCGAACTCCGCTTCCCGCAGGACCCGCTGGTTCTCCACCGAATTCTTGGTGATCCCCAGCCGGTAAAAATAAACCCCGCCAATCGCGCTCCGCAGCTTGGAGAACGCCTTCTGCGCGTTGTCATCCCGCACGAACATCGGGCTGCCCGTGAAATTTTGGAAATCCCGCCGCAAATACACCCGTTCGGCAAAATCACAGATCTCTTTGACGCTCGTGTCATACGTGATCCAGTTCCCAATGAAGCGCTCCGAGTATTTGCTCCAAAATTCATGGTCCTGCCTCACCATTGCCTCCGTGTATTCGGCGACTGGCTCGCGGTTGATCTTCATGATGATCCCAAACGGCGTCAAATGGGGGAACATCCAGTCCAAGGGGAAGGACTCCTCGACGTAAAACGCGTTGGTCGGGTTCGCGTCGAAAATCGTCTTGGTCAAAAGTCCATTGATCGCCATCACCGCCACCTGCCCAGAGACCGAGATCTTGTTGTCGATCACTTTCACGTCCTCTCCCGGCTTGATCCGCTTCGGCTCATTCGGGAACTGCATGTCGTGTTGCAGCCGGGCCTGCGCGTCGGCGATGTAATTCGAAAACGCGGTCGACGAATCGGCCACGCTCGGGGTGATGATCTCCTCCTTGGGATACACCCCCTCGTTCCGGCGGCGCTCCTCGATCCGCGCTCCAAGCGTCGTGAAATACCGGTCCAACGGCGTGGCCAGGCGCGCCAGGATGTTGGTCCGGCCTTCCTCCTCTTCCTTGGTCGACCGCAGGAAATTCACGAAAAACGGCGGATCCTCCTGCGCGGATCGGTTGTAGTGCGCCCGGATGTAACTCAGGTACGTTCCGTCCGCCAACGCGTTCTGGGTGATGAGATACACATCGCGGCGGTCGAAATTCGGGTCCCGCTTCTTGGCCGGCGGAATGAAGCTCTCGCAAAATATCATGTAGGTCGGGTTGAACCGTCCTGGGTCCGTCCCGCCGAACAAAATTGCGTTCTTCTCCATCTCCGGATAAACGCCGAACGGCGGCGTGAACATGTCATGCCCGAACCAATATCCGAACAAATGCCCCCGCTGTTCGTTGTCCGCCCAATGGGACAGCATCGGGTGGATCGGCGTGATCGCGAACATCCCCAGCAGGATCGGCATCGGCAGCTTTTCGCGGTTGATCATGACCAGGGCCAGCGCCCCGCCCGCCAGGACGAAGGCGAACATGGCGTTGTACTGGTCCAGCTTGAACTGCGATTTGAGGTCCACCAGCGCATACAGCGCAAGGGCCACCGCCACGGCGGCGCTGTACTTCGCCACTGTCCGGAACCGCGCATAGTGCAGGGACAACGTGGCCCCAATCAGTGAAAGCCCAAAACCGATCGCCATCGCCACGATCACATGCGAGGCGGTGAAAAAGACGCGCGCCTGCTCCCGGGCCTGTTTGTCCGTCTGCGGGTTCAAAAGGTACAACAGCAGGGCCGACAGGCAGATGTAGATGGCCGCCGACCCGACCAGCCACCCTTTCTCCCGTTTTTGCATCCGGCTGTAGAACAGCCACGGGACCAACCCAATCATCAGGTAAACAAAATTGAATTCCTCGATCGCGCCCTCCGTGTACATCCGCATGGCGTCGGCAAATTTCCCCACGCTCGCAATCGGCGTCGTCTTGTCATACTGGCCGCGCGTCAGGGCATGCCAGAACCCCTCCTCGGTCCGTGGGTAACCCCAGTTCATCGGCGGGTTCGTCATCGAGGCGATCGGCATGTAAAAATAGAAAAGCGCCCCCAGCAGCCACAGCGCCCCCATGACCACGGCGGGCTTCCATTCCGTGAATATCTTCGTGGTTTTCCACCACGCGTACAACGTCGTCGCCAGCGATCCGAGCCCGACGAAATGAAAAACCCCTTTGATGGCCGGGTTGTCCTCAAAGGTGTGGATCCACCCTTTGGCGCTGGCGATCGAGCCAAAAATCCAGATCAGTGTGTTCACCGCGAACAGGTCCCGGCCCAACCGGATGTTGCCCGCCAGGATCGCCACTTCGATCCCCATCGCCGCGACGATCAGGGTCTGGTGGTTGGTGAAACAAATCCCAAACCAAAATGCGCACCAGTAAAGGTACTTGCGCTGATGCGGCGCGTGCATCCAGCGGAACAGGGTGACCAACACTCCCATCAGGGACAGCACGCTGAACGTGTACACCTCGACGATCACCGCCTGGCTCCACATAAACCCGTTGAAGCCCAGCAGCATCCCCGCCACCAAGCCCGAAATCACGCAAAGCGCGGACTCCAGCCGTTTCTCGAGGTTGCGCAACTCCGCGATCCCTTCGATCATCATGCTGCTCCCCCGCGAAACAATCAGCGCCAGCAACCCGCACGAAAACGCCCCCGCTACCGCGGATGAAAGCCCGACCCGCCACGCGATGTTCGAGAACGGGAACAGCACGGTGAACAGCCACGTGTACAGCGTCCAGACCGGATACCCCGGCGGATGCGGGACGCCCGCATAGTAAGACCCCACCGCCAGCTCTCCGGAATCCTCAAGGGTGACGTCGGGGGCCAGCGTGTAAAGGTACCCCAGCAGCACCACCAGTGTGGCCACCCCGGCGGTGATCCAGTCGATCCGCCGGAACAGAGGCGGGACCGGGCCCGGGTCGGAGCCGGGAATTTTTTCCTTGGGGGCGGGGTTTTTGGCGGCGGATTTTCCCGCGTCGGGCCGGTTCTTGTTCTGGTCGCTCATTGACAAAAAAATATGGGCGGCGCCGCAGCGTCTGCGTTCCACCACCCTGCTGACACCACTTTGCAGGGTTTCGTATAAAAAAACCAACTTTTCTGGCGATGCCTCCTTGTCCGCGCGGTTCCTCCCCACGATCCGGCCCCTGAGCGCTGGTCGGCGGTTCCCCGGTGTTGCCCTTCGCGGGAATCTGCCAAACTCCACCCGGGGAATGAATACGCTCGGACCTTTCACCGTCTGCCATCACCGTCCCGCTCCGCTGGGCAGTGTCCAGATTTTGCCGGGTCCGGCGCGCCCCGAGGTCCCCAGTGCTGGCGGCGCTGTCCGGAAATCGGGACACTTCTGTTTTGTTTCGGGACAGCTCCAACGATCAATGGAGCTTTTTTCCGTGTTCTCCGGCTCTCGGCATGTCCGTTGCTTCTGGGCCGCAGTGATCAAAAATCCGTTGACTCAAAAATCACTGGGGTTCATCACCCCAAACATCCTCCGCCTCGCGGGCTCCTCGCTCATTTGGTTGCTGGCCTACCTCTTCGTTTCCACCGGCCAGCGCCCGGACTCCAATGGCGGCGTCCTCTCCGACGCCAACCCTCTGGCCACCCCTGAAGTCGGCGCCAGCGGCCTCCGCATTCTCTCTCCCACGCTGCTCGAACTCACCCTGATCACCTCCAAGAATCCCGATCCCGCTCCCATCACCATCTGGAATTTTGTCCGCGCGGACTTCAGCCCCAACCTTCCCGCCCTCACCTCGTTCTCCGTTTCCGCCAACGCCCAGCCCCTCGCCATTTCCTCAGTTGGCTTCAAGCGCCGCCCCATCTACGCGCCCCTCAAAGTCCGCGACCTCCGTCTGGGCAACCAACTCTATCTCAAGCTCTCCACCCCCATTCCGGACGGCGCCTCGGTCGAAGTCAAAAATCCCTCGGGCTCGCTCTGGTCCGCCCCCACCCAGTTCACCGCCACCAACGACGCCCTCCGCTTCAACCCCGCCCTCCACGTCAACCAAGTCGGCTATCTCCCCTCCGGCCCCAAGAAAGCCATGGTCGGGTATTACCTCGGCGGCTTCGGCGAAATGGACATCCCCGCCGCCGCCGGATTCAAAATCGTCGATGCCGCCAGCGGGTCCGTCGCTTTCACCGGCTCGCTCCGCCAACGGGCCGACATTGGCTACACCTACTCCCCCGCGCCCTACCAAAAGGTTTACGAAGCCGATTTCTCCGCTCTCACCGCCCCCGGCGTGTACAAACTGCACGTCCCCGGCCTGGGCGCCTCCTTCCCCTTCATGGTCAATGAAGGAGCCATGGCCGCCTACGCCCGCACCTTCGCTCTCGGCCTGTACCATCAGCGCTGTGGCGCCGCCATCGACCTTCCCTTCACCCGACATGACCACAGCCACTGCCACACCAACCTGGTCGACGTCCCCACCGCCGCCTTCACGGAAACCCAGGCCCTGATCGCCTCCAAAACCGGCGACTTTAACAACGATCCCCGCCACACCGCCCCGCGTCTTTCCAGCACCTCCACCAGCCTTTACCCCTACGTCCTCCAAGGCAAAATCGACGTCTCCCAAGGCCACCATGATGCCGGCGACTACAGCAAATACACCATCAACAGCGCCGGTCTCATCCACCATCTCGTCTTCGCCGCCGATTCCTTCGCCGGCGCCGGCGCCCTCGACAACCTGGGCCTCCCCGAAAGCGGCGACGGCAAGTCCGACCTCCTTCAGGAGGCCAAGTGGGAAGCCGATTTCCTCGCCAAAATGCAGGATTCCGACGGCGGCTTTTACTTCCTCGTTTACCCCAAAACCCGCGCTTACGAGGACGACGTCACCCCCGACCGCGGCGATCCCCAAGTCGTTTGGCCCAAAACCACCTCCGTCACCGCCGCCGCCACCGCCGCCCTCGCGGAGATTGCCTCGTCCCCGAAATTCAAGGCGCAATTCCCCGCCGAAGCCGCCGCTTTCCTCGCCAAAGCCCAGCTCGGATGGACCTTCCTCACCAACGCCATCGCCCGGCACGGCAAGGACGGCTCCTACCAGAAAATAACCCACTACGGCCACGAATTCATTCACGACGACGAACTGGCCTGGGCCGCTTCCGCCATGTTCGCCGCCACTGGAAACCCGGTCTTCCAAGCCAAACTCACCGAATTCTTCCCCGATCCAAACTCCACCGCCACCCGCCGCTGGGGTTGGTGGCGCCTTTACGAAGGCTATGGCTGCGCCGTCCGCACCTACGCCTTCGCCGCGCGTTCCGGCCGCCTTCCCGCCTCCGCCCTCAACGCCGCCTACCTTGCCAAATGCGAAGCCGAAATCGCCGCCGCCGCCGACGACCACACCCGCTTTTCCAACCAGACCGCCTACGGAACCAGTTTCCCGGACCCCAACAAATCCTACCGCAGCGCCGGCTGGTACTTCTCCAGCGAGCGCGCCTTCGACATCACGGTCGCCTACCAACTCAACCCCAAGCCCGAGTACCGGGAAGCCGTCATCGCCAACCTCAACTACGAAGGCGGCTGCAATCCCGTCAATGTCGCCTTCGTCACCGGCCTCGGCTGGAAACGCCAGCGCGACATCGTCCATCAGCACGCCCAAAACGACCGTGCCATCCTCCCCCCCAGCGGCATTCCCCTCGGCAACATCACCGCTGGTTTCGCCTACCTTTACCATTACAAGGGCGAACTCAC
>CAZSXX010000314.1:4082-5434 GCA_964611245.1 uncultured Verrucomicrobiota bacterium | reverse complement strand
CCATCGATTCGCCGTGGGTCGCGCTGTTGTTATAGAACAGCGTTTCCCCGTTTGAACTGCGTGCGGTCAATAGGTATTTGGGTTTCATGGGTGTTTCAGTAGAAGGCCGCCTGGATGATTTTGGATGGGCATTGGCAATGCGTTCGGATTTCGCGGGAGATCCGCTCGGCTTGCTTCTGGGTCATTGGGCCGTCGCCATTGGGAATCCAACGGCCATTCACTTTGATGAGGACGATGTATCTGGTTTTCATGGGGTGGGTTTGGCTGGGTGTTTGTGGATGAGTCGGACCGATTGCACCTGGACATGGGGATGCCTGCGCTGGAAGTCGTCGCCAGCCTGGCAAATGGTCGTTCCGTGGGTGATGGTCGATCCGATTGCGGTCTGGGTCGGGGGCACGTTGAAACCGGCGGTGGCCGGGAACCATAGGTATTTCACTTTGTAGTATTTCATGGGTCAAAAGGGGGAGGTTTTCGCGTCAACGGTCTGGGACTTCCTGGCATTGCATTTCATGCAAAGGAGTTGAAGGAGGCCGGCGGCGGCTTCGCGGCGGTAGTGGATCATGCGTTGGTCGGTGCTTTTGCCCGTGCATTCCCAGTTCCGGGTCCATGCCTGGATGTGGTCGAATGTCAGGTGTTCGGGCCGGGTTTCCCGGCAGTCCATACATTGGCCCCCGAGTTCCTGGATAAGTTGCGCGCGGGCGCGCTTGGCCCATTGCTTGACCTTGGCGCTCATGGCAGTTCCCTCCGGGGTCCGCTCAGGGTGTAGCCTTTGGCCGCCCCGGCGATCATCAGGGCCCAGCGGCGGGCCAGCGCCCATGCGGCTGCGGTTGTCATCCCTCCGTTGCGGAAGGTTTCGTAAAGGATCATCGTCCCCTGTTCGGTCCCCGTCCCCTTTGTTGAGGTGGCGGATTTCCGATTTGGGTTGGACCCTTCGTTCTCGTATTCCTGTTTCCCTGTGTTCGCGTTGTTTTTCATATTGTTGTGGTGGCTTCCCGCTCCGGTTTGTCCGTTCGTTCACAGGGTTGGCGTGGCTGCAGGG
Source organism: uncultured Verrucomicrobiota bacterium (assembly GCA_964611245.1). Lineage (GTDB taxonomy): Bacteria > Verrucomicrobiota > Verrucomicrobiia > Limisphaerales > SXQI01 > CAZSXX01. The sequence continues at coordinate 4,395 of CAZSXX010000314.1, read as the reverse complement.
GGGCAAAAAACCGCCGCATCCGGCATGACAGGTTTGGAAGCTGGCGTGATGGATGGCGCCTTCGGGTTTTTGGGGGGCGGAAGCCAAAGCACGAACGGACAAATGGGGGCGGGAGCTTGCGCCACAACACGCGGAAAAAAGCGGACAGAGGGAAAGTGAAACGGGAGCGGGGGACGACGAAGAAGTTGCGAGGACTGAGGACTGAGGACTGAGTTGGGAAAAAGGGGCCGAGAAGTGATGAGCGATGAGTGATGAGTGATGAGGGGGGGCGGGGAAAGTGGCGAGGACTGAGGACTGAGGACTGAGGACTGAG
>CAZSXX010000314.1:0-4072 GCA_964611245.1 uncultured Verrucomicrobiota bacterium | reverse complement strand
CCCCCCCCCCCCCCCCCCCCCCCCCCCCCCCCCCGCCCCCCCCCCCCCCCCCCCGCGCCCGCGGAGACGCCGCTGTTGAGCACGCTGGAGACCTCTTTTTCACGATCAATCGCACACCGATGCGATGAGGGGGCGACGAATTTTTACGGCTCAGAATTTGAGCATTATTATGATGACTATGTGAACGTTTATACGGTTGGCTGAATGAGTTGGGTCGACTACGATTCGTTGCGAGTGAACCTTGGAACAAGACGAGTTGTGGCGGCTGTGACTTTTCTGGCTGCGGCTGGCGTTGGTTTAGGGTTTTGGTTTTGGCCGCGGCCGGTTCCGCATGAGGTGGATTACAAGATGCCTGGGAATCCGGGGCCGAAGATTCATGCGGCGCAGGCGGCGGCGTTTGAGCGGCGGGAACGGGTGATCGCCCAGACGGTTTGGGCGAAGGAAATGGAGGCGCAGAAATATGGGCGGGTGTTTGAGGATTTTTGGGACTCGATTAATTCGGCGACGAACAAGTGGCGCGAGGTGGAGCGGTTCGGTTTTACGCGGATCACGCTGGGGCGGTGGGACGTCAGCGAACCCGTTGGACATGGGATCGAACGATGGTCGGGCAAAGGGAGTCCACAGGTTGTCTCAACCGGAGATTGGCTGGAGCGTGTTCGGAGATGGGAAGCGGCGGGTTGGGGCATCATGCAATGCGAGTTCAGGCACAACGCGTTTGATCCACAGACCAACGATGTTCCCGCGAAGAGCCGGTTTTATTTTGCGGCGCATTTGACGAACGCGGCGCCGGCTCGAGGGATTGTGGAGGGGGACATCATCGTCCACTGGATGCCTCGTGGAGCGGAGGACGGGGCGGGGATTCAAGAAATCGACGCCTCCGATCTCCAGGTCTTGGTTCAACCGGGGTCGCCCGGTTTTTCGGAACTCTTCAGCAAGTGTTTTGATCCACCGGATCTGACGCCGTCAATCGAGCCGCTGTTGGTTTACGATCTGGACAATGATGGAATTCCAGAGATCGTGCTGCCCGCCTTGAACCGTCTCTATCGGCGTGGGCCGGACGGCTACAAGGAGGAGAAGTTTTGTTCGACTCCCCGGCTGCAAATTCTCAACGGCTTGTTCGGAGACTTCGACGGCGACGGGGTGACTGATTTTCTCTACACGGAATTCGACGGTCTTTTCCTCCTGGTTGGCTTGCCGAAGGGCCGCTTCGAATCCGCGCCGCGTTTGGTGGCGGGGAATCTTGAGGCGCTGATGAGTCCGCGGGCGGTCACCAGCGGCGATATCGATGGGGACGGGGATTTGGACGTTTTCGTCGGACAATTCAAGGGGCCGTTCGTTTTGGGCAGCATGCCGACTCCTTATCACGACGCGAATGACGGGTTTCCATCCTATTTGTTTTTGAACGATGGCCGTGGAAACCTGAAGGAGATTTCCGATGAGCGCGGAATTCGAACGAAACGATTTCGCCGGGTGTACGCCGCTTCATTTGTCGATCTGGATGGCGATGGGGCGCTTGACCTGGTTGTGACCAGTGATTTTGCCGGGGTCGATATTTACCGAAACGACGGGCGAGGATTTTTCTCCGATGTCACCGAGGCGTGGGTCGAAGAGCCGCACCTGTTCGGAATGGGGCACGCGTTCGGGGATTTTGACAACGACGGGAAGCTGGATTTTTACGTCACCGGGATGACTTCTCCCACGGCGGATCGCCTGGAGCATTTGGGGCTCGTGCGCGCAAACTCACGGCTGGATGGAACCATGCGGGCAAAGATGAGCTTCGGGAGCCGCCTGTATCTGCAGGCCGACGGGCGATTTTCCGGCGGACTGCCTGGCCGAAGTGTCGCCCGCAGCGGTTGGGCGTGGGGGGCGGGCGCGGCGGACATCGACAACGACGGGTGGCTGGACCTGTACGTCGCCAATGGGATGGAAAGCATGAAAAAGGTGCGCGACTACGAGGGGGAACTTTGGCTGCACGATATGTTTGTCGGGGTAGCCCGAGGAAATGAGGGAACCAGTTTGTATTTTGCGATAAAAGGCCGGGCGCGCCAAAACGCATGGGAATCATTCGGAGGCTTCGACAAGAATCGCTTTTACCTGAATCGCGATGGAACGAATTTTTTGAGCGCCGGACATTTGTTCGGTCTGGCATTTGAGGACGATTGCCGAAATCTCGTTGCGACGGACCTCGATGCGGATGGCCGGGTCGATGTGGTTTTGATTTCGCAACACGCGGGCCTCAAGCCGCAGGAAAAGCTGCGTGTTCTTGGCAACTGCCTGCCGGATGCCGGGAATTGGATCGCGTTTGAGTTTCGGGAGGAAAAGGGCCGCCCTTCGCCGGTGGGGGTGCAAGTGAGGCTGCGCGCCGGCGGGCGAAAGATGGTTGGCGCGTTGGTGAATGGCGACTCATTCCGGTCGCAACACCCCGCGAGCGTGCGATTTGGGCTTGGGAAAATCGCCGCGGTGGAAGAGGTGGAAATACATTGGCCCGGTGGCGCGGTGACGCGCCTGGCCGGGCCGGAGATCAACCGCGCGCACCGAAGCGACGCGCGTTCGAGTTTTTAGAGACGTTCGGCCACGTGGCGGGTGTACCAAACGCGGTCGGCGCGGCTGGACTCGTTGACGGGGAGGACCCACACCCCTCCTTGTCTCTGAAGTTCGATGTTGCGGCCAGACCATTTATGGATCTCGGAATGGCCGTCGGCAAAACTGAAACCAGTGGCTCTGTTATGGTAATGCGCCGGGGTGTCACTCCACCCTTCCTTGCCGTTCACGGTGCCGGCCTGAGGGTAGCCGCCGTCGTTGCTCGTGCCCCAGGTGTGGATGAAAAACGCGTCGTTGATCGTCGCGGGGCTTTCATCAATGAAGACGTACATGTCCACAGGTTTTTTGACCTGGGTCGTTTTTTGCCATTGGCGCCAACCATCCCCATAGCCCCAACTGGTGGCATTGCCCCCGGGAGGATCGCCCGGATCACTCCGTCCCCAATTCGAGTTCATCGAAAGGCTCCGGTTGCGTTTAGTCCATTTCGCGTTTCTCTGCGCGTCGGAAATAAATTTGTCGGCGGGGCACTTGTAAACATCCGTGTTGCCCTGGAGATATTTATTGAAGGGAGAGGCGCGGACCAACGTGACGTTGGTGACGTGGGTGCCGGTGGTCCAATCCATGACGTCGTTGGACCAATTATCGCGCTTGTTTGGATTTTGCAACGCCGCCATCGTGCCTGGAATGGTGTAGTTGTTGGCGACCCGGTCGTCGAAATCCAGGGCGTACATGGTCCACGCTTTCACCATCTGATTCTGGTTGTTCATGCACATGATGCCATGGGCCTTGGTCTTGGCCTTTGAGAGCGCCGGCAACAGCATCCCCGCGAGGATGGCGATGATCGCGATGACAACCAAGAGTTCAATCAAGGTGAACCCTGACGCGCGCGTGCTTCGTTTAAATTTCATTTTTCGATTCCGGTGTTGGGTTGGGAGAATGATACGAAAGTGCCCAAGAGAGGCAATGTTTCATTTGAACCCGATTGGGCTCGAATCGCCTCATTTGCTTCTGCCCAAAACCCCTTGCCGTTTTCAGAGTTTCGGTTTTGACGGCACTTCCGGGCAAAGGCGCAACAGGCGCAGGTCGTTCCATATTGACAATCGCCACCGTGCCCATCCTCCCGCCCCCAATTCAAGGGCGGCCGCCAATGGCCCCGGTATGCCGACGGAGTGGCGGGGGAGGCCGAAGGGAAGCGGATGAAGGGACAGGGCCAAGTGGAGACTTGACCGCGAACGCGCGGCGGCCAATTTTAGGGGGAGCGGAAGCGGCAGGTTCGGGAGGGGTAGCTGGCCCAGTTCGGATCGGTGAAGGGGGAGGAGCCGGAGGTGAGGGTGTTGGTTGAGATGGGGGTCCAGATGGGGTTGATGAGGTCGGTGGTGGCTTCGACAACGACGGGGATTCCGGCAGTGCCGGTGATGGTGAAACCGAATTGGCCGGCGCGGACGCCGAAGTTGGGGCCTGTGGCAAGGGCTTGGGGATTCCGGAGGGCGGTCGGGCGATCGGCGGCGGTGGCGGTCCAACCCGTTGTGCC
>CAZSXX010000313.1:0-5472 GCA_964611245.1 uncultured Verrucomicrobiota bacterium | reverse complement strand
GCCTCCTCCAGCGGCTGCAACCTCGTCCCCATCGAGATGGCGGAATGCTTCCAAAAACGGTCCGTTAAAGTCGTCGCCATCATCAGCCGCGAACACTCCGAAGCCAGCGTCAGCAAGCATCCTGCCGGAAAAAAACTGCAGGACTTCGCGGACCTCGTCCTCGACACCGGCGCCCCCGTCGGCGACGCCATGATCGCGGTGAATGGCCTTCCCACCCCCGTGGCCCCTGGCTCCACGGTCGGCGGCTGCCTGCTCATTAACTCCATCAAGGCAGAAACAGCCCTTCGCCTAACCAAAGCGGGCCATCCCCCAAAAGTCTTGACCGCCACCGCGCTGGTCGGCCCGGAACGCGCCACCGCCCTGTTCGAGTCCGCCTACGACGAACACGCCCGCCGCCTCGCCGCGCTCTACCAAAATCTCGGCAATCTCGGCGCTTGAGCTTGTCTGGCCCCTCCCCTGCGGCTATTCTCAAGCCATGCGCTCCGTGACCTTGATTTGCCTACTTTGGACTGCGGCCCTCTCCTCCGCCGATGAGTCCACGATCGGGACAAATCTGTTCAATGGCAAGGACTTGACCGGTTGGAAGGTCACCGACTTCGGCGGCCAGGGCGAAACCGAGGTCAAGGATGGCCGCATGATCTCGCACCAAGGCGCCTCCCTCAGCGGCGTTCAATACACCAACTCCCTTCCCACCAACAATTTCCAGATCACCGTCGAAGCGATGAAAGTCATGGGTGACGATTTCTTCTGCGCCCTCACCTTTCCCGTCAACGATTCCCACTGCTCACTGATCGTCGGCGGTTGGGGCGGTGGCGTCGTCGGCCTCTCCAGCATCGACGGCATGGACGCCTCGGAAAACGAGTTCACCAAATACGTGAATTTCAAAAAGGACCAATGGTACAAAATTCGCGTCGAGGTCCGCCCCGACCGAATCAAGGCTTGGATCGACGCCGATCTCCTCGTGGATGCGGACATCAAGGACCATAAAGTCGGCCTTCGCCCGGGGCCCATCGAATTGCAAACCCCTCTCGGATTGTCCGCCTACCAAACCACGGCGGCTTGGCGAAACATCCGAATCGCGCCCCTTCCCCTGGCCAAGCCTTGAAACCGTTCGCGACGCCCCGGCGCATGGCCGCCGTCCAAACGCCCGTCATCCCCATCGTCGCGGACTTGATTCGGCGCCATCCGGGCACAATTTCACTGGGACAGGGAGTCGTCTACTACGGGCCTCCGCCCCAATGCGAGGCGCGAATCGTTGATTTCCTCGCCGATCCAGCAAACCACAAATACAAGCCTGTCCAAGGCATCCCAGAGCTGATCGAAGCGTTCTCTGAAAAACTCCGCGCGGAAAATAGCATGGAACCCTCGGAGGATCGATCCCTCTTCGTCACGGCGGGCAGCAACCTCGCCTTCGCGGCCGCCATTTCCGCGATCACGGATCCCGGCGACGAAGTGATTCTGCAAACCCCATATTACTTTAACCACGAAATGGCGGTCACCATGGCCAGCGCCGTGCCCACACTCGCCCGCACCCATGAAAATGGCCAACTCGACCTGGAGGCCATTCGCGCGGCCATCACCCCCCGCACCCGGGCCATCGTCACCATTTCACCCAACAATCCAACCGGCACGGTTTATCCAGAAAGCGACCTTCGGGCCGTCAACGCCCTTTGCGCCGAGCGCGGGATTTACCATATCCACGACGAAGCCTACGAATACTTCGTTTTTGATGGGGCCACGCATTTCTCCCCCGGCTCCATTCATGGAAGCGCCCGCCACACCCTTTCGCTTTTTTCCCTCTCGAAGGCCTTCGGTTTTGCCAGTTGGCGCGTCGGATTCGCCGCGGTTCCAAGCGGATTGGCCGGTTCGGTCCGGAAAATTCTCGACACCCTGCAAATCTGCGCGCCAGTCATCTCCCAATACGCCGCTCTCGGAGCGCTTGAAGCGGGCGGAGCCTATTGCAAAATGCGCTTGGCCGAAACGATTCGGGTCCGCGCCATCATCCTGGCTTCCCTCTCACAATTGGGCGGAAAGGTCTCTGTCCCTGAGTCCCGCGGCGCATTCTACTTTTTGGTCCATCCCCGGTCGGACCTTCACCCGATGGAGCTCGTCGAGCGGCTGGTGGCGGAGCATGGTGTGGCTGTGGTCCCCGGAAGCGCATTTGGCTTGGACGTCGGCTGCCCGCTCCGCATCTCCTACGGTTCCCTCACGGAAGAGACGGCGCGGGAGGGAGCCCGCCGTTTGTCCGAAGGGCTCGCCCGCATCCTCGGGACCTAACGGACATAACCAAAAGAGCGGCGCATTCGCGCCGCTCCTGGCCGAAAATGGGCAAGCTTATTGGCCAAATACTTTTTTCACCTGGCCCACTTTGCGTTGCGCCACTCCGGCGATTTGATCGCCAACCCCCTCTTCCTCGAGGTCGCGGTTGTTCGTCGCTCGGCCTGCGATCTCTTTCGCTTTTCCTTTTGCTTGGTTGCCAGCGCCTTTCGCCCGATCTTTTAAGCTGCTTTTCATACGTGCCCCAACCTAGCGCCCTGTCGCGGAAGGTTCTCCCTGAATTGCTCGCCTGCCCCGCCGCGATGGCGTTTTCGGCTACTTCCCGAGCGACGTCTCAGGGGATGGGTCTATGGCCTTCAACTTCGAGGGAGTGTTTCTTGATCCATATGCAAAGGAGCATTTGTCGATGGGTGATGGCCAGCGGATTGGCCTTCACTGTAACCTCATGGGGTCAAGCCACACCTGGATCGGCGGGCGGAGCCACTGCTGTTCAACCCAGGCCAGCAACACGCCCAGCGACCCCCACTCGGCCCAACGTGGCGACGCCACCGCCTCGTCCAGTAACTCCTGGCGGCGCAGCGACAGGCGCCAATGTCACAGCCAATCCCGGCCAGAATGTGACGTCAACACCCCCACAATCCACCGCCGCTCCCACGGTCGGTGTCGATGGCCAACCTCTTGATCCGTCCACGCCCCCAGGGCTTGGAACCCCGCCAACCATCCCAGGAACGCCGGCGGTGAACGGCACGTCGCGCCGCACCTCAGTCGCCTTCGGTTCGTTGCCCCCGGTGGTCCAGACTTCAATCGCCAGCCAGATTCCTCCCGGGGCGCAACTCGGCGGCGTCATCACAGAACTCACCCCGCAGGGAGCCGTGTATCGCGCGCAGGTTGTCCAAAATGGCATTATATCCGAAGTGACCATCGCCGCCCCGGCGCCAACGGCTCAAACTCAGTTGGGGACCGCCGCGCTGCAATCACCCAACAATCTCCCAACCGTGGGGGTCCCCTCGGTCGGCGGATATGCCATCGCCACCCCGTATGCCTACGAGCAACTCCCGTCCACCGTTCAATCCGCATTTGCGGCACAGTCCGGAGGGGTGACCGTGACGAACCTGACCTACTCCGCCGGCCCGTCGGGGGGAGTGTACCGCGGCTTCGCCAACGGACAGCCCCTCCAAATCCGAACGGCGGCTGATGGATCGATCCTGCCCAACCCCCGAGTTGCCGCAAGCGATTCAACCAACGATATCAAATTCGACGATTTGCCGATGGGAGTCCGCGATTCAGTTCGCGAAACCGAACCGTTCGCCGAGGTCACCAGCATCCGAAAGATGGAAAGCCCAAGCGGCGACTTGTATGACCTTACCCTCCGCAGTGACGGACGGTTCTCCATGCTGCAGGTGAGCGAAAATGGCACGATCGTCCGGGAAAAATCTGAACTGTCCCTGGCGATCACCACACCCCTTCCCCTGGACACGAATGCTCCGCCCATCCTTGCGTGGGCCACCCTGCCCCGCGCGGTGAAATCCGCGATTGAAGCGCAGACCGACTCCAAAATGGTCCGCTCCCTCGTCCTGACCAATTTTCAAGCCAAGACGGCTTATGCGGTGGACTACTTGGACAAGGACTCCCTGCGGAACCGCCTCTACATCGGGAAAGACGGCCTGGTCATGGACACCCAGACCAACCTGTACGGAATCGCGCTCACCGGAAAACCCATCATGATCAAAGATCTCCCCCAGCCTGCGCGCGAAATGATCCAAGACCACGCGGACAGCCGGGCTATCACCCGCATTGATCTTTCAATGCGTGGACTGACACCCGTCTATGTGGTTTCATATCGAAAGGACGGAGAGGCTCGCCAAATGGTGGTGACCCGCGAAGGGGTTCAGATCGAACCGGCGGTTGGAGGCCCCGCAACTGCGGTCACAGGTCAGGCGCAAGAATAACACTTCTCCAAAAAGTGGATTCCAATTCCGGGGCGGGAGACTTACTCTCGCCACGCGTGCCTAAAGAGCTCTCGATAATCGTGCCGGTCTACGATGAGGCGGACAATATCCACCCATTGGCCCGTGAGGTGGGTGATGCCATGAAAAACGTGCCCATGGACTACGAATTGGTCTTGGTCGACGACGCGAGCAAGGACTCGACTTGGCAAAAAATTCAGGAACTTCGGAAATCCAACCCCCGGGTCCGCGGCATCCGGCACCTCAAAAACGCCGGCCAAAGCGCGGCCCTTTGGACCGGCATCCTCAACACTGGCACGCCGCTGATCGCCACTTTGGACGGCGACCTCCAAAACGACCCTGCGGACCTGCCCAAGCTGATCGCTGAAATCGCCCAAGTTGATTTCGTTTGCGGCGTGAGGGCCAAACGCAAGGATACCTGGGTGCGGAGAACCTCGTCCAAAATCGCCCGCTGGGCTCGGAAATCGGCGTTGGGTGTCGATTTTGCGGACACTGGATGCGCGTTCCGGGTTTTTAAGAGAACCACTCTGGACGGCCTGTTCGGCTTCAATGGAGTCCATCGATTCCTCCCCGTCCTCGTTCATGGAGGCGGCCATACAACCAAAGAGATTCCCATCAACCATCGGAACCGGGTCGCAGGCGTCTCAAAATATGGCGTGTTCAACCGCCTCGGGCGGGGAATCTACGATCTGATCGGCGTGGCGTGGTTCCAGCGGCGGCGGGTCCACCGCCAACCCATCTCCGAGGAATGAAACGCAGCTAAAACTTCGTTCACTGAGCCAACGCTTCGCGGATCGTCGTCAAAAGTTGCTCCCGGGAGTATGGCTTCCGCAAAAACCGCACGTTTTTCACCAGAGCCAAGGTTTCAAGAACCACAGGCTCCTCCGTTCCACTGACCAGTATCACCCGCAAATCCGGCCGCTGTTCCACCAACTCCCGCGCGACCTCGGACCCGCTCAGCCCGGGCAATAGGATATCCGCGATCAACAAATCAATGGAGTCCTGCTCCCGCGACACGATTTCCGCCGCCTCATTTCCGTCGACCGCCGCCAAGACCCTGTAATTGGCTTGGGTGAGGATGGACACCCCCAACCGCCGCAACGCATCATCATCCTCGATCAATAAAATGTTGGCGACGGGTGTGGCCGCTTTCGTCTCAGTCCCCATAATTCCTTGATTAGGAAGATAATGAACTTCCCCAGGCCATTTGCAAGCTTTTAAGCTGTTA
>CAZSXX010000312.1:0-5506 GCA_964611245.1 uncultured Verrucomicrobiota bacterium | reverse complement strand
GCTTTCGTTCCTGTTCAGCGGGCTGTTCATCGGCCCGACGAGCCAGCATCCCCGGGTCGATGAGGCGCGCAATGACACCCTTTATGAGCTTGAGTTGGCGTTCCGCGAAACGCCTGAGGGAGGGAACGCGCCGCCGTGGCTGGTGGACCGGCTGTACCGGCACCTGCTGACGGACATCACCGGGAACACGCACCGCGCCGAGTTCTGCATCGACAAGCTTTATTCCCCGGACAGCGCGTCGGGACGGCTTGGGCTGGTCGAGTTGCGCGCGTTCGAGATGCCGCCGCATGCGCAGATGAGCCTGACGCAGCAATTGTTGCTGCGGGCGCTGATCGCGCGTTTTTGGGAGCGTCCGTACCACCGGCCACTGGTGCGGTGGGGGACGGAATTGCATGACCGGTTCATGCTGCCGCACTTCATCGAGCAGGATTTTCGCGAGGTCATCGAGGAGCTCCAGGGGCACGGGTTCGGGTTGAAAGAAGAGTGGTTCGCCCCGCACCTGGAGTTTCGTTTTCCCTTGCACGGCGGGATTTGCCACCGGGGGGTGGAGCTGGAGTTCCGCCAGGCGCTGGAGCCGTGGCATGTGCTCGGGGAACAGGGAGCCGTGGGCGGTGCGGTGCGTTACGTTGATTCCTCGCTCGACCGGATTCAGGTGAAGGCGCGGGGGTTGATTGATTCCCGGTACGCCGTGACCTGCAATGGGGAGACGGTGCCGCTGCATCCGACCGGGATGGAGGGGGAATATGTGGCGGGGGTGCGGTACCGGGCGTGGCAGCCGGCGGAGTGCCTGCATCCGACGATCAAGTCGCAGGCGCCGCTGGTTTTTGACTTGGTGGACACGTGGAACGAGCGGTCCCTGGGCGGGTGCGGCTATCACGTCGCGCACCCCGGCGGGCTGAGCCACAGCGCTTTGCCGGTCAATGCGTATGAGGCGGAGAGCCGACGGTTGGCGCGCTTTTTCAAGACGCAGCACACGGCTGGCCGGATTGAAACGAAGGCCCCCGTCCGCAACCCGGAGCTGCCATTCACGCTGGACCTGCGCATGTCCCCATTGCCGAGGTAACCGCCATCCATTAGTTTCCGCCGCTGATGAATTGCCCGCCACCGCATTCCCATGATCCGACGGTGGGCGCGCTTTTCGGAGGCTACCAACCGCACGCGACGATCCTTGACGAGAGCATGGAGGCGGCCGGGAAGCCGCGTGAGCACTGGAAAAAATTCGCGGCCTCCTTCGACGCGCTGGGGCCGGAGGAGTTGGCGGGGAGATGGGAGAACGCGCGGCGGATCATCCGCGAGAACGGGGTCACCTACAATGTGTATGGCGACCCGCAGGGGATGGACCGGCCGTGGGAACTGGACATGCTCCCGCTGCTCATTTCGCCGGGGGAATGGGCCAAGATTGAAGCGGGGCTGATCCAGCGGACGCGGCTGTTGAACGCGATTTTGCGGGACATTTACGGGCCGCAGCGGCTGCTGCGGGAGGGGCTTTTGCCGCCGGCGCTGGTATTTGGGAACCCCAGTTTTTTGCGGGCGTGCCATGGAATTGCGCCGCCGGAGGACACCCACATCCATTTCCACGCGGTGGACTTGGCGCGGTCCCCGGACGGGCAGTGGTGGGCGCTGGCGGACCGGACCCAGGCTCCGTCGGGCGCGGGGTACGCATTGGAGAACCGCATTGTGCTCTCGCGGATACTCCAGGACGAGTTCCGTGACCTGCACGTCCACCGGCTGGCGCAGTTTTTTTCGGTTTTCCGTGAGACGCTGCGGAAGATCGCGCCGTCCAACCGGGGGAACCCCAACATCGTGCTGCTGACCCCGGGCCCGCACAATGAGACGTATTTCGAGCACAGCTATTTGGCCCGGTATCTTGGCCTGACGCTGGTGGAGGGGGCGGACCTGACGGTGAGGGACCGGCATGTGTACATCAAGACACTGGAAGGCCTGCAGCCGGTGGACGTGATTTTCCGGCGGGTGGACGACGTTTTTTGCGACCCACTCGAGCTGAGGGGGGATTCGTTCCTTGGGGTGGCGGGGTTGATCGAGGCGGTGCGGGCCGGCCATGTGGCCGTGGCGAACTCGATCGGGTCGAGCATCCTGGAAAGCCCCGCGTTCCTGGCGTTCCTGCCGACGCTTTGCCAGCATTTGCTGGGAGAGGACCTGAAGCTTCCGAGCGTCGCGACGTGGTGGTGCGGGCAATCCGCGGAGCAGAAGCATGTCATCGGGAACCTGGACAAGATCGTGGTGAAGTCGGCGTTTGGACGGGTGTCGAGCCTGCCGTTTTTTGGGAGGGACATGGACCCGGACGGGCGGGACGATTTGGTGAGGGCGATCCAGGCGCGGCCGTTCGAATTTGTGGGGCAGGAGCAGGTGGCTTTTTCGACGGCCCCCGCGTGGATCAACAACAAGCTGGAGCCCCGGGGCGTTGTTTTGCGTGCTTTCACCGCCGCGGCGGGAGGGACGCACATCGCGATGCCGGGCGGGTTGACGCGCGTTTCAGCCCAGGCCGGGGACCCGGTGGTGTCGATGCAAAGCGGCGGGGGGAGCAAGGACACGTGGGTGCTTTCCGATGGCCCGGTGCCGAGGGTCTCGCTGCTGAGCGACGCCGGACAGCCGACTGGGTCGGCGCAGGCGCATGGGGAGCTGACGAGCCGGGTGGCGGACAACCTGTACTGGCTGGGCCGGTACGCGGAGCGGCTGGAGGGAACGCTGAGGCTGCTGCGGGCGGTGCTGGGGCGCATGACGGATGACACCGCGCCGGAGACTCCCGCGGAGCTGGCCAAACTGATCGAGATGATGGCCGCGATGAACCGGATCCCGGGGCGTTTTGTGGAGCGGGTCCCTTTCAAGGAGCTGGAGCAGGAGATTCTCCAGCTTGTTTACAGCGCGCGGAGGGCCGGGTCGGTGCGGGAGTTGGTGCTGCGGATCCGCCATGTCGCGTCGATGGTGCGGGACCGGTTTTCCAGCGACACGTGGCGCATTTTGAACCAGCTTCAGGCGGACTCGCGGACGAGGCCGGGGCGCCTTCCATTCGCGAACGCGCTGGCGTTGATCAACACGTTAATCACGGACCTGGCGGCGTTCAGCGGGATGGAGATGGAGAACATGACGCGGGGGCATGGGTGGAGGTTCCTTGATTTTGGGCGGAGGCTGGAGCGGGCGCTGACGTTGCTGGAGCACACCCACGCGGCGATCCAGGTTGACGGGGAGGAGGGCATCATACTTTCGCCGTTGCTGGAGCTGGCGGACAGCTCGATGACGTACCGGCGGCGTTATTTCGCGCAGCCGCGGTTTGGCCCCGCGCTGCACCTTTTGCTGGCTGACCAGGCGAATCCAAGGTCGTTGGCGTTCCAGATTCACGCGCTGCAGGAACACATCCAGCGCCTGCCGAAGGACGCGGCGACCCGCCCGCAATTGGACGGACGCGTCCTCCTGAGCATTGGGGCGAAGGCGAGGTCGGTGGAGATCCATTACGCCACGCAGCAATGGCTGTTGGGGAAGGATGAATCGCTGCGGCACTGGCTGCGGAATTGCTCGACGGAACTCGCCAACTTGTCCGAGGTGATCACGGAGCAATACTTCAGCCTGACGGGGGCGCCTGAGCTTTGAAAATGCGCTACCAGGTCACGCACGTCACGCAGTACGATTACCACGCGAGCGTCTCGATTTCGCACCATCAAATGCACCTGCGTCCGCGGGAACGGCGCCGGCAACGGTTGATCAGCCACGAGATTGTCGTGGAGCCGGCGGCGCGCGACACGGCATGCCGGCTGGATTACCATGGGAACCCGGTGGTTTTCACGACGATCGAGGGAGCGCATTCGCGGTTGGTGATCCGTTCGCGGATGGAGGTGGAGATCAATCCGATTGGGCATCCCCCGCCGGGCGAGACGCCTGCCTGGGAGCATGTCCGTGAGGCGTGCCGGGGCGTGCAGGTGGGGGCGGCGCTGGAGGCCAATGAATTCCTGTTTGATTCGCCATTGGTGCGGTCCGGGGATTCCTTCGCGGATTACGCGAGACCGTCGTTTCCCAAGGGACGGCCGATCCTGGAAGCGGTCCTGGACCTGACGGCCCGGATTCACGCGGAGTTCAAATTTGACCCCAGGGCGACGGACATCACGACCCCGATCGCCCAAGTCCTGAAAGAGAAGCGCGGGGTGTGCCAGGACTTTGCGCACCTGGAGATTGCCTGCCTGCGTTCGATGGGCCTGCCGGCCCGGTATGTGAGCGGATACATCAACACACGGCCCGCACCGGGGCAGGCGAAGCTCGCGGGGGCGGATGCGTCGCACGCGTGGCTGTCATTTTATTGCTCGGGCATGGGCTGGATTGACGTGGACCCGACAAATAATTTAATCCCAGCGACGGAACACATCACCCTGGCGTGGGGACGGGATTACAGCGACGTCCCGCCGGTCAGCGGGGTCACGCTTGGGAGCGGGGCGCACGCGCTGCAGGTGGCGGTGGATGTGCACGAAATCCCGGTGGACCAGGCGCCCAACGGCGAAAGTCCCGGCTGAATATCCTTGAATGGTCCGCCGCGGTTTGATTCGGTCAGGGCAAAGACATGGCTCATCGCTCGGACAAATCGCCAGCCTTCCTGGAACCGCCGGAGGGGGACGCAATTTTAATTGGGCGAACCTGCACGATCGGGAGGTCGTCCGCGAACGATTTGGTGCTTCGGAACGAAAAGATTTCGCGCAAGCACGCCCTGATCCACACCCAAGACAAGAACGAGTATTGGCTGGTGGATTTCGGAAGTTCGAACGGGACTTGGATCAACGGACGGCGGGTTGTCCAGCCCACGAGGCTGGCCGATGGGGATGTGGTCCGGTTGGCGGGTGTCTCGCTGCGGTTCCGGCAGTCACAGGACGGCCCAGCGGCGCGGGAAGACCGGTTCACCGCTGGGTCGACCTCGTTTGAAGCCCGCACGGCCTCATGTTGGCTTTTGTTGGCGGACATCGTCTCGTCGACGGAGATGGGGAAGAAGCACTCTGAACAGGAGGTGCCGACGATCATTGGGAGATGGCTCTTCGAGTGCAAACAGGTCGTGGAAGCGACCGATGGGTCGATCAACAAGTTTCTCGGGGACGGATTTTTCGCGTATTGGACGGATGAGGAAGGGGCGGCGGCCCGGGTGGATGAAGCCATCCGCCAGCTCAAGGCGCTGCAGGGAGCCTCCAGCTTCGATTTCCGGTTGGCGGTGCACCATGGATCCGTCTCGATCGGGGGATCGGCGCTGATGTTGGAGGAATTGATGGGCCGGTCGGTCAACTTTGTTTTCCGGATGGAAAAACTGGCGGCCAAATTGCGATGCGCTTGCCTGCTCAGCTCGGCGGCGAAAAAGCGGCTCCCCGCCGGGGAGGGGGCGCGTGCGATGGGGAACCACACGCTCGCCGGATTTGATGGTGATTTTTCTTTTTTTTGCCTTTAACATAAGCAAAATTGCTTTCGGAACGGCAAATTACACAACTGACGCCTGAATGTCCGCCTCCGCAGCCAAGAGCGC
>CAZSXX010000311.1:0-5518 GCA_964611245.1 uncultured Verrucomicrobiota bacterium | reverse complement strand
CCTCCTCCATCCAACCCCGGACGACCTCCTCCGCGCCATGTCCACCGATCGCCCGGACAAAACCGAAAGCCCCTACACCGTCGACGCAGGCCATTTCCAGATCGAATCAGACCTCGCTGTCTTCACCCACGACCACGACACCTCCGGGGGGGCGGATGTCACCACGGAAAGCTGGAACTTCGCCTCGCTCAACCTCAAAATGGGCCTCTGCAATTTCTCCGATCTCCAGGTGGTCCTGTTCCCCTACAACCGCGTCCATACCCGCGACAAAACCGTCCCCATGTCCATCCGCCAAAGCGGCTTCGGCGATGTCCTGACGCGCCTCAAGATCAATCTATGGGGCAACGACGGCGGGGCGTGGGCGGGCGGCCTGATGCCCTTCGTCAAGTGGCCCACCAGCCAGGACAATCTTGGCAATCGCGCCATCGAGGCCGGACTGATCGTCCCGGTTTCCTTCGAACTTCCCCACGGGTTCTCCTGCGGCCTAATGACCGAATTTGATTGGCTCCAGGACGGCGCCTCGGCCGATTATCACGCCCAATTCATCAACAGCATTACATTCGCCCGCAACATCGTCGAAAAGCTGAATGGCTATGTCGAGTTCTTCAGCCTTGTCAGCGCCGAAACAGGGTCCGACTGGATTGGCACTGTCGACCTCGGCCTCACCTACGGCCTCACCGAAAACACCCAACTGGATGCCGGCGTCAATCTCGGCGTCACCAAGGCCGCCCCGGATGTCAGCCCATTCCTCGGGTTCTCCGTCCGCTTCTGAACGCCGGGCGCTCGCCGCCTACACAAGCCCGGCCGCCTTGCGCCCAATCCAATAGGCCGTCAGCAACGCCAGCAGCAATCCGCCCCACCACGGATTGCTCCAAAGCCGGATCCGCCGTTCCATCGGCTGGGGCTCAGGAAGGATCGAAATCTGCCGCACCAAATCCCCCAGCGATTCCGGCCCCATGTTCGTCCCCCCGGTCAAATTCGCGATTTCCCGCAGGATTTCCCGGTTGATCGGCTGCCCCACTTTCTCGGGGATCGACTCCGCGATGGCCAATTCCGTCTTGAGCGTGCGCGCGCTCTCCTCGCTTCGGACCGTGATTTGGTGCCGCCCCCCCTCCTGCACCAGGAAGCTCGAATTGAACACTCCCCACCCTCCTTCCACCGGCGCGAACTGGATTTGCTCCGTCCGTCCCGACGGCGCCGCGACGCTGGCGGTCACCAATCCCTTCTCCAGCGGGAACCCGGCCCCGTCAAGCACTGCCGTCTGCAGGTAAACCGTGTCCCCAATCCGCGGCGATTCAGGGCTGTACGTCAGCCGGATCCCATCCTTTTGCGACAGGTGCCGCTGGTGCGCCATCCACCGGACCACCTGGCTCCAAAACCGGTAATGATACCGGTCCTCCACCCCCCGCCGCCACCGCCACGCGCTGTCCGTCCCCATGAACAGCACCTTGCCCGCCCCCGCATTGCGCGTCACCAACACCGGCATACGCCCATGCGCGTTCCGCAGCGCCGAATGCACCGCCAGCACCTCCGACCCCGGCCGGCTCCGCTCCACGCTGGCCGACCAATAAAAGCCCGGCAGCTGCTTCCAAATCTCGTCGTTCCGATTTTCATCCGCGTCAAACCGCGTCAGCAAATGCCGCCGCCCCACCGTCGAAAGCGTCACCACCCCCTCATTCTGCAGCCCGATCCCTTCCGGCTTGCTCGTGTCGAACAACACCGGCATCAAATCCTTCAGCGCGCTCTCCCCAAACGTGAACTGCCGCCCCTGCCGCCCCGGGATGAACACCAGCCCGCTCCCCTGCTGCTCCACCAATCCCTTGATCAACTCCGCGTCCTGCGCCGAAAGCTCCTTCTCCCCAATTCCCACCTCCCCAATAAAAATCACGTCATACCGCGCCAGCAGCTCCTTCGAACCCGGGAATCCCGGCAGATAATTTCTCCCCCCGCCCGCCGCCATTCCCGGGTGGAATAGCACGCTCTGCATCTCGATCCCGGGATCCCGCGCCAACGCGTTCCGCAGGAACCGGTACTCCCACCTCGGCGTCGACTCAACCACCAGCACCTTCAGCGTCTCCAGCCGCACATTGATCGGGAACGTCGACTCGTTGTTGTCCTTGAGCGATTCGTCCTCCTCGATCGGCAGCTTCAAGGTCAGCGTCGCGGCCCCCGCCGCCCTCGGAAACCATAGCACGTTGTCATGGTGGTCGCCGTGCGGCGCGATCGTGATCTGCTTTTTCGTCTCCACCCGATCGCCGTCCAGCAGCGTCACCGTCGTTTTCACCTCCCGGTCCAAATGGCTTTTGATCGTGAACGGAATCGTGATCTGCTCGCCGAAAAGGCCGTAGGACGGCGGGTTCACCGCCTCCAATTGCAAGTCCGGCAATGGCGTCTCCCGCCCCACCGCGACCGAGAAAATCGGCACCCTCTGTTCCCGGTATCGCGTCGCGGCGCTCACCGGCGATTTCCCCAAATTCCAGTCCCCATCCGTCAGCAAAAGCACCGCCTTCAAATTCTCCTGCCCCTGCAACAATTGGTCCAGCGCCGCGTTCAGGTCCGTCCCCTCCTGCGCCGTCGCCGTCTTGTTCGTGGTGCGCGCCGAGAATTGCGCCACCGAAACCTTCGCGCTGTCCTCAATCGGCTTCCAAAACCGCCCCTGGATTTGGTTCGTCACCCATTCCGCACGGCTCGCCACTCCATTCGTCCCCAATACATCCCGCGTCTCCATGCTGCGCGAGCCGTCCACCAGCGCCACCACTTCCGGCCGCGCTGATTTCCGCGAAATCTGCACCCACTCCGGCCGCAACAGCGTCACCGCCAGCAGCGTGATCAACACGAACCGCAAAACCTCCAGCCGGAGCACCGCCCGACGCTTCCCCGACCGCAGATAATTCGCCCGGCAAACCCACCCGGAAACCGCCCACAAGCAGGCCGCCCCAAGCAGCGCCGGCCATGTCACCGCGAACGACCAATGGCTCATGTGGCGGCCGCCTCCCTCCGGCCCGGCCTGGCCGCGGAAACCGCGTCGCCTCCACGCGCCCCCACCTGCGGCAGGATCAGCCATCCCTCAAGCAGCAGGAACAGCATCATTCCAATCAGGAACAGCTTCCAAATCTCCCCCTGCAACCGGTCCGCCCGGTTCCCGGACTCCTGCCAGATCTGCGCGGGCAATTCCCCGAAAAGCCGCGTCGCCCCCTGCGCCTCCAATCGCTCCGGCGCGTCCTCCGACGCCGGACGGTTGACCGCCAAATATCGGTTCCCGGCCTGGAAAACGCCCGCGTGGATTTTCGGATCCCGCGCCCCGCTTCCCGCCACCGGCGCCCATGGCATCTCCCCCAGCGCCGGGCCCAAATCCCCGCACGTCGCCATCACCGCGCTTTGCAGCCGACGCGCCCCGGATTGCAGCAACCGCTGCATCATCGGCACCAACACCTGCCCGTCGCTCAACGTGGACCAGTCATCCGCCGCCCGCGACGCGCAAAAATAAATCTCGCCCCGCCCAATCGTTTTCCTGACCAAAAACGGCGCCCCATCCGAAAATGCCGCCAGCGCCTGCGCCTCCCCCGAAATCCGCTGCCGCTTCGCGAACTCCACCTCGGCCAACGGCAGGCTGATCCGCTCCTCCGTCCGCGCCAGCGGCCCCTGCTCCTCGTCCCACCGCGCCACCCGGTGCGGCGAGGCCCCCGCCCCCTCGACTTCCCCCCACGCCACACCCTCCATCGCCCCCACCGCGCCTGCCCCGGGCGGAAGGAACAAAACCACGCCCCCTTCCGTCACAAACGCCCTCAGCCGGTCCGCCAAATTCCCCGTCGGCAACGGCGCCCCCCACACCACCAGCGCCAGCGGCCCAAGGTCAAGGTTCCCGGCCTCGTCCGGTTGGACTTGCATCGCCGCGTTCCCCGCGTCCTGCGCGGCGATCGACACAATCCTCGCCGCCTCGCTTCTCTCCGAAACAATCGACGCCTTCAAAGGCATCCTCTCCCCGAAAACAAAATATGCGCTGTTGTCCCGGGGGTTCGCGTCCGCCGGCAGCTCAAACGATCCCCACCCGCTCGGCCGCGATCCATCAAGCAACAGGTTGTTGCGCCACCGGATCGACGTCCCTTCCGCTCCGATCTCTGTTTGCGAACGCGCTTCCCCCAATGAAATCGCCACCGGAATGAAGTTGGTCGTCGCCGTGGTCCGCTGCAAATCCAGCACATACGCCAAATTCCCCTGCGCCCCGCGGTCCCGCCGCACAATCTCCTGCAGCGTCACGGACGTGTTCGGCTCCCCGGCGGCCTCAAAGCTCAAAATCCGGAAACGCACCTTTTGTGGCAGCGCCCGGAACTGGTCCAGCAATGATTTCCACCGCCCATCCTCCGGCATCCAGTTCGAATCCTGGAGGTCCGACGCGATCCATATCTCCGCCGCTCCCGACCGCGTGTCCACCAGCCATTTCAGCGCCGTTTGCAGCATGGCCGGAATGTCCGCCGCCGTGTCCGTCCCCGCCGCCTGCGGCAGGCTCCCCAACGCGCCCACCGAAATCTCCTGCGGCTGCCGCGTCGCGCTGTCGATCAACACAATGTGGCTCGCCCGGTCAAACACCTGCGCGGCCTGCGTGAACCGCTCGATCGCAGCCTCCCGTCGGCTCGCCGTTTGCCCCGGCGCCCGCGCCTCCATGCTCGCCGACCGGTCCAGCAGCAACAGGATCGAGTCCGGCGCCGGCGCCAGCGCCAATCCCAGCCAACCCCCTGCCAGCGGACGGCCCAAAAACAGGATCAACGCCACCACCGCCAGGACCCGCAGCGCCAGGATCAGGAATTGCCGCAGCTTCGCGTGGCTCGTCGAGCTTTGCGTCGCCTGCAATAGAAACCGCATCGCCGCCCATGGCACCGTCCGGTGCCGCATCCGGTTGACCAAATGAATGATCACCGGCAACAGCAGCAGCGGCAGGCCCCAAAGGATGAATGGCTGTAGGAACGTCATCTACGCTGCTATGGCTACCCGCGCCCGCTCAATCAGGAACTCCGCCAGGATCTTCTCGTGATCCTCGTCGCTGATGATCCGATGGTAGCTCGCCTTGACCTCGTGGCACCCATCCCGCAGCCGCGCCACAAATCGGTCCATCTGCCTCACATATTCGTCGCGGATGATCGCCGGCTCGGTCACCACGCTCCCGTTCCCCTCCATGTCCAAAAACCGGATCGGCCGGTCGAACTTGAAGTCCACCTCCGCCCGGTCCAACAAATGGAACAGCGCCAGATCATGCTTCCGGAACCGCAAATGCTGGAACGCGTTGATCAATTCCTCCACCTCGCTGAAAAAATCGGACAGAATGATGACCAATCCCCTCGGACGGATTCGCTCCGCCAGCTCATGCAAACCCTGCGCCAGCGTCGTTCCCCCTTTCGGCTCCGCCCCATCCAGCGTTTCCAGGATCAATTGCAGGTGCGCCGGATTCCGCCGCGGCGGGATGTCCCCCGCGGGGGGGGGGGGGGGGGGGGGGGGGGGGGGGGGGGGGGGGGGGGGGGGGGGG
>CAZSXX010000310.1:0-5541 GCA_964611245.1 uncultured Verrucomicrobiota bacterium | reverse complement strand
TACCCGCGGAAAATGTCCGAGTCCGTCGTGCTCAGCGACGTCACAAACAGGATCGGGATGTGCTCCAAACTTTGCTTCTGCCGGATCAACTCCGCCGTCTCGAACCCATCCATCCCCGGCATGTTCACATCCAGCAGGATCACCGCGAACTCCTGCCTCAGCAACGCCCGCAGAGCCTCCTGCCCGGACGTCGCCTTCACCAGGTTCTGCCCCAGCGACTGCAAAATGCTTTCGATCGCCAGCAGCTTGTCCGGCGAATCATCCACCATCAAAATGTTGACGGTCTCCCCCTCCAAACCTGTTTTTCTAACCGGCGCGGTTTCGCTCAAGACAATCAATCCCCCTCCTTCAATTTGTCTTGGCCCGTTATTACCGGCGAACCCTCCAAAAGTCAATTTCGCCGCCCCCTCATTCCCGCATCCGGCCTTCCAGCAAAAGAAAAAAAGCGGCCTCGAAGTGAGGCCGCGCATATCTATTTACTTTGTCAGAGTAAACCCAAACCGATTTCTTCCCTCCTTTGCCTGTAATACGCGCCCGCGCCAAAAAAAGTTGCGGAATTTCTTAAAAATCTTGCCGCCTCCCTTCCCCTGACACCCCCGTCCCCGGCCCCCCCACCGCCCCCGCCGGCGCCTTCGTCAAAATCGTCCCATCCTCCAGCACCTGCAACTCCGTGTGGCTCCCATTCCGCTTGAACCCCGCCTCATAAACCGTCCGCCCATTCCATTGCCCCCGCTCCAAATCCTCGATCCGCGCCCCATTCGCCATCCGCGTCACCGTCGTCTGCACCTCCCTCGGCGCCGCCCCCAGGTCTATCTTCACGCTCCCCGACAGCGGCACATTCGTGTCCGCCAACCCCGCGTGCCGCGCCCGCCACCCTCGCCCCCCCCTTCCTCCCGCCACCGCCGACCCCTCCGCCGCCGACGTCAGCAATGACCCATCCTCCAGCACCTGCAACTCCACATGCTCCCCATCCCGCTTGAACGCCGCCTGGTACACCCCGCGCCCCTCCCAACTTCCATACTCAAAATCCTCGATCTTCGCCCCCACCGCCATCCTCGACACCGTCCTCCGCACCTCCATCGGCGCCCGGTCCAATTCCATCTTGATCCCCCCCGAAAGTCTCACATTCTCCTTAGCCAGCCCCGCGTGCCTCAATTGCCACTCCCTCCCCGCCGGATTCCCCGCCACCGGCCTCCCCGCCTCCGTCACTTGGAACGTCCGCGCCTGCCCATTTTCCCGGTAATTCACCTCGTAAATGTTCTGCCCATTCCAAATCCCACGCTCCATCGATTCAATCCCCGCGTTGAGAATCTGCGCGTTGATCGCCGCCCGCACCGCCTGCGGTGCGTCCGCCAGCGCCACGCTCGTCCGGTTCGCCAACGTCACATTCCGCCCCGCGTCCAACCCGGTCGGCTGCCCCGGCGTCACCACTGCCGCCCCCGCGATCACCGTCGCCGGCGTCCCGATGATTTGCCCACCCTCCGTCACCGTCAAATGCTGCGTCACCCCATCCTCCGTCCACCGCGCGTCATACACATTCCCCCCACGCTGCGTCCGCCGGTCGATCGACTGGATCGGGTTCCCCCCCGAGCTCGCCGTCAACGTTTGCTGCACCGCCCTCGGCGCCTGGTCATACCTCAAATTCTCCGCCTGCCCCATCGTCGCCGCCCCGCACAAAACCGCCATTGCCATTCGCATTTTCATAGTCACCCAACCAACCACACCCCGGCCCAAACCTCGACCCGCCTTCCCCCCGATTCTCCTCCCCGCCCCCCCGCGCAATCTCCCTTCAGGAAAAAACCCAACCACCCCATCCTCCACCGTGATTTTTGCTTCCCTTGATCCCTCAATCTCCCACAATCGGCCCCTCAAAAATATGTCGCCACTATTCGACCTCTCCCACGACGTCGCCGTCGTCATCGGCGCCACCGGCGTCCTCGGCGGCGCCCTCGCCGAAGGCCTCGCCCAAGCCGGCGCCAACGTCGCCGTCGTCGGGCGCAACCGCCAACGCGGCGAGGACCGCGCCCGCTCCATCACCGCCTCCGGCGGCCGCGCCCAATTCGCCCCCGGCGACGCCTCCGACCGCGCCAGCCTCGAGCAATGCCTCGCCCTCGTCTCCTCCCGCCTCGGCGCCCCCACCATCCTCATCAACGCCGCCGGCGGCAACGACCCCAAAGTCACCGTCACCCCCGACAAAAAATTCCAGGACATCGCCCTCGACGACTTCCGCGCCAACCTCGACCTCAACCTCCTCGGCGGCGTCCTCCTCCCCTGCCAGGTCTTCGGCCCCCCCATGCTCGCCGCCGGCCGCGGCTCCATCATCAACATCGCCAGCGTCTCCGCCCACCTCCCCCTCTCCCGCGTCGTCGCCTACTCCGCCGCCAAAGCCGCCGTCCTCAACCTCACCCAATTCCTCGCCCGCGAATGGGCCCCCAAAGGCGTCCGCGTCAACTCCATCACCCCCGGCTTCTTCCCCGCCGAACAAAACCGCGCCCTCCTCTTCCACCCCGACGGCTCCCCCACCCCCCGCACCCAATCCATCTGGGCCCACACCCCCATGGCCCGCTTTGGCGAGTCCAGGGAACTCATCGGCGCCGCCGTCTTTCTCGCCTCCCACGCCGCCAGTTCCTTCATCACCGGCACAGACCTCCGCGTCGACGGCGGCTTCCTCTCCCAAACCATCTGACGTCAATAGCCAACGCGCCGAAGTCCAGGCGCCCGGTCGAACGCCCGGTCGTTGGAAACCAGCGCCTCCCCGTAATAACGGGCGAACCCCGCGATCCAATTGTCATTCTCCCCCAGGCGATCCCCCGTTCTCATCAAGAGCCGGTCGATGCTCGCCGCCGTGAGCGCGATCTCCGGCCGTAAGTTCAGCACGCGCCAACGCGAAAGGAAATAACGCGCCGCCTCGCTGTCTTCCATCCCGGCCGCGATTTCCCCCAACGAGATGACAGTCACGCTCGGTCCATCGGAACGATGCGCGGCCAAAAAACGTTGGGCTGCCCCAACGCGTCCCTCGCGCAGTTCCTCTTCCAGGTCCACGAGAAAAGTCGTGTCGAAGATCATTTAAGCTTGGAACGATTCGACCGGCGCCCGCGGCCTTCGCGGATGTTCCTCATCAGCTTGGGAACGCCAATCGGTTGGCCTTTCAGCCTTTCGAGTTGCGCCAACAATTCCCCGCAACTCACCGCCGGAGGATCGGCGACTTGCTCAAGAATGACGTCGGAAAAGCTCTGGTCAGGATTCTTGAATTTGCGGAGACGCTCATATGCCGCCTCCGAAATTGAAATCGTCGTCGTCGCCATCCATGCACCATGCACGGTGCATGGGATCCTTTCAAGACGAAAACCTGCACCATCGCCCCAACCGAGGCTAGGCGTCCAACCGCGCGGTGTCTGGAGGAATTCGCCGTCACCCTCAAGTCCCCCCCGGCTCGCCGACGTCGGACCAAACAGTGAACGCCCAGAATCACGTCCCGTTCCCCTCCCCCAACAACCGCCCCCCCACCGCCAACAACAACTCCCCCACGTTCGCCCCCCGTTCCCCAACCCTCGCCGCCCCCTCCATCAACGCCGCCCGGATCGCCGGCAACAGCCGCATCACCGACTTCGCCTGCTCCAACTCCAGCTTCCGCCACCCAATCCTCGCCTTCTCCTCCGCCACCGCCGCGCACCGCTGCTTCACCTCCACCTCCTGCGCCCGCGCCCGCTCCTCGTTCGTCGCCCGGTACAACTCCAGCATCAACTTCTGGTCCCCCTTCTCCACCGCCTCCTCCAGCAACTTCTGCCGCGCCACCTCGATCACCCCATCCCGCGCCTTCCCATCCTTCAACCGCGCCGACAGCCGGTCCGCCATCCCTGCGTCATCCTCCATCTCCCGCATCTCCCGCTCCATCCGCGCCCGCCGCAAAAAGCGCTTCATCTGCGTCTCGTTCACGTCCCTATTGTACGCCCGCGTCCACACCTCCGCCAACTCCTCCACCGTGCGGAACTCCGCCTCCATCAACAAATCCCCCAACTCCTGCTCCCCAATACCAAAAAACGGGCTGTCCGATCGAATGTTCATATAATTATCCTTTCAATTTATTTCAGCCCATCCTCCCACTTGGGGTGGGTCAACCGCTGACCCTCCCCACAAAAAAATCAAACTATTTTTCCCGCCGCCCCACCCACCCCAAACACCAAACAAGCGTCCAAAGCATCCACCAAATACTCATCAGATCGATTAGATATACTTCATTTACCCTGAATTCAACCAGTTGCGACCCAAACAAGCGTCCATCCCCTCCGGAAAACAGGAAAGCCCCCGATCCCTTTGGATGTCGCCGCCGCCGGTCCCTCAACGAAGAAGCGCGCGAAACCCTGCCTGCTTGAAATGCTTGTCCGTGGTCAACGCCTCCTCAATCTCCAACTGCCGCATGACCTCCATCGAAACGCAGTCCACCAACGACCATTCCTTGTCCGTCCTCGCCAGCATCAGCTTCAGTCCCAGCTCAAAATACTCCGACGATAGCGGGACCAACCGCACCTTCGGGCTCGCCCGAAGGGAATGGACTATCGCTCCAAACTCCACGTGGTCCTCCCCCCTCGACATCGCATTCCCCAACTCAATGAGCACAAACTCCGTCGTCACCATCTCCGCGCCGGAAAGAAGATGGCTGATCGCACGCCGATGCATCGACTCGTTCTGATCGAGCAGCGCGATAAAGTAGGAAGTGTCCGCGAAAAGCGCTTTCAATCCCGTTTAGGCTCTCCAAAAAGATAATGCCCGTGATTCCTCGCAAAATCCGCGGGCCATTCCCCCCGCGGACGCGCCATCTTCAAGACCGCCTTGACGAAAGGATCCTCCGCTGCGTGTTGGGCCTCGCCATCGGCGCCAAGTTTCCCCTTCGTTTTCAGTGTCGTGGCGTCAGCGCTCTCGGTTTCTCTCGCCGGATTGCTCATGGTTGAACAATGCGGCTTCCACTCCCAAAAAGCAATCAATACCCGGTCAATAGCCGGCCTCGGGTTCCGTCCAACTCATCCGCCAAATCTGCAATCCAGCGGGCCGCGGGCCCCAAAAAAAACATTTCAGACTCCCACAAAATGTCGGATTCTTCGCCTGCCCCGCGCGCCGCGGGCTCCGATCAAAATGACAATCGCTTTGCCGCCCAAATCCGAACCCACTTTCTCCGCCGAGGGACCGCACGGCCATCCCATTTCAGACGACGGCGTCCAACGCCTCGTCGCCCAAGCCTGCCCCGCCGAAAACTGCCGCGGCAAACGCCTCCTCATCATCATCCCAGACGCCACCCGCACCGCCCCCGTCGGCCTCCTCTTCAAGACCCTCTTCGCCCAAATCGCCGCCGCCGCCGCCTCCCTCGACATCCTCACCGCCCTCGGCACCCACCAACCCATGTCCGAGCAAGCCATCTGCGATCGCCTCGAAATCACCCTCGAACAACGCCGCTCCACCTACGCCAAAGTCCAGTTCCACAACCACGCCTGGAACGACCCCGCCGCCCTCCGCCACATTGGGACCATCCCCGCCTCCGAAATCAGC
>CAZSXX010000309.1:0-5614 GCA_964611245.1 uncultured Verrucomicrobiota bacterium | reverse complement strand
CATTGTGGCCACGCAGCGGCCATCGGTGGATGTCATCACTGGCGTCATCAAAGCCAACATTCCGGCCCGCATCGCGTTCCAAGTCGCGGCCAAGGTCGATTCGCGCACCATTCTGGACGCCATGGGCGCGGACAAGTTGCTTGGCAAAGGTGACATGCTTTACCTTCCGCCCGGGGCCGCGAAGCTCACGCGCGCGCAGGGTGTTCTGATCACCGACCAGGAAATCACCGCCATCGTTGACCACATCAGCAAGCAGGGGAAGCCGAGCTACGAGATGGAGATTCACCAGCAGCTTTCCAAGCCGACGGCGCGGGAGGCGGAGGAGAGCGGCTGCGATGAGGACGAGGAAGTGATTCAGCAATGCATTGAGGTGATCCGCAGCGAACAAAAGGCCAGTGTTTCGTTGTTGCAACGTCGCCTGCGGCTTGGCTATGGCCGGGCCGCCCGGGTCATGGACGAGTTGGAAAACCGCGGCTTGGTTGGGCCCGCCAATGGCGCGGACCCGCGCGAAATTCTCATCGACCTCGATGGGGGCGGCGCCGATGGCCGCCCGCCGAGCCCTGCGGCTGGCGCCCCGTAGACCCTGATCGGCAGCGGTGAAAGGCAAGAATTGGGTGTCAATCGAGGTTGACGACCGCGTTTTTGCGCCAGTTGACACCCCTGAGGACCGTATGGTACTTTCCGCCGCAATTAATCCGGGGCGTTGTGAACAGTTTCCTGAATCAACAAGTCTTGGTGTTAAACCGTTTGTGGCAGGCCGTTAACGTCTGCTCCGCCCGGCGGGCCCTAACTTTGCTTTTCGAGGGCCACGCGCAGGTCGTGCTCGACCACGCGGACGGTTCGTTCCAGACGTTCAATTTCTCGCAGTGGCATGACCTCTCGCGGCAGGAGCCGCACCCGGAGAGCATCCACACCATTTCGTTCCGGATTCGCGTCCCGCGCGTGATCCTACTTTCGTTCTTTGACCGCCAGCCGAAGAAGGAAGTCAAGTTCACGCGCCACAACATTTTTGAGCGAGACCACAACACTTGCCAGTATTGCGGCAAGGTGTTCGACCGCCGGGATTTGAACCTGGACCATGTCATCCCCCGCGACCGGGGCGGGCCGACGACTTGGGAGAACATTGTGTGCTCGTGCATCAAGTGCAACACGCGCAAAGCCAACCGGACGCCGCAGGAAGCCGGACTTCATTTGATCCGGAAGCCGAAGCGCCCGAAATGGCGGCCGTTCATCCAGGTCAATATTGGGATGAATTACCACGATAGCTGGAAACATTTCCTGGATCTGGCGTATTGGAACGTGGAGCTCGGCGAGGAATTGTAGGCGGGCTCCATTCGGTCGATCCTTCTCGACGCCCCGTTTCCGCCGATTCACCACATTTCCGCCACTTTATTCTGGCGTCTGTGAATGCCATTCATATCGTCCCCCAAATGAATCCTTTGATCCATTTGGTCGTCGGCAGGATCTTGGCGGTGGCCGTTTTGCTCGTGTTTTCCAGCGGTTGCGGCAAGGGGGGTCCCACAAAATCCAGTCCACAGACCGCCGCCAGCGCCGAGGAGGAATACTTGGCGTTGATGAATTCGGGCAAGAACTACTTGGACAAGGCGAGCGCGGCGCAGGCGATCGGCGCTTTCGCCAAAGCGGCCGGCCTGCAACCCACTGAATTCGACGCCCATCTCAATCTCGCGAACGCCCACCTGCTGGCTGGAGCCGCGGAGGAGGCCCTGAAATCCGCTAAAACCGCCATTGAGTTGGACAACAATTCCGCCGCGGCCCACTTTATTGCCGGGTGCGCGCTCAATCGGCTGGGCCAATCGATCGAAGCGGTCAAGGAGCTCCAGATGGCCCGCGATCTCGATCCCAATGTGGCGGCCGCGAACTTCCAGCTTGGCATGGCCCATTTGCAGCTCAAGCAGCTCGAGGACGCCATTTCATCCTTCCAGGCCGCCATCGATTTGGAGCCGGAGCACGGCGCCGCGCATTACAACTTGAGCCAAGCCCTGGCCCGCTCCGGACGGGACGCCGAGTCGAAAAAGGAGCTCGAAATCCACCAAGCCATTCAGGCCAAGAACGCTGGAGGCCCTCCCGCTGGGCCTGAAACGTATGAGAAAAGCATTCACACCCAGGCGCGGGCGCCATTTCGCCTCGAGCAGCCCAGCCGGGCGGGCGTCAAGGTCGCCTTCAAGGAAGCGACGGAAACCTGGTTCGGCGGCAATGCCAGAAACTATTTTGGGCCGGTGGGCCTTCTTGACGTCAACCATCGTGGAGCCGTGGACCTGTTTGTCATCGACCGAGGCCATGGGTTCCGTGTCCTGCTGAACACGAACAATGCTTTTCAGCCGCTGGGCCCAGCCGCCGCCGTGATGGAAAGCAATGTGTACCGCAAGGCGCTCGTCGGCGACCTTCAGAACGACCGATTTGAGGATGTGTTGGTGCTGGGAGAAAAAGGGAGCCACGTGTTCAAGTTCGCCACCAATGGCGCGTTTATGGAGTCCACCCCGTTCACGCGACTGGCTGGATTGGCGGCGGTCGATGGCGCGTTGGTCGACCTTGATTTCACAGGGAAGCTCGATTTGCTCGTGGTCACGGCGCAGACCAATGATGTCCGCGTCTTCCGCAACCTCGGCAATTTGCTTTTCCGCGACATTTCGGCCACGTCGGGCGTGCCTGCGGGGATCACCGCCGCGCGGCAGATCGTGGCCGATGATTGGAATGGGGACGACATCATGGACGTCGCCGTCGCGCGCGAAGGCCAGCAGCCGCTGTTCCTGTTGAAGCAGCGCGGCGGCCCTCTGGCGCCGACGAACGCCCCCAGTTGGTCCACTGGCATCATTGCCTCCGGGGACCTCAACAACGACCTTCGCATCGACACGGCCATCGCCTCCGCCGGGAAAATCGAAATCAACCTCAACGGCCTGAACGAAAAGCGAACGATCGATTCCGGGCCGGTTCGCGTCCTCAAACTCGCGGATTATGACAACGACGGTTGGTTGGATGTCTTTGCGGCCGGCCCTGGACTGCGGGTCTGGCGCAACTTGGGCCGCGAAGGATTCGTCGAGACCACCGCGGAATTGGGGATCAACCAAGCCAGTCTAGCGGGAATTTCATCCATCGACTTGGTCGATTTTGACAATGATTGCGACCTGGATTTGCTGGTTGCCACTGAATCCGCGGGTCTCAGGCTTTTCCAAAACGAAGGCGCGAACTTAAACCACATGGTCAAGCTGCGCCTGTTTGGCAACCGGTCCAACGCAAGCGGGCTGGGGGTGAAGTTGGAAACGCAGACGGGCGGACTCCGCACCATCCGCACGGTGTTGCAGCTTCCGGTGGCGATCGGTGTGGGACGAGCGACCAATGTCGAAACCCTCACCGTCCGTTGGTTCGATCTCGCCGTTCCGTCGGTGGACTTGAGAGTCGAATGCACGAACATCCTGTTGGCGGAGCTGATTCTTCCCACGGGATCCTGTCCCTACCTTTACGTTTGGGATGGAACCAAACATCGATTTGTCACCGACCTTTTGGGGGCTGCGCCACTCGGCCTTCCTGTGGCGGAAGGAAGACACATTGAGGCGGATCCCGACGAATATGTTTGGATCGGAACTGAGGCCAATTTCCAGCCCCTGAACAATGCCTATCAGGTCCAGATCACCGAGGAACTCCGAGAGGTCCTTTATTTGGATGAAGCCAAGCTTGTGGTGGTGGATCATCCGCCGGGAACCGAGGTTCATCCCACGGACAAGCTTGTTCCTGGCCGGCCCTTTCCGCCGAGTGGCCTCGTGACTCTCGGTGGCCGCCGGGAACTTTTGAGGGCCAAGAACCTCGAAGGAGCGGATGTGACCCGGGCGCTGCAATCCATTGACCAAACAATGGTTTCCCCGCCGCAGCTTCATATTCCCCAGCGGCGCGGCATGGCCGAACGGCACGGTGTCGAACTTGATTTTGGCCCGCTCCCCGTGGAGCGCCCGCTTGTCCTCGCCCTGACCGGCTGGCTCCGCTTTGGCGGGGGCATGGCGAACATCGCCGCCTCCCATCTTCCTGACCTTCCGTTTCCATTCCCGGTCCTGGAGGTGGAGCGCGGAGGAAAATGGGAGCCGGTCAATGTCACCGCGGGGGCACCCGCAGGGAAAACGAAGACGATCGTGATCGAACTTGAGGGCAAGCTTCCGCCCGGCAGCCAGAAACTGCGGCTGACCGCTGGGTTCGAAATCCATTGGGACCGCATCGCGCTTTTTGAAAAGCAAGGCAATGCGGACTCGCGGATTCATTCGATGGCCGCCGATTCCACCGATTTGCACTTCCGCGGCTTCAGCGAGTTTGAGGACCTTCCGGCGTCGCAGCCGCTCACCCCGAAGTATGAGGTGGCGTCTTCGCGGCCGCCTTGGCGGCTGAACGTCTCGGGTTGGTGCACCCGCTATGGGAGCGTTGATGAGTTGCTGGCGCAACGGGATGACGCTCTTGTCCTGCTCAACGCCGGCGACGAACTGACGCTCCGGTTCCAAGCTGACCGAATTCCTCCCAAAGCTCCCGGCCTGCAGCGCGATTTCTTCCTTTATATTGATGGATGGGACAAGGATGCGGACTTCCATGTCGCCACTGGCACAACTGTTGAACCGCTCCCGTTCCACGGCATGGACGACCAGTCGTACGGCCGCATGGGTCCGGCAAAAATCGACCCACCCTGGGTGGTCAAGCACAACACCCGGTGGGTTGGGCCGGAAACGCTGCGCCGCCCGGACGTCGCCACGTCAAAATAGGGTCAGTTTCCCCCGCAAAAAGCCTCAAATTCACGGCGGTAAAGATTTGACGGAACGGAGGATTTCCGCATATACTGACTGCCAAATTAAAAAACTAAACTTAAAACTGATATGATGAAACTCCATGGCCGGGCCGTGCTGCACTGCGCATTGGCGGCGATTTTTCTCTGTTTGGCAGGATTTCCTTCGGTTCAGGGCGCCTCGGCGTTGGTGCAGTCCGTCAAAGGATCGCCCCAGTATGTCCGCAATGGCCTGCCCGTCCGGCTCAAGGCTGGCGACATCATTCCGGATGATGTGTTGATCACCACGGGCTCCGGAGAATCCGTCCAGTTGGTCCTTGATGGGTCCAGTCGCATGATTTCCATCGGACAAAATTCCCGGTTTCGGATCAACATGCCCAAATTCCTGCTCAACTTGGATCAAGGCCAGATGGTTGGGAGTGTCCGGCGGAGTGATGCGCAACCCGCAGGATTGACCGTTCTGTTTCCGCAGGGGACCGTGAATGTCAAAGCGGGGGATTTCTCGGTGAACACCCTGGAACATCAGGTTTCCGTCCTGTCTGGCACCGCAGATTTCACCGCGCCGGGGCAGGCCCAGTCCACTCAGGTGGCCGCGGGCAGCATGTTGGTCCAAGAATCGACGGGAGCCGCGGTTTCCCAACTTCCATCGGCGTCAACGGCGAGCCTGACGGCACAGGTGGCTTCGATGATCACGCAGCAACGGACAGTCACCCAAACCATGAAAGCGGCGTCGAGCGGGGGCGGGTTTTTTATCAGCCCGTAATCCACTTCTTTTAATGATCTTTGGCGGGCTCGCAGCGAAACGCTGCGAGCCCGTTTTTTTGTTGGGCTCAACCTCGC
>CAZSXX010000308.1:0-5646 GCA_964611245.1 uncultured Verrucomicrobiota bacterium | reverse complement strand
AACCCACCGCCACACTCGATGTGATGACCGCGCGATCCATCATCGCCTTCATCCGCGAGTGCCGCAATAGCGGCAAGACGGTGATTTTCTCCAGCCACGTCATGAGCGAGGTCGAGAAACTCTGCGACCGCATCGGCATCATCCACAACGGAAAGCTCCTCGCAGAGGGCTCCCTCGCGGACCTCCGCGCCCGCTCCGGCCAGTCGGACCTCGAGGAAATCTTCATCCAAACCGTCGCTCCCGGCCCATGAACCTCCGCCAAATCTCCATCGTTTACCGCAAGGAGCTGCTCGACGCCCTCCGCGACAAACGCACGATCATCTCCACCATCGTCATCCCGATCGTCATGTTCCCCGTGATCTTCCTCTCCTTCGGCGCCCTCGCCAGCAAGAGCGTCAAGAAGGTCCAATCCGAGCAGTCCCCGGTCATGGTCATCGGCGCCGAAAATTCCCCCGCCCTCGTCGAGCGGATCAAAAAGGAGAGCAGTCTCTCCCTCGCCCCGTTCTCCGCCGATTACGTCGCCCGCATTTCCGAGAAAAAAATCCGCGCCGCCGTCGAGTTCCCCAATTCGTTGGAATCCCGGGACGGGACCAACCTCCCCGTCGTCAAAATCTACCATTACGCGGGCGAAATCCGCTCCCAGATCGCCGTCAAAAGCCTGCAGAACATCGTCCGCGATTTCCGCGACGAAATGGTCGAACGAACCCTCGGCAAGGCCGGCCTCTCCAAAGCGGAATTGAAGCCCTTCGAAACCCTCGAGGAGAATGTCGCCCCCGCCACCAAGGTCGGCGGCAATCTCCTCGGCGGCTTCATCCCGTACCTCATCATCTTCATGTCCTTCGTCGGTTGCATGGCCCCCGCCCTCGACCTCACCGCCGGCGAAAAGGAGCGCGGCACCATCGAGACCATCCTCGCCAGCCCAATCGGCCGCACCGAGCTCGTCCTCGGCAAGTTCCTCCTCGTCGTCACCGCCTCCATCCTCACCACCGTCGTCGCCCTCCTCTCCAACACCATCACGCTCATGATCCCCCTCCTCGCCACGCGCGAGATGTCCAAGGGCGGCTCCATGCCCTTCGACCTCAGCCTCCCCGGGCTCTTCGGCGTCTTCATGCTGGTCATCCCCGTCGCCATCAGCTTCGCCGCCGTCCAGCTCGCCATCGCCAGCTTCGCCCGCAATTACCGCGAGGCCCAAAGCTACCTCTCCCCCCTCATGATGGTCATCATGGTCCCCTCCATGGCCGCCCTGTTGCCCGGCCTCGACCTGACTCTCCCCCTCGCGTTCATCCCCATCCTCAACGTCAGCCTCGTCTCCAAGGAGATCCTCAGCGGCGTCTTCCACTGGGGTTTGATTTCTGTTGTTTTTCTCTCCTCCACTGTTTATGCAATGGCCGCCTTGGCTGCGGCGATCGCCGCGTTCAAGTCGGAATCCGTCCTGTTTCGCACGTGAAAACTCAACCCGTAACTCTCGGCCTCAAAAAGTCCTTCGGCTTTGGCGACCGCCTCGGCCTCGCCACCCCGGGCCACCTCCGCTCCGTCCGCAAAAGCGATTTCGCCCCCATCTTCGCCCAGCAATCCATCCGCGAAATGGACCGCACCCACCGCACCGCCGAGGAGGTCATGTCCGCCGCCCAATCCGCCCTCGCCGCCGAGGGCTACACGAGCCCGTGGGGAGCCGACGCCGACCATCTGAAAACCGAGGCCGATGTCCAGCGCACCGCCTCCGCCGGCTTCTGCTTTTTCACCATCGACCCCAGCGCCTTCGTCGTCAACGAGGCCGACCGCATGGACGAGGCGGCCCTCCAGCGGGAAGTCGATTCAATGGTCAACGACGGCGTCTTCGCCTCCGCGAACTGGACCAATGATTATCTGGAAAAAGAGTTCCCCCTTCAGGGAAACTCCGACCCCTTGCGGTTCAGCCGCGAGACCCTTTTCCGCGCCGACGTCAAATACGCCCGCGCCATCGCGCACTGCGAAAAAATGGCGGGCCACATCAAGGCGGCCTCCGCCTCCCGTCCATTTGAAATTGAAGTCTCGGTCGACGAAACCGACTCCCCCACCTCCATCGTCGAGCACCTCTTCTTCGCCCTCGAACTCAAGCGCCGCAACGTCGCCGTTGTCAGCCTCGCCCCGCGATTCATCGGCGAGTTCGAGAAAGGAATAGACTTTCGCGGCGACCTCGCCGCCTTCGAAAAAAGCCTCGCCCGCCACGTCGCCGTCGCCAAAACCTGCGGCCCCTACAAAATCAGCGTCCACAGCGGCTCCGACAAATTCTCCGTCTACCCGATCATCGGCCGACTCTGCGGCGACCTCCTCCACGTCAAAACCGCGGGCACAAGCTATCTGGAGGCCCTCCGCGCCGTCTGCCGCAAGGACAAGGCCCTCTTCGGCGAAATCGCCGCCTACTGCGTCGGCCGTTTCGACACCGACCGCAAGAGTTACCACATCTCCACCACCAGCGCGCAGGTCGCGGACCTCGCCAAAGTCACGCCCGCCGATTTCGAGCGTTTCTACCTCGACGAAATCCCCGGCCGCCAACTCCTCCACGTCACCTTCGGCAGCGTCCTGACCCAAGGCCTTCGCCCAAATGGCCAGCCCTTCAAGGCCGCCATCCTCCAAATCCTCCAAGCCGACCCGGCCCTCCACGCCGAATTGCTCGACCTCCATTTCACCAAACACCTCTCCCTCCTGAACGCGGGTTGATTCTCGTCCCATGTCTGCGGAAAAAATCCAGCGCATCCGCTCCCTCAAGGGCGGCCCCCTCCCCGTCCTCACCGCCACCGACTTCCCCATGTCCCGCCTCCTCGACGAATGCGGCATCCCCGTCCTCCTCGTCGGCGATTCCCTCGGCATGGTCACCCTTGGCTATCCAGACACCACCCACGTCACCATGGCCGACATGGAGCATCACATCCGCGCCGTCGCCCGCGCCAAACCCCGCGCCCTGCTCATCGGCGACCTCCCCTACCAATCCTACGAAACCCCCGCCGCCGCCGTCGCCAACTCCCGTCGCCTCCTGGCCGCAGGCACGGAGGCCGTCAAAGCCGAAGGCGGAAGGTCCATCGCCCCCCAGGTCCAAGCCATCACCGCCGCGGGCATCCCCTTCTGCGGCCACCTCGGCATGCTCCCCCAAAGCGTCCTCATCGAGGGCGGCTACAAAATCAAGGGCCGCGACGAAGCCCAGCGCCAGGCCCTCTTCGGCGACGCCCGCGCCTTGGTCGAAGCCGGCGCGTTCGCCATCGTCCTCGAACTCGTCACCCCGCCCGTCGCCAAGGAACTCACCGCCGCCCTTCCGATTCCCACCATCGGCATCGGCTCCGGCCCCGATTGCGACGGCCAGGTCCTCGTCACCGCCGATCTCGTTGGCATGTTCCCTTGGTTCACGCCCCGGTTCGTCACCCCCAAATTGGACGCCGCCGCGCAAATGCGCGCCGCCATCACCGAATGGAAAAACACCCTTCCCCGCCCCGCATGAGTGAATTCAGCCATCTCGACCAGTCCGGCGCCGTCTCCATGGTCAACGTCTCCGCCAAGCCGATCCAACAGCGCGAAGCCGTCGCTCGCGGCGAAATCCACCTCCAACCCGGGACGCTCCTCCGCATCCAGCAAAACGAAATCGCCAAGGGCAACGTCCTCGCCACCGCCCGCCTCGCCGGGATCATGGCCGCCAAGCGGACGGGCGACCTGATCCCGCTCTGCCATCCGCTCTCCATCACCCATTGCGAAGTCCAGTTCGAGCTTCAACCCGACAAAATTGTCGTCACCGCCACCGCCCGCGTGGCCGCCCAAACCGGCGTCGAAATGGAGGCCCTCACCGCCGTTTCCATCGCCGCACTCACCATTTACGACATGTGCAAAGCCGTCGACAAATCGATGCGGATCACCGCCATCCACCTCGTCTCTAAAACCAAAAACTGACATGCAGATCCTCACCGGCATCATCACCATCTCCGACCGCGCCTCCAAAGGCCTCTACGACGACCTCGGCGGCCCCGCCCTCTGCAAGGCCGCCCAAGGCCACGGCTGGAAGGTCGCCTCCGAACTCCTCGTCCCCGACGAAAAGCGCGAAATCCAGCGCGCCATCCGCGAGCAAATCAACGGCGGCTGCCAGTTGATCCTCACCACCGGCGGCACCGGCGTCGCCCTCCGCGATGTCACCCCCGAGGCCGTCCGCGAAATCGCCCTCCGCGAACTCCCCGGCTTCGGCGAAGTCATGCGCATCGAGTCGATGAAAATCACCCGGAACGCCATCCTCTCCCGCAGCCTCGCCGCCGTCGTGGACCGCGCCCTGGTGGTCTGCCTCCCGGGCAAGCCCAGCGGCGCCGTCGAATGCCTCGGCTTCGTCTCCGGCGCCATCCCCCACTGCGTCGAAGTCCTTCAGGAAGTTCCCACGAGCTGTTGAACTCCCGCCTCCCCCGGCCTACACTCCAAGCGTGATCGCGTTGCTCGACTACGGCGCCGGAAATCTCCGCAGTGTGGAGAAAGCTCTCCGCTTCGTCGGCGCCAATGTCCGCGTCGTCACCACCCCATCCGAAATGGCCGGAGCCCAGGCCGCGGTCCTTCCCGGCGTCGGCGCCTTTGACGACTGCATTCAGTCCCTCGAAAAACAGGAACTCCTCCAAGCCGCCCGCGCCTTCATCCAGACGGGCCGCCCATTCCTCGGCATCTGCGTCGGTTACCAGGCCCTCTTCGACAAAAGCCAGGAGTTCAACAGTTGCGCCGCGGGCCTCGGAGTGTTCAAGGGCGACGTCGTCCGCTTCGCCGACAACTCCGGCCTGAAAGTCCCCCAAATCGGCTGGAACC
Organism: uncultured Verrucomicrobiota bacterium; assembly: GCA_964611245.1. GTDB lineage: Bacteria > Verrucomicrobiota > Verrucomicrobiia > Limisphaerales > SXQI01 > CAZSXX01. The sequence continues at coordinate 846 of CAZSXX010000308.1, read as the reverse complement.
AGCTCGAAATCACCCGCCCCGATTGCCCTCTCTATAAGGGCATCCAGAATGGAAGCTACGTCTACTTCGTCCACAGCTACTATCCCCAGCCTGCGGACCCAGCCGTGGTCGCCACCAAAACAAATTACGGCGGCCTCTTCGCCTCCTCCGTCTGGCGCGACAACATCTACGCCACCCAATTCCACCCGGAAAAAAGCCAGGCCGTCGGGCTTCAGTTGTTGAAAAATTTCGTGGCTTTGGGCGCGTAAGAACGCCCGATCTGATCCCAACGGGACGTTCCCCGGCAGTAATCCCAGTGAAGAATGAAGGCCCTCAACGGGCCAGTCTTGGCGCCGTTTCCCTTCCGGCGCCCGGCCCTTACTTTCTCCGTTTCAGCATGCGCGCCACAAACAATCCCCCAAAGCCCAGCAGGGCGTAAGTCGAAGGTTCGGGCACTTGGTTGACCTGAATGTTGTCGATCAATCCAAACAGCATCGGGTCCGATTCCACCGACACTTGGCTTGACGAGGTGTCAGCATGGACAAAGAGGATGTTCCCCCCGCCAAACGCAGGCACTCCCACCGCCGCGGTGTCGACCGTCGCAATGCGAATCCCGTCAATGTCCCAAGTCACCACGTTTCCGATTTTCGTGATGGCCACATCATGCCACGCCATTCCTTGGGATCCCACCGCCGTCGTCCCGGTCTGTCCTGGAAATGCGCTCAACTGCGCCGCCGGAGCCGCCACCCCACCAAAGCTCGAATAATACGCCGCGCTTTGGTTCTGCGACCCGGCCGCATAAAGGCCCGTCGCGGCGGCTTGGCTCGTCCCCTTGAAATAAACCCGGTAGTCCGCCGACGATTGCCC
>CAZSXX010000307.1:0-5703 GCA_964611245.1 uncultured Verrucomicrobiota bacterium | reverse complement strand
AGGACGGTCCCATTCCGGCCCGCGATGTACGCGTTGTACTGGTCCCTCGGCAGGGCGAAGCGCGCGTCCACCTTCGCGTTCAGCGTCGTCTCCACAAATTCGATGAACTCGTCCGCGACCCCTCCCGTCCGCACTGTGAACGGCACATCCAGCCCAAATTCCCACCGGCGGATCGGCGCGTGGCGGATGCGCAGCGTGCTGGTAACCGACTCCCCGTCGAACAGGTACGTGTCCGTCTTCGCCAGGTGCGCCGCCCAATCCACGCTGGCGGTGGCGCTCCATTCCCCCTGACGGAGCGTGGTCGCGACTTCCGGATAAGCCTGGTTTCGAAGCTGGCTCGGCAGGAAGACATCCTGCATCTCCGTCGGCCCAAGGTATTCCGGGCTCTCCGCTCCCGCCGCCATGGCTGCTCCCATTACCGTTCCCACCGCCATCATCCAGGTTTTCATGCTTCCTTTGCGATCCGCAATCCCGCCGCCCGCACCGATTCCTTGAGCTCCTCCGGCTCCATCACTTCCGCGTTCCCCGCCCAGCTCAAAATCCACCGCTGCACCTCGACCAGGCTCGACAGCCTCAGCGTCAGTTCGACGCCCCCTTTCGGCAGGGCCTTGAGCCGCTGCGACGCATGCCACTTTTTCTCCCGGATGTAATCCGCCACCATCTCGTCAAAGCGGATCACCACCGTGTGCTCCGCCTTGCCCGAATGCACCCCAAAGCTGTCCCTCAACGCCGTTTCGATGGAGAAATCCTTCGGCCTCTGGAACCGCGCCCCATTCGGGGTCGCCGATTGAATCCGCCCCGGCGCGAAGGTCCTCAGGTCCCGGCGCAGGTGGCAATGCGCGAACAAATACCAATCCCCGTTGACGTTCGCCAAATGGTACGGGTCCACCGCTCGGCTTTCCGCCGTCGCCGACCCCGGCTTGCGGTATTTCAGGAGCAACTGCCTCCGGTCCGCGATGGCGGTGGCCAGTTGGTCGAATATCTCCAGGTTCGCCACAGGCTCCGCGCTCGATCGGAACGAAATGGTCTGCTCCCAATCCGCCATGTGCAGCGAGATGGTCTCCGGCAGCGACGCCGTCATTTTCCTGAACGCGCTGCGCAGTGTTTTCTCAAGATTCGTGCCGCGGTACTGGTGCAGAGCCTTCTCCGCGACCAACACCGACAGCAGCTCCCCCTCCGTCACGTTGAACGCCGGAAACGACCCCACATTCCGCGTGTAGAAATACCCCCACCGCTCCGCGTTGTAGGAGATCGGGAAGTTCAGCCGGCTCCGCATGAACTCCACGTCCCGCACAATCGATTTCCGCGACACTTCCAAATCCTTCGCCAGCGTGTTGGCGTTCGGAAATTTCCCCGCCTGGATCTTCTCGTGGATCTTCATCATCCGCTCGAACGGCGGACGGCTCATCCGTCCATCGCGTCGGTCCGGCGCTGGGCGTTTGTTCCCCATTTCAATCCCCCCGGTTGAACGACTCCGCCAGCGCCACCGCCGCCAGCATCGCCTTGGACTTGTTCACGGTTTCCTGGAACTCCCCCTCCGGCGTCGAATCGTTCACCCAGCCGCCCCCCGCCTGGACATGCGCCTTCCCATCCTTCAGCAGCGCTGTCCGGATGGTGATGCAGCAATCGAGGTTTCCATTGAACGAGAAATATCCCACGCATCCCCCGTACGGGCCCCGCTGCACCTTCTCCAGTTCCGAGATGATCTGCATCGCCCGGATTTTCGGCGCGCCCGAAAGCGTCCCCGCCGGGAAGGTTGCCCGCATCAAGTCATACGGCGTCCGACCGTCGCTCAGCCGCCCCTCCACCTGCGAGACGATGTGCATCACATGGCTGTACCGTTCGATTGTCATCAGCTCTTTCACGTGCACGGACCCGTAATCGCAGACCCGCCCAATGTCGTTCCGCGCCAGGTCCACCAGCATGACATGCTCCGCCCGCTCCTTGGGGTCGGCCAGCAGCTCCGCTTCATTTGCCAGGTCCGCCTCCCGCGTCTTCCCGCGCGGCCGCGTCCCGGCGATCGGCCGGATTTCCACCTTCGAATTCTCGCACCGCACATGGATTTCCGGCGAGGCCCCCACGAGCGAGAACCCATCCAGCTCCAGCAGGAACATGTACGGCGACGGGTTGATCGATCGCGCCGCCCGGTACACATCGATCGCCGACGCTTTCGTCTCCGCGCTGAACCGCTGCGACCCCACCACCTGGATGATGTCGCCGCTCACAATGTATTCCTTCGCTTTCTCGACGTTGGCGAAGAACCTGGCCTTGTCCACATTGGACGCCGCCTCCAGCGGTGGGACTTCCGCGGGCACGGTCACCGGCGTGTATTGGGTCGGCTGCTCCAGCAAGCTCACCAGCCGGTCGATCTCGCCGACCGCGTTTTCATAGGCCTCCTCCGCCGATTCCCCCGGCTCGATCACCGCGTTGACCACCACCGTGAGCGTCTGGGAAACGCGGTCGAAGATCAGCAATTCGTCCGCGATCAGGAAGTACATCACCGGCGTGTGCAGGTCGTCCTGAGCGGGGCAGGGGACCACCGGCTCGATGTCGTGGATGAACTCGTACCCGATGAATCCCACCGCGCCCCCCGTGAACCGAGGCAAATGCGGCAGCGCCACCGGCTTGAATTTCTGCAGCGCCCGCTCCACCACTTGGAGACCATCCCGGACGCTCGTTTTGTCATCCGGGCCCGCGCCGTGGTCAATCTTGTAAGCCGCCACCAGCCGCCCCTCCTCGAAATGGGCCACCTGCCTCCCATCCTGCCGGATCACCGCCCTCGGGTTGCAGCCCACAAAGGAATACCGGCCCAGATGCTCCCCGCCTTCGATCGACTCGAACAGGAACGACTCCCCCTGCCCGCGGATCTTGTGGTAGGCCGAGAGCGGCGTCTCAAAATCCGCCAGGAGCCGCCTCGTCACCGGCACCAGGTTCCCCTGGGTGGACAGCTTCAGAAATTCTTCGAGTGTTGGTGAATGCATACCAGTCCCGGGATTTATATTTCACGCGCGGCGCATCCGCCATAGTGAAAGCAGGCTGAAAACCAGCGCGGCCACCGCGTACCCCGCGATCCCCGCGCCCACCGCGAACGGGATCGATTCCTCCGGCGCGAACAGCATCACCCCCGCCCCAACCAGCCCGGTCAGCCCGCTCTGCGCCACCACGCAAAACACAAACAGCCCCGGCGGGGTCGTCGTCAGCCGCTCATGAATCCAGACCGCGTAGGCCATCTCCCCCATCGACCGCATCATCCACGCCGACTGGAAATTGCGGGCCGCCACCAAGACGCTCATCGAGCTGACCATGATCGCCGGCAGCGGCCACACCGCCACCGCCAGGCAGAAAACCACGTTCACGACCAGCCCCCCCCGCCATCCCATTTTCTTGGCCAGCGGGTTGCCCTCCAGCAGCAGGTTCGGCGTCGCCACCCACGTGCTCAAAAAATCCATCCCCCGCGCGAACACCAGCAGCGCCAAAATGATGAAATACGGCGTGCTCCCAAAAGGAAGGATCTCGTCCGTCATTCCAGGCGCGGTTCCGTGACGCGGAAGTTGCCCTCCTTGTCGGTCAGGGACCGGAAAAAGCATGACTTGTAGTTCTCGTGGCAGGCCGCCCCCGTCTGGTCCACCTGGATCAGCAGCGTGTCCCCATCGCAGTCAAAGGCGATGTCCTTCACCAACTGGACATGCCCGCTCGTCTCCCCCTTCACCCAAAATTTCTGGCGCGACCGGCTCCAAAAAACCGTCTTTCCCTCCGCCACCGTCCGTTCCAGGGAGGCCCGGTTCATCCACGCCATCATCAGCACCCGCCCGGTTTTCGCCTCCTGCACAATCGCGGGAATGAGGCCGTCCGCGTTGAATTTCAATTGGTCGATGAAGCTCATGGTTGTTTTCCCGGCAAAAAGGTGAATCCGACCGCCCCCAGCACGCACAGGAACGCGGCCGCATGGTTCCAGCGCAGTTTTTCCCCCGCGTAAAGGACCACGAACCCGGTGAAAACCGCCAAGGTGATCACTTCCTGCAGGATTTTCAGTTCCGTCGTCGAAAAAGTCGAGTTCCCCCACCGGTTTGCCGGGACCATGATCAGGTATTCAAAAAACGCGATCCCCCAGCTCGCCACGATCGCGATCCAGAGCGGCGCGCTCTTGAACTTCAAATGGCCATACCACGCGAACGTCATGAAAACATTCGACAAGGTCAGCATCACGATCGGCAGCCAAGCCGATTGTCGGGGGTCACTCATCATACGCGCACGGCGATCCGCCGCGACGCGAGGTAATGTTTGACCTGCGCCACGCTGAATTCGCCAAAATGAAAAATGCTCGCCGCCAGCACCGCGTCCGCCCGCCCCTCCAGCAGCACCTCCGCCATGTGCTCCAGCGTCCCCGCCCCGCCGCTCGCCACCACCGGCACCCCCACCGCTTCGCTCACCCGCCGCGTGATCGCCAGGTCAAAGCCCTTTTTCGTCCCATCCGCGTCGATGCTGTTCAACACAATCTCCCCCGCCCCCAACTCCACCGCCCGCATGGCCCATTCCACCGCGTCCAGCCCCGTCGCCTTCCGCCCGCCATGCGCGAACACCTCCCACCGGTCCGGCCCCGTTTTCTTGGCGTCGATCGAAACCACGATGCATTGGCTCCCAAATTTTTCCGCCCCCTCCCGGATCAAGTCCGGCGTGGCCAACGCCGAGGAGTTGATGCTCGTCTTGTCCGCCCCCGCCTTGAGCATCGTCCCCATGTCCGCCACCGTCCGGATTCCTCCCCCCACCGTCAGCGGCATGAAACACCGGTCCGCCACCCGCTCGATCGTCTCCACCATCGTTTTCCGCCCATGCGCGCTCGCCGTGATGTCGAAGAAAACCATCTCGTCCGCCCCCTGGTCATTGTAGCGGACCGCCAGCTCCACTGGGTCGCCCACGTTGCGCAGGCCCCCCTCCTCGGCCTTGCCGAATTGGACCCCGCGCGTCACCTGTCCATCATGGACATCCAGGCACGGTATGACACGTTTCGCGAGCATTCTTTCCCCAGCGGGGACGCGTAGCTATACGGGATCAGCCCGCATTCTTCAACCGCCGATTCCCCGCCTCAACGGAGCCGGCCCACAAACCGCGCGATCCGCTCGCACGCCGTCTGAATCTGCTCCAGCGACGTCGCGAAGCAGGCCCTCACATATCCTTCGCCGCTCGGCCCAAACGCCCCGCCAGGCACGCAAGCCACCTGCTCCTGTTGCAGTAGCCGGATCGCGAACTCCTTCGAGGTCAGCCCCGTGCTCTCGATGCACGGGAACGCGTAGAACGACCCCCGCGGCAAATGGCATGGCAGCCCCACTTGGTTGAATGCGTTGACAATGTAATTCCGCCGCGCCCGGTACTGGTCCCGCATCTCCGCCGTGTCCGCCTCCCCATGCAGGATCGCCTCCGTCGCCGCCTCCTGGCTGATGATGCTCGCGCACAGCATCGAATACTGGTGGATCCGCATCATCGCCTCGATCAGCTCCACCGGCCCGCAGGCGTAGCCAATGCGGAACCCCGTCATCGCGTAGGCCTTCGAAAACCCATGCAGGAAAATCGTCCGCTCCCGCATCCCCGGCAGTGACGCGATGCTCGTGTGCTCCCCTTCGAACGTCAGCTCCGAGTATATTTCGTCCGTGATCACCATCAGGTTGTGCCGCAACACCACCTCCGCGATCTTCAGCAAATCCGTCC
>CAZSXX010000306.1:0-5707 GCA_964611245.1 uncultured Verrucomicrobiota bacterium | reverse complement strand
CTGGCGGCGACGCTGCAGCGGACGGAGGTGGTGGAGCCGAGGCGGTGGTTTTCGCTGGGGTTCCTGATCGCGTTGCTGGTGGTGCGGGCGCTGCTGTACTGCCAGATCGGGGCGAAGGTGAACTGGATCGCGACGCTGGACTTGACCGCGATCGCGCTGCCCTTCCGGAGCGATTTGCTGTCGCGGATGTTCCTTTTTTCGGCCCTCAGTTTCGCGGTGTCGCTGGGGGTTTTGTATGGCTCGCTTTTGTTCCTTTCGGTGATCAACAACCGGTCGAAGGAGACGGATTATTTTTCGCGGCTGATCACGCTGCAATTGGGCTGGATGGGGCGGTGGTACTGGCCGATCCGGCTGGCGCTGACGCCGGTGGCGGCGGGGTTGGCGTGGCTGGCGCTGGAGCCGTTGTTGTCGCGGCTGGGGATTGTGCCGGCGGCGAGGAACTTTGGGCATTCGGCGCAGGTGGCGGGGGCGCTGGCGTTGTGCGCGATCGTGTCGTGGAAATATGTGGTGGCGCTGTTCCTGGGGCTGCACCTGGTGAACAGCTATGTCTATCTGGGCAATTCGTCGTTCTGGCAGTATGTGGCGTTGACGGGCCACCGGCTGGCGATGCCGCTGCGGTGGTTGCCACTGCGGTTGGGGCGGGTGGATTTCGCGCCGGCGATCATCCTGGTGGGGGCGCTCGCGGCGTCGCACGCGGCGAGCCTTTGGCTGGCCCGCCTGTACCGGGTTTTGCCGTTGTGAGCCAGGCGCACCTGAAGGCGCATCCGGAGGGGGCGTTGTTGTTCCTCAAAGTGGTCCCACGGGCAGCCGCGAACGAGGTGGGGCAGGCGGTGGGGGCGGAGTTAAAACTGAAGGTGACGGCGCCGCCGGTGGACTCGGCGGCGAACCGGGCGGTGACCGAATTTTTGGCGGAGCGGCTGGGTTGCGCGCGATCGGCGTTGGTCCTGGTGCGGGGGGAGAAATCACGGCACAAGGCCATTTTGGTCCGGGGATTGACGCCGGAGGAGGTGGCAGAGCGGTTGGGGGGCTGAGGCCGGTAGCCTGGCGGACGACGGCGGAAGGCATTCTGGAGGCGGAATCCGTTGGAGCCGCGAAACATTCGATGGGGAAGGGTGGCCTTGCGGAAGGCTGTCCCCTGCGGTAGGCTGAAGTCCGATGAATCCTCAGGGTTCCCCCGCACCGGAGAGCGCAGGCTTGGCAGTCGAGCCGGGCGAATTGCCGCCGCTGACTGAACAACAAGTTTGGGATCAATTGCGCAACTGCTTTGACCCGGAGATTCCGCTGAACATCGTGGACTTGGGGTTGATTTATGATGTGGCGTTGGAGGGCCCGCGTGTGGATGTGAAGATGACGCTGACGGCGCCGGGGTGCCACATGGGGGGGCAGATCGCGGGGGATGTGCAGTCGAAATTGCTTTCCCTGGAACAGGTTGAGGAGGCGAATGTTGAGTTGGTGTGGGACCCGCCGTGGCACCAGAGCATGATCAGCGTGGAGGGGCGGAGGAAGTTGGGGTTGGATCCGGCGTGAGGACGAATTTCTGGGCCCGCGAACGGCAGTTCGAGCGGGGCCAGTTCACCGAAAGAAAGGAACTGCCGATAGTAAGGACGGGCGCGGATGAACGGGCCTGGAGTGGAAAAACTGTTGTCAATGGCATCTCCGTTGTTACAGTCCCGTCACGCAATCACTGGCTATGACAACCGAAAGCGGAACGGATTTTCTCAAAAACTCCTCGCTGTACCGTGAATTTCAGGCGGAGCGGGAGGAGATCCTTCGCCACAAATGGATTGAGTCCGAGAAGGCTGGCCGAGACATCGGCTTTGAGCAGGCGTTGACGGACTGGATCATCAAACACCGCGGCCAGTGGCGCAAGGCGCGCCAGCAGGCGGCCGCGGCCTCGCGTTAACACAGCGGATTCCCCGCGTTCCACTTTTCCATGCCCGATTCAAAGCCCGTGATGACCGCGCCAGTGATGCAGCGGGCCATTGAGCGAATGGCGGCTGAAATCGCGGAGGCGAACGAGACGACGCGCGAGTTGATGGTGGTGGGGATTCAAACGGGGGGTGTCCACCTGGCGGTGCGGATCGCGAAGCAGTTGGGGAACATTTGGAGCCAGCCGGTGCCGAGCGGCACGATCGATGTCTCGATGCACCGGGATGATTTGCACGAACAGCCTGGGGTGCAGGTGCATGAGACGGCGATCCCGTGCGATGTGACGGGGAAGCGGGTGTTGCTGGTGGACGATGTGCTGTTCAGCGGGCGGACGACGCGGGCGGCGCTGGACGCGTTGAGCCACATTGGACGGCCGCTGAGCGTGCAACTGGCCGTCTTGATCGACCGGGGGCACCGGGATTTGCCGATCAAAGCGGATTTTGTGGGCAGGAATGTTGCGACTTCCCGCGGGGACCAGATCCATGTACGGTTGCGCGAGGATGGCGGGGATGACTCCGTCACCATTCAACGCGCGTGATCTGGAATCGAAAACATCTCCTGGACATCCAATCGCTGAGCGCGGAGGAAATCACCTTCGCGCTGGACACGGCGAAGTCATTCAAGGCGGTCGGCGAGCGGGCGATCAAGAAGGTGCCGGCGTTGCGGGGGAAGACGGTGGTGAACCTTTTCGTGGAGCCCTCGACCCGGACACGGATTTCCTTTGAGCTGGCGGCGCAACGGCTGACGGCGGATGTCATCAATTTTTCGGCCGAATCCTCCTCGCTGAAAAAAGGCGAGACGTTGAAGGACACGGCGCGGAACTTGGAGGCGCTGAACGCGGACGTGATCATCATCCGGCACAGCGCGACGGGGGCGCCGCATTTTCTGTCGCGGTTCCTGGGGTCGAGCGTGATCAACGCCGGGGATGGGGCGCATGAGCATCCGACGCAGGCGTTGCTGGACGTCTTCACCATCCGTGAGAAACGGGGTCGGATCGCCGGGCTGAACGTGACGATCCTGGGGGACATCTTGTTCAGCCGGGTGGCGCGGTCGAACATTTGGGCGCTGACGAAGCTGGGGGCGAACGTGACGTTGTGCGGGCCGTCCACGCTGGTGCCGAGGGTGTTCGAGCAGATGGGCTGCCGGGTGACGCACAACGTGGCGGACGCGATCGCGGACGCGGACATCATCAACTTGCTGCGGATCCAGCATGAGCGGCAGCGGGCGAGCATGTTTCCGGGCCTGGGCGAGTACACCGCGCAGTTTGGGTTGACGAAGGCGCGGATGGCGCTGACGAAGCCGGACGCGTTGATCATGCACCCGGGTCCGATCAACCGTGGGGTGGAGATTGACAGCGAGATCGCGGATTGCAGCCGGTCGGTGATCCTGGAGCAGGTGACCAACGGGCTGGCGGTGCGGATGGCGGTACTGTTTTTGGTGACGGGAGGCAAGTGTCCGCAGGAAATTGCGGTGTAGGGCGGGCGGTTGGAATCAGGGGGCGCCGCAGGGTTGGGTGGGCCGGCTTCAGTGGACTTCAAGAATGGCCAGCGATTTTCGCGGGGGGCATAACAATTCGGCATGGCCGGGGGAGAAATCAAGCATTGGCCGGGGAGGAAAATCGCGGGCAGGATGGCCGGATGAATTGGGCTGAGAAATTCGCGCCGCGCGCGGCGTTGATGAAACGGTCGGCGATCCGGGAGTTGCTGAAGGTGGCGGGACGGCCGGGGATGGTTTCGTTTGCGGGCGGGTTGCCGGCGGCGGAGCTGTTTCCGGTGGCGGAGATTGAGGTGGTGGCCCAGCGGGTGTTGCGGGAGCACGGGCGGAAGGCGTTGCAATACGGGGAAACGGAGGGGTTGGCGGCGCTGCGGGACTGGGTGGCGGAGACGTTTTCAACGGAACGCGCGAGGCTCAAGCGGGAGAATGTGCTGATCACGAGCGGGGCGCAGCAGGGGTTGGACTTGCTGGGGCGCGTGCTTCTGGACGCGGGCGACCGGGTGATGGTGGAGAATCCGACTTACCTGGCGGCGTTGTCGGCGTGGAGGCCGTGGGGGGTGGAGTTCCTGGCCGTCCCGATGGATGGGGAGGGGTTGAAAGTGGCGGCGGTGCGCGAGTTGCTGAAGGCGGGGCCCAAGATGCTTTACACGAGCCCGAACTTCCAGAATCCGCAGGGGACGACGCTGTCGTCGGAGAGGCGTAGGGACCTGGCGGGAGTGATGAGGGAATGCGGATTGGCGGTGGCGGAGGACAATCCATATGGCGATTTGTGGTACGATGAGGCGCCCCCGGCGAGCCTTTTCGAGCTGGACGCGCGGATGAATGGGGAGGGCGGGCTGGACTCGAACGTGGTTTATTTTGGGACGTTCTCGAAGATTCTCGCGCCGGCGTTCCGGGTGGGGTGGACGATTGGGGAGGAGGAGTTGATCGACAAGATGGCGCTGGCGAAGCAGGCGGCGGATTTGCAGTCGAGCACGCTGAACCAACACATCGCGCTGGAGATGGCGCGAGGCGGGCTGAAGCTGGAGGCGTTGCGCGCGGCGTACCGGGAGCGGCGGGACGCGATGCTGGAGGCATTGGAGAAGTGTTTTCCGGAGGGGGTGGAGTGGACGCGGCCGAGCGGGGGGCTGTTTGTGTGGGTGACGCTGCCAGCGGGAGTGAACTCAATGGAACTGCTGCCGCGCGCGGTGGAGTGCAACGTCACGTTTGTTCCGGGCGAGGATTTTCACGCGGATGGGTCCGGCGAAAACACGATGCGGCTGAACTTCAGCAACGCGAGCGTGGAGAATATCCGCGCAGGGATCGAGCGGTTGGGAGCCGTCTTGAAAGCGGCGCTTTGATCACTTGAGCGGCTTGGGCTGGGCTTTTTCCCAGTCTTCGCGGGAGACGGTTTTCTTTTCCTGGAGGAAAACGTAGGCGCCTTTTTTGTTGCCGATGACGACGTCGGGGAGGCCGTCCTTGTTGATGTCCCCGGCGACGACCTGGGTGCCGACGCCGGAATCCTTGTCGATGAGATGGGGGATGAAATCGACCGACTTGTCGGGATTGCGGACGAGCTTGAACCAGTAGAGGACGGCTTCGGAATTGCGGTCGGGATCGCCGACGCGGCCGTGGGACCAGAAGCGCTTGCCGGTGACGATGTCCTTGAGGCCGTCTCCGTCCATGTCGACGAGGTCGATGGCGTGGAGCTCGGAGAACTTGACGCCGTATTTGTTTTCGGAGGGCTCCTTGTTGATGATGACGCGCTCGCGGAACTTGATTTCGGAGCCGTCCTTGTATTGTTCGAACCAGGCGAGGCCAAAGGCGTGGGCGGCGAGGGAAGTGAGGATATCGTTGAGGCCGTCGCCGTTGAAATCGTAGGCGTACATTTGCGCGCCGCCGACGCCGAAGGTGTGTTTATGGTGCGTCCAGAGCGGGTCGCCGGCAAGGGAGGCGGGCTGTTCCCACCAGCCGTCTTTTTCGAGGAGGTCGAGGCGTCCGTCGCCGTTGACGTCGCCGAGGCCGAGGCCGTGGGTGAAGTTGCCGTATTTGTTGTTGGGCGAAATGGGATGCCAAGCCCAGGGCTTGGAGGGGTCGGACCAATCGGGGGCGGCGTAGCCGTACTGGCCTTTTGTGATGCAGACCAGCTCGGGTTTTCCGTCGCCGGTGATGTCCGCGAAGGTGGGGGATTCGTTGTCGGTCTGGTTGAAGATTTTGTGGCGCGTCCAGTGGCCTTCCTTGCCTTTTGGGTTTTCGAACCAGGAGGTGTCCTGGCCGGGGAAACCGATGACGAGGATGTCATTCC
>CAZSXX010000305.1:0-5732 GCA_964611245.1 uncultured Verrucomicrobiota bacterium | reverse complement strand
AAATTCTGCCCGATTGATAAAGAGTCGGCGCGGGCATCCGGTCTCCGGACCCCCGCGCCCGCCTTCTCAGCTCACGGCCTGCCCCTCCATGTCCCCGGCGGCAACTTCCGCCTCCGGCAACGCCGCCAGCCAAGCCCCGTACTGCTCCCAAGTCTGCCCGGGACCGCAATCCGTCAGCAGGCTCGCGCTCAGCGCTTTCGCGCCACTCGCCAGCGGGATCGCCTCCAGGAGCCGCTCCGGCCTGCCCCCGGCGTTCAACCCCGCCAGCGTTGTTTGCTCCGCCCCATCCAAAATGAGCATTTTCATGTTCCCTCCTTTCAGTTCACGCTCCTCGAAAGCGCCTGTTGCAAGCTCCGCACCGCCTGGTGCAGCGCCCCCACTTCAGCCCCGCTCAACGCCTGGCCGATGCTGTAGAAGCTCCCCCGCGCCGCGATCCGGCCCGCCGAACTCCCGCTCGAGTTGAACCCCCACAAATGCAGCGCCAACGCCGGCTTGGCCGTCCCCGTCGAACTCCCCGCCGACCCAATGGCCGCCCCGTCCCGGTAATGCGTCAGCGCCGTCGCGCTCTCCCGCGAGCCCGTGTAAAAACCCTTCCCAAGGATTCCCCCGGACGCCGCCGTGATCAACCCGCCGTACCGCAGGTCCACCCCGCTCGCCGGCGCCAACGCCCCCATCCAATAATGGTCGCTCCCCGCCAGCGCGCCGATCACCGCCTTGTTCCCGCCCGAGGAGATGTCCTCGCGCAGGTAAAAGCTGAAGTGCCCCGTGTCCGGCAACGTGTTCGCCAGCACGTTCGTGCTCAAATATTTTGTGCCGTCGCTCCCCAGCCCCCCGTCCGTCCCCCGCTCCGCGTAATCCCCCGCCACAAAACTCGAATTCACCAGCACGCCCCCCGCCGCCGGTTGAAACGCCAGCTTCACCAGCGCCGCATTCAGGTCCAATCCCGCGAACGGGCCGACCTCGATCAACTTCTCCCACAGGCCCGCCGTCTGGCACGCCCGCACAAAATCGTCCACCGCCGCCAACGATCCTTGCGTGATCGCCCCGCCATTGGCCGCCACCCGGTCCGCGTAACCCAGCGTCTCGCTCCGCCACCCGCGCGGCAGGTTCGCCAGTCTTTTCATTCGCTTCATAATTCAGTCGGCCCGCCCGGCGTTCGGGCGGCCGGAGACTCGCGCATGGCCAGCGCCAAATCCCCGGCCGCCCTCCCACCACGGGCCTTTTCAGGGTTAGCTGATGGTCAGCGTCCGCAGCCCTGCCGCCGACGTCACCACCACGTTGCTGTAATGCTCCACCGTCAGGTCCACCAGCTTCGCGCTCACCTGCTGCTCGTACACCCGGTACTTCCCGCCCCCCTCCACCGGAGTCCAGAACCGCTTCAGGTTGCTCGGGTCATCCGGCATCAGCCCATCCTCCCCGTACGACAGCAGCACGATGTCCGACAGGACCTTGCTCTTCGCCGCTCCGCTGCTCTGATATCGCTCGCGTGTCACCTCCACGCGGTCGACCGCAAACCAGCTCGCCAACTCATCCCGGTTCAGCCCCGCCGACCCGTACCCGCCCGCCGTCGATTGCGCCCGGTGCGCCAGCAGCCGCTTGGTCCACGCCCCGTCCCCGTACAGGATCCGGTTCGGCCTCACCCCGCTGGCGTCCGTCGCCGTCACCAACTCCGTCAACACATCCTGGTCCGGGTCCTTCCCGTTCGTCGTGTCCCACGTCTTGGCCACGTTGGTCGCCGCCGCCGTCGCCGCCGTCACGGCCCGGCGCAGTTCGCTCCGCAGCAGCCGTTGCAGCAGCCGCGCCGTGTGCAGCTCCCGCCAGTTCGCCATCCCGGCCGCCTGGTCCAGGTCCACCCGGATGGTCAGCCCCTTGTTGATGGTCTTCTCCATCGCCGTCGTCCCCTTGTACTCCACATGCTTGAAGTCCGCCCCGATCGACCGGATGTCATCCAGTTCGCTCAGGAACGCCTCCGCGTTCTCCCCTTTCTTGAACTCGAACCGCCTCGGCGCCTGCACCGGCGGGAACAGGAAATCCAGCGTCTTCTCGATGTTGTTCGTGTCCACCCACCCCGTCGCGTACGCGCTCAGCGCCTCGCTCGCGTGGGCGCTCGTGAACCGCGCCTCGTTCGCCAGGCAGATCTGCCCCGCCGGGTTGTTCCCCGTGTCCCGCCCCAGCCGCTCCTCCGGCGTGAACGCCTGCAGCCGCGGCCGCCCCGTCCCCGCCCCAATCCCGTCGTTTTTCATCATTGTGTTCATGGTTGTCCTTCTTCTTTCGCCACCTTGTTTTTTCGTTGTCCCGCCGCCAGGCATGGCGAAGCTCCTGGCGCCGGGAAAATTCTTCATTCGCTCCCATGGCTCGGGGCGCGGCGGATCGCTCCGCGCGGCGCCCCGGGCCGATGGGCGCGTTTTCCCCTTCCTCAGATCACCCGCAGGAAATAATGCGGGTCCACCTCGATCACATCCCCCGCGTTCGCCGCCGCGTCCAGCGCCCGGCCCACCACATGGTGCGTCCCGGCCCCCGCCCCCAGCGTCGCCACCCGCCCGCTCGCCGCCGGCTCCACCAAGGCCCCCTGCGCGATCGCCGCGCTCGCCACCATGCGCAGCGTGCTGCGCGCGGAGCCGAACAAGGCCACATTCACCAGGTCCGCCGCCGCCGCCGCCTCGTCGGTGATCACCCCAATCGGCGTGTCCGCCGCCCCGCACACCGCCACCCGGTTCGACGCGCTCCCCACCTTCGCCAGCAAATGCCGCTCGGTGATCGCCCCGTCCGCCTCCTTCGTGATGTTCCCGTCGTGCGTCCCCTCCGCGATGTTCGCCAGCCGCACCCGCCCTTCCCTCGGCGCCAGCACCAGCCGCGCCGTGTGCCGCCGCCCCTGCGCCTTCAGCCACCGCCTCCGCGCCGCCGCCACCAGCGCGCGGAACGCCCGTTCCCATCCATTCATTCGTTTCATGTTGTTCCTTTCCAGCACCACCTTGTTGTTGTTGGTTGTCCGGCGCCCGGCGTGGTGAGTTTCTCCGGGCCGCCGAAAATTCTTTCACTCGAACAATCCCGGACGCTCCTCCTTCGCCGCCTCCCACGCCTCGTCGTACGTCCGCCCGTTCTCCATTTTCTCCGCCACGCAATCCCGGATGCGGCCCCTCCGGTTGTGGTTCCGGCGCAGCTCCCCGCGCCGCGCCCCGATCCTCTCCGTGTAAGCCCGCGTGTGCATCACAATCGCCGCCCCCCGCAGCTTCGCGCTCCCCGCCTCCCAATCCTCCGCCAGCTCCCGCTGCATCGCCGCGATCCGCCCCGGCGCCAGCCGCCCGTTCGCCAGCGCCTCCTCGATCGCCGCCCGGATTCTCCCCGCCGCCCGCGCCGCCCCCGCCGTGTTCGCCAACGGGCGCACCGGCAAGTTCGGCTCGTTGGTCAACCCCGCCGAAATCAACGCCACCGGCTCGAACACCGTCCTCCCCTCCTCGCTCCCCACCGGGCGCGCCTCCCAGTACGGCGACACAAATTTGTAATGGCCGTTCCCCAGCAGCTCCAACCCCGCCGCGCTCCATTTCATCCGCCCGTACAGCCCGTCCTCCCGCGCCTCGATCGCCATGATCCATCCATACGCCTTCCGGTCCGGATACTGGCTGGCCAACGCCCCAGCGTCCGGATGCCCGATGAACATCGGCGCCCCCGCGAACAGCCGCGCCGCCCTTCCCGCCAGCGCCGCGAACCGCCGCTCCATCCCACGCGCCCCCTCCCGCGTCACCCGCTGCAACCCCTGCGCATGCGGAAAATCCCCATACGGCGAAAGCTGCACCCACTCCATTTGCAGCACCTCGAACGCCCCCGCCGCGCTGTTCCCGAGCCGCACTCCCCCCGCGTTTTCCAGGTGGCTCCCGTCCCCGTCTCGGGGTCCAGCATCATCCGCCGCCGCCCTCCCTTCCGGGCGGCCCAGCAGCGCCTCCCCCGGCCTCGGCATGGCCCGTCCATAACGCTCCATCACCGACGCCACCGTCAGCGGCGCCCCGTGCCGCAGCAGGAACCCGTCGATCCGCGCGTCCTCCGCCGTGCATTCCCGCCCGCTCACCAGCAGCTTCACCCGCGCCAGCGGCTCCACCCCCTCCCCGAACAAAAACCGGATCACCCACCGGTCCACCTGCCGCCGCAGCGTTTCGCTGATCATCTCCGCGTCGTCCTCCTCCAGGATGCACGCCTCCTTCTCCTGCAGGCTCGCCCCATAACCCCGGTCCCGGCTCAGCGTGCTCAAGTCCGCCCCACGCCACATCGCCGCCATCACCCGGTCCATCCGCTCCACCAGCCCCGGGAACGGGATGTTTCCCCCCACCGCCAAATCCACCACCTTGATCTCCTCGCTCGTGTTCGTCACCACCGGCAGCCCCTCATACAAATCCCTCACCGCCTCCTCGACCGCCTTCCAATCCTCCGAATCCCGCGCCGCCCCCGTGCTCGCCCGCAGCCCCGGCGTCCCGTTGTGCTCCGAATACAGCGACCAGTCATTCAGGCTCAGGTGCTTGAACATCCACGCGATCGAGCTCGCCATCATCAGCCCCTCCCCGGCCGTCACCATCCATTCCCCCTCCTTCAGCTCCATCCCCTCCCGCGCCGACTCGCTCTCCAAAAAACGCAGCCGCCCCGCTGTGTTCTCGAAAAATCCCAGCGGCACAAACCGGAAGGACGCCGTCAACCGTCCGTCCGCTTTGGGCCGCCACACAATCTCGTGCGCCGCGTACCGCTTCCCCACCGCGTCCATCATCTGCCGAACCAGCAGCCCAAACCCGCCCTGCTCGTTCGTGTCCACCGCGTTCGTGCAATCCAGGTTCCGGTAAAAGTGCTCCAGCGCCGCCTGGTGCCTCGCCGCCTCCCCCTCCTCCCCCGGCTGCAAATCCCGCGCCGGCAACACCGTGAACCCGTGCCGCGCCGCCGCCTTTTTCCTCTTCGGGATCACGCTCCGCAGGATGTCGTCCCGCTTCTCGATCATCTCCCACGTCTCCGCCGCCTCCCGCAAATGCCCCTCCTCGAACGCGTCCAGTTGGCCCTCCAGCATCTCCGCCGTCAGCCTCCGCGCCGGGTTGAACCGCCATCGCATCCGGCGCCGCAGCGCGTTCAAGTTCAAGTGTGTCGTCGTGTTCATTCTGTTCCTTTCGTTTTCCGTGTTTCCCGCCAGTTCAAATTTCCCCCCGCTCAAATCCATGCCGCCGCCGCGCCCGCCCCAACCCAATCCCCCGCGGCCTCACCGCCGCCACCGCCGGGCGCGGCTGCGCTTCCCCCGCCGCCCGCACCGCCAGCGCCAGCGCCGTGCATCGGTCGCTGTGCCCATCCGCGTTCTGCGTCGCCCGGTAGCTCAACTGCCCATGCGCCGACGCCACCCGCCGCACCCCGTGCAGATCCTCCCGCACCGCCGCGCTCCCCGGGATCCGCACCGCCCGGCTCTCGAACGCCATCCGCAGCTTCGAGAAAATCTCCGCCTTCAATCCCACGCTGAACACGCACAGCTCCACCTTCCCGCACCGGTGCTGCCGCGGGTCATAAATCCCCCCGTCCTTCGCCAAAAAATCCCCCAGCCCCACCCCGGCCCCCGTGTAATCCAGGCACACCCGCTGCGCCCTCCTCATGCGCGGACGCAGGATCTCCAACTGCTCCGGCGTCGCCACCTTCTCCAGCGCCAAAACCTCCCGCGTCCACAGCACATCTCCCACCTTCTCCACCGTCCAGCACACCGTCCGGTCGTGCTGCCG
>CAZSXX010000304.1:0-5735 GCA_964611245.1 uncultured Verrucomicrobiota bacterium | reverse complement strand
ATACTTCATCGATAAGGAATAGATCCGGGGGTTGAACTAGTAGCAGTTATGCATCCAACACTCGTACAAGAACCGGAAATTGCCGGAGTAGCTGGGGGTGTTCATCGCGAGCCGGATCGCGCGGGGGTTGGCCTACGCGCATGCGAAGACGGACAAGGACGGGAGGCCGCTGGGGATTGTGCACCGGGATGTGAGCTTCAAGAACATCATGATCGCGTTCGAGGGGGACGTGAAGCTGACGGATTTTGGGATCGCCAAGGCGAAGGGTTTTTTGCAGGACAACGAGGGGGAAGTGGTGGCGGGGAAGGCGGACTACATGAGCCCCGAGCAGGCGGATTTCCAGATCACGGACAAGAGGTCGGACATTTTTTCGACGGGGGTGGTGCTTGCGCAGATGCTGCTGGGGAGGAACATTTTCAAGGGGGCGTCGCCGGAGGAATCGCGGGACCGGGTGTTGACGATGGCGATCCCGGACTTTCGGACGCTGGACAAACGAATTGACGACCGGCTGAACGAGATATTGAACCGGGCGTTGGACCGGGACATCAATGCGCGGTATCCGAACGCGGATGAGTTGCTGTACGACCTTGAGCATTACATTTACAACAAGGGGTATGGGCCGACGAACGAGACGTTGGGGCGATTTATCCGGGAGCTGTTTGGGCAGCGGAGCGCGCAGGTGGACCCATCGCCGAAGGGGGCAACCAACATTTTGGAGCACACGGCCCGAATTGCGACGCGGTAGGGTGACGGATGGGCCGGACAAAGCGGCGGAGGCGGACGGCCTGGATGCCGACAGAGGAGAGCGGATTTGGCGAATGATTTCATGAAACGTCCCAATTCATCAACGGTCCATCTTGGCCTGCTGCAGATGCGGGTGGGCCCGGATTCGAAGAAGAACCTGCAGCGCACGGTGAAGGCGGCCGAAGACGCGGCGAAAAAAGGCGCGCAGATCATCTGCACGCAGGAGCTGTTCCGCTCGTTTTACTTTTGCCAGAACGAGGACCACGACAATTTCAAGCTGGCGGAATCGATTCCCGGGCCGAGCACCGACGCGCTGTGCAAAGTGGCGCGGAAGCACAGTGTGGTGATCATCGCGTCGCTGTTCGAGAGGCGGGCGGCGGGGGTGTACCACAACACGGCGGCGATGATTGACGCGGACGGGAGCGTGCTGGGGATTTACCGGAAGATGCACATTCCGGACGACCCGCTTTTTTACGAGAAATTTTACTTCACGCCGGGGGATTTGGGGTTCATCGCGTGGAAGACGAGGAAGGCGAAGATTGGGACGCTGATTTGCTGGGACCAGTGGTATCCGGAAGGGGCACGGCTGACGGCGATGCAGGGCGCGGAAATATTGTTTTATCCGACGGCGATTGGGTGGCACCCGAAGGAGAAGGCGGAATATGGGGAGGACCAGCACAGCGCGTGGGAGACGATGCAGCGTAGCCACGCGGTGGCGAACGGGTGCTATGTGGCGGCGGTGAACCGGATTGGGCTGGAGCGGCCGATAGGCGGGGATGGGATCGAGTTTTGGGGGCAGAGTTTTGTGGCGAATCCCTCGGGGCGGATTTTGCGGAGGGCGAGCGTGGACCAGGAGGAGACGCTGATTGTGCCGGTGGATTTGGACAAAGTGGACACGCAGCGGACGCACTGGCCGTTTTTGCGGGACCGGCGGATCGACGCGTATGGGGACCTGACGAAGCGCCTGCGGGATTGACATGGAGACCCGGGGGTTGGCGTGGATCACGGGGTCGGCTGGGCTGATCGGGAATTACCTGCTGCAAACGGCGCCGCCACGGTGGAAGGCCCGGGGATTGGCGCGGCCAGAGTTCGACCTGCTGGATTATGGGAGAGTCGAGGCGCTTTTTGAAAAGGAGAGGCCGGGGCTGATCATTCATTGCGCGGCGATCAGCAAGAATCCGGCGTGCGACGCCAACCCGGAGCTGGCGCGACGAGTGAACGCCGAGGCGACGGTTTTTCTAAGCGAGTTGGCGGAGGGGATTCCATTTGTTTTCCTGTCGACGGACTTGGTGTTCGACGGGAGGAAGGGAAACTACCGGGAAGGGGACGCGGTCAACCCGCTGAGCGTCTATGCGGAAACCAAGGCGCGGGCGGAGGAGGGGGTGGGGCGGAATCCCCGGCACTTGGTTGTGCGGACCTCGCTGAATGCGGGGCGGTCGTTGGCGGGGAACCGTTCATTCAATGAGGAGATGAGGGCGGCGTTCCGAGAGGGGCGGACAGTCCATTTGTTTGAGGATGAGCATCGGTGCCCGATCCCGGCGGAGGTGACGTCGCGGGCGATTTGGGAAGTCGCGGAGGATGGCGGGATTTATCATTTATGCGGGCGCGAGCGGCTTTCGCGGGCGGAGATTGGGGAATTGGTGGCGGGGAACCATCCGAACCTGGAGGCGAAAATTGTGAGGGGGAGTTTGCGGGATTACAAGGGGTCGCCGCGGTCGCCGGACACGTCAATGGATTGCGGGAAGATTCAAGCGCAGCTTTCATTTGAGCTGCCGAGGTTTTCGGAGTGGGTTCGAACGCAGCCCGCCGGCAGTGTGTAAGATGTTGACGCCTGCCAAGACTGTCCCTTGGCAGGCGTCCGCGGCAAGGTGACCGGAAATCAGTTTGACTTATCCTTCTTGGCCTTTTTTCCTTTGCGGCCATTTTCACCCGCGGCCGCGCCAGCGGGTTTTGCGGCGGCGTTCGCCGGGCGGAGTTCCTGGCGGGTGATTTTGCCGTCGCCGTTTTTGTCGAGCTTGCGGAGGGCGGCGGGGGCGTTGTTGATTTCCTGTTCGTCGAGCGTGCCGTCATGGTTGGCGTCCAGGGCGGCGATGATGGGATTGCCCTGGCCGCGCGGCTTCTTGCCATCGGCGCTGTCCTGGGCGTTGACGAACAATGCCGAAGCGCAGAAGGCGACGGCCAAAAAATAAGTGCGTTTCATACAGAGGGAATGATGCCGCGGACTTGGAAAAGGTTACGGCAGGAGGGGGAAATTATTCACAACTGGGAGATGACGGGCCAGAGGGGCTTGAGGTCGGAGTCGGTGAGGGCGCGTTTTTTCATGTCGGCCTTGTCGTCGGCGGAGGCGGCGGCGAGGGCCATTTGGAAGAGTTTTTTCGCCTCGGAGAGGTCGTTCATCTGGCAGGCGTAACAGGAGAGATTGTAGGGGATGGTGGCCTCCTTGGGGAACGCTTTGAGGGCTGGCTGGAGGGCTTTCCAAGCGGCTTTGAGGCCGCCGCCGGCGACGCGGCGAAGGGCGTAGGCATGATGAAGCCAAGCGTGAGGGCGCGCGGGGGCGGAGTGGACGAGTTCGCGGGCGACCATGAGGGCGCGCTCCCAGTTTTGTTCGTTGGCGTGAATTTGCCAGCGGAGCTCCAAGACGTCGGGATGGTTCCACCACGCGCGGTCAATCTGGCCGAGCTCCCGCAGTGCCTCGGTGGGGTTGCCGAGCTCAAGCCACCCTTGGGCGGCGATGGCAAAATGCGAAGCGGGAGGTTTCAGCGGTTCCATACTGGCTGGCCAAAGATAGGCAGGGCGGATGGAAATTCAAGCAGGACCGTGAGAGGAAAAAAAAGGCGCCGAATCGCTCCGGCGCCTGCGCAGAATTGGACGTGGCCGAGGGGTCAGGGCGCCGGGGGCGCCGGCTTGAAGAGCATGAAGTAAGCCTGGCTGCCCACGGGCAGGGAGCTCTTCGGCACTTGGACCTCGCGGTTCACGCCGACTTGAACGCCGGGGAGGGCGAGGTCGGTCCAGTCTTCCGGGCTGAGGCTGGTGGCCATCTTGAGGGTGAAGCCGGTGTCGGGGAGGGTCCATTTGAGGACGTAACCGGCGTCGGCCGGGGAGACGAAGCTGACGCCACCGGCGGCCGCGTTGACGACCCATTTGGAGAGGTCAAATTCGGAGCCGTTGAAACTGTCGTCCACGAGGATGGTGGAGCCTTTTTTGATTTCGACGGCGCCGACGCGGGCGCTTTGGCCTTTGTTGGCGTCGCCGTTGGGCTGGACGCCGAAGTAAACGCGCATGTTGCCTTCAAAGAGGGCGAGCGCCTCGGCGCCGATGTCGATGGGGTCGCTGACCGTTCCGTCGGGGGCGGCCATGGTGAAGACGCTCCCGCCGACGGCGGTGAGGGTCCATTTGCCGAGAATGGTGGCGCTGGCCACGGTGACGTGGGGATCGCCGGCGCCGTAGAGTTCGGTGTTGTTGCCGGGTTGGTCGGTCTTGATGCGGAAGACGGCCGTGCCGCCGCCAGCCGCGGTGGCCTTGATGTCGAAGTAGATGAGGGTGGGTTGGTTCCAGTCGGGGGAGCGCTCGGAGCCGGGGAAGCCGGGGACGAGGAAGACATGCGCCTGGAAGCCGGCGTAGGTGGCGGCGCTGGGGAAGCTATCCAACGTGATTGAATAACTGACGGGTTCGGTGGCGCCGACGAAGTTGAAAAAGGTGGAGTCTTCGGGATTGTCCACCGTGTAGAAATTGTGGCGCCCATAGGCGTCCGTGTCTGTGGCAACCAAGGAGAGCCCGGAGACAGCCGGCGCGAGCGAGAGGGTCGGAGGAGGGGGCGGGGCGAGGTTGCGGGTCCAGGTGATGTTGTCGATGTTGAGGATGACCGGGCCCAGGAGGCCGTTGTCGCCGAGCTTGGTGGTGATGCGATGGACATTGTCGGCGCCGGAGGTCCCGTCCACTTTGAGGGAGAGGCGTTGCCATTCGTTGCCGATGAGGCGGGTGCCGGAGGCGGCGCCGTTTTTGGTGCCCACCCAAGTCCAGCCGCCACCATTGCGGAGGAACACTTCGAAATAGCCGTAATCGCCGCCGGCGCGGGGCGTGGAGGCGGGGTCAACACGGACGTCGAGATTGATGTAGCTGTAATCTTGGGCGGCCTTGACTTCGCCGCCGGGGAGTTGGTAGGTGAGGACGCTTTGCTGGTAACCGCCGGGGACCTCCGCAAAATCATGCGTGAGTTTGAGCGTGCCGGAGGTGGAGCGGCCGAGGGTGTCGGGGGAATCGTAGGTGGCGGAGGCGGAGACGGACCAGTTTTCCCAGACCCAGTTCGGGACGGGGTTGCCCTCGACGCCGTTGTCGAATCCGGAAATCAGCGAATGATCCGGGGCGGTGAGGTAGGAGATGTTGTCGATGTTGAGAGTGATGGGGCCGCCAAAATCAGAGTCGCCATGTTTGACGGTGATGGCGCGGATTGCGTCGACGCCCTCCTTTGGGACCTGGAAGGTGACGCGCTGCCAACCTGTGCCGTTCAAGGCGACGCCGGGGAGCCCCACCCAAGCCCAGCCACTGCCCTGGCGGAGGATGACTTCAAGGAAGCCGAAGTTGCCACTGGGGCGCGGAGCGGAGGCGTCATCGACTTTCACGTCGAAACTGATGGCGCCAATGGTGTTGTTGAAGTCGGTGGGGGCGGCGAGAGGGAGGGTGTAGACCGCCTGCTGATAGTCGGGGCCGGCCACGAAATTATTGGCGAGTTTCAGGGAACCCGACCCGGCGGCGCCGCCAGCGGTCGCGGAATTCTGGGCGGCGTCCCAGGAAGCGGCGCTGCCGGGAGCGGACCAATTTTCCCAATACCAACCCGAGGCGTCCGCGTCGAAGGCGGCGTTTGGTCCCGGAACGTCCGCCGCCTGAGCAGCGATGAACCCTGAGGCGAGAGTGGCCAGCAAGGCGCCGCGGAGGGCGCGGCGTGGATGTGGTGCGTGTTTCATATTCATAGGTCGAGCGAAAAGTATGGCCCG
>CAZSXX010000303.1:0-5744 GCA_964611245.1 uncultured Verrucomicrobiota bacterium | reverse complement strand
CCCGATCAAGGATTACTACTCCCTCTACGGGGTGTTCTCCAGCAGCATGGAGCCGCCGGAAAAGCCGCTCTTGGGCGCGGCCTCGCTGCCCGCGGCGTTCCCGGAATACAAGGCGGAGGCGGAGAAGAGGGCGGCGGACCGGGCGAAATTTGTCCGCGACAACGAAGAGAAGGCGCTCGACGCGCTGCGCGAGAAGGCCGGGGATTATTTGCTGACGGCGCTGGAGGGAAAACGGCTGGGCGACGACTCAAAGACCGAGGCGCTGGCCAAGGAGCGCAAGCTCGACCCGGGCGTGACCCGCCGGTGGATCAACGGATTGGAGGCGTGGAAGAAAACGGAGCATCACCCGATTTTCAGCCCATGGTTCGCGTTTTCGGCGCTGGAGGAAAAGGAGTTCGCCGCCAAGGCGCCCGCCCTCGCCGCCGGATACGAAAAGAACGAGACTTCCAACCCGGTGAATCCGCGCGTCGCCAAAATGTTCGCGGACGAGCCGCCGAAGGACATGAAGGACCTGGCGAAACGGTACGGCGCGCTGTTCGCGGAGATCAACAAGGCATGGAAGGAGGCGGCGGAGAAAAAGGCCGACAAGCTGGCGAACCCCGACGACGAATTGGTGCGCCAAATCTTGTTCGCGGCGGATGCCCCCGCGAACCTTCCGCGCGGGGAAATCCCCCGCCTGTGGGAGGTCAAGGTCGCGGAGGAATCCCGCCGCCTGCAGCGGAAAATTGAGGAGCTCGACGCGGTGCATCCGGGCGCCCCGCCGCGCGCGATGTCGATGAAGGACCGCGACACCCCGCGCAACCCGCGCGTGTTCATCCGGGGCAACGCCAACAACCCCGGGCCGGAAGTGCCGCGGCAATTTGTGGAAATCCTCTCCGGCCCGGAGCGCAAGCCCTTCGCCAAGGGGAGCGGCCGCCTGGAAATGGCCCAGGCCATCGCGGGCCGGGAGAATCCGCTCACCGCGCGCGTCTTCGTCAACCGGGTCTGGCTGCAGCATTTCGGGACGGCGCTGGTCCGGACGCCCAGCGATTTTGGGCTGCGCTCCGACCCGCCGGCGCAGCGCGAGCTTCTGGATTACCTTGCCGCCCGTTTCATGGACGAAGGCTGGTCCGTCAAGAAGCTGCACAAAATGATCCTGCTTTCCAGCGCCTACCAGCAGCGGAGCGACGTCGATGACCCCGAGTACGCGAAGCTGGATCCGACCAACGACCTGTATTGGAGGATGAACCGGCGGCGCCTGGAATTTGAGCCGATGCGCGACACGCTGCTGGCCGTCGCGGGCTCGATCAACCTCAAGTCCGGCGGCCAACCCCAGGATTTGCTGGCCAAGCCGTTCCCGACCTGCCGCACCATCTACGGGTTCATCGACCGCCAGAATTTGCCGGGCATGTTCCGGACGTTCGACCTCGCCAACCCGGACAGCACCAGCCCGCAGCGCTTCAACACCACGGTGCCGCAGCAGGCCCTCTTCATGATGAACAGCCCGTTCGTCATCGAGCAGGCCCGCCACCTGCTAGGCCGCGAGGAAATCAAGGGCGCGCGCAGCGTGGAAAAGAAAATTGAGCGGCTCTACCAAGTGGCCCTGCAACGGCCGCCCGAGGGCGAGGAGCTGAAGCTGGCCCGCCAATTCATCCGCGACCAAAGCGCGGTGGCATCGGACTTCAATCCGGCGCCGCCCTGGGCTTACGGCTACGGGGAGCTCGACACGAATTCCGGAAAGCTGGCCTGGTTCAAGCCGCTGCCCAACTTCGCGAAGGACACCTGGCAGGGCGGCGACAAGCTGCCGGATGACAAACTCGATTTCACGTCGCTGACGGAAAATGGCGGGCATCCCGGCGAGCGCACCGCGGTGGTGCGCCGGTGGACCGCGCCGCGCGAGGGGGAGATAACGATCAACGGCCGCCTTGGTCATGACGCCGACGCCGGGGACGGCGTGCGGGCCCGGATCATACGCAACAACGAAACCGAACTGGGGGTCTGGACCGCGCGGAAGTCCAAGGAAAAAACAGCCGTGAACAAGGTCGCCGTGAAAAAAGGGGACATCATCGATTTCGTGGTCGACAAGTTCGGCGACCTGAACAGCGACAGCTTCACCTGGGCGCCAACCATCGAAATGATCGGCGGCGCGGCGCTGGGCCCGGTCACCCGCGAATGGAGCGCGAAGGATGACTTCAGCGGACCGCGCGAATATCCAAAGCCGGTGGACGCCTGGGAAAAACTGGCCCAGGTCATTTTAATGTCGAACGAATTGGTCTTTGTCGATTAACTCGCGCCATGATTGCCCGTTTCCTCGCGTTGTCGGCGTTGATCCTCGCCCCCGCCCTTTGCGCGGCCATTCCCAAGGAACTGGACCTTTGGCCGGACATCGCGCCCGGTGAAAAGGGGGACATCAAGCCCGAGGCGGACTTGACCAAGCCCACCGAGAATTTGATCGCGGGAAAACGGATCATCCGGCTCGGCAACGTCAGCAAGCCGTCGATCACCATCATGAAGCCCGCCCCGGAGAAGGACAACGGGGCGGCCGTCGTGATTTTTCCGGGGGGCGGTTACCACATCCTCGCCTGGGATCTGGAGGGGACCGAGGTCGCGGAATGGCTCAACAAAAACGGGGTCACGGGCATTGTTTTGAAGTACCGCGTGCCCAGGCGCGAAGGCCGCGAAGGCCACGCCGCGCCGTTGCAGGACGCGCAGCGCGCCGTGGGGCTGGCCCGGGCGAACGCGAAAGAATGGGGCATCGATCCCAGCCGCATCGGGATTCTCGGGTTCTCCGCGGGCGGACATTTGGCGGCGGCGTTGGCGGCGAACAATGAGGAGCGGACCTATCCCAAAATTGACGCCGCCGATGACGTGAGCTGCCGGCCGGATTTCCAGGCCTTGATTTATCCCGGCTATCTCGTGCTGAAAGAGGAGGGCGACAAGATCAATCCCAGCGTCAAGGTGACCGAGAAACTGCCGCCCACTTTCATCGTCATGACCGAGGACGACCCGGTGCGCGTCGAGAATCCGCTCCTGTATTACCTCGAACTGAAGCGCGCGAAAGTCCCGGCCGAGATGCACATCTACCCCACAGGCGGGCATGGCTACGGATTGCGCCCGACGAAGGAAGTGGTGACAACCTGGCCCGACCGCGCGCTGGATTGGATGCGGGCGGGCGGCTGGCTGGAAAAGCGCTGAGATTGAAAAAGCCCTTCAAAGCCGAAATCCCGCGCAAGGCCATCTACCGGCTTTCGGTTTACCTTCGGTGCCTGCAACGGCTCAAGGCCAACGACATTCGCACCGTGTCGAGCGAGGCCCTCGCGAAGGCCGCCGGGGTCAAATCCACCCAGCTTCGCAAAGACCTGACCTATTTCGGCCAGTTCGGCACGCGCGGGCTCGGATACGACGTCGGGCAGCTCAGCAAAATGATCTCCGACTTGCTGGGGACCACCAGCCTCCAGCCCGTCATCCTGATCGGCGTCGGGAACCTGGGCCTGGCCCTGCTCACCTACCGCGGCTTCGAGCAGGAGGGGTTCGAGATCGTGGCCGCCTTCGACAGCGACACGCGCAAGCGCGACAAATCGATCCCGGTCCCGGTTTTCCCGATGGAGAAGATCGACGAGGTGATCCGCGACCACAACGTCCGGATGGCCATGATCACGGTCCCCGCCGCCGCCGCCCAGGAAGTCACCAACCAACTCGTGGCGGTGGGCATCAGCGGCATCCTGAATTTCGCGCCCATCGTCCTGCATGTGCCCGACGACGTCATGGTCAACAACGTCAATCTCGCGATGGAGCTGGAGAACCTCAGCTATTTCATCCAGCAATAGCGGGCCCTACGCGAAGAGCGACTGGATGTCCTCCCAGCTCAGCGACTCGGTGAAGGCCTCCTCGCTCGCGAGCGTGGCGGCGATGATTTCCCGTTTCCGGTTTTGGAGGTTGAGAATTTTCTCCTCCACCGTGCCGCGCGCGATCAGCTTGTAACTGGTCACCACTTTCGCCTGGCCGATCCGGTGCGCGCGGTCGGTGGCCTGGTCCTCCACCGCCGGGTTCCACCACGGATCAAAGTGGATCACCGTGTCGGCGCCGGTCAGGTTGAGCCCCACCCCGCCCGCCTTCAGGCTGATCAGGAAGACCGGGATGCTCGATTTCTGGAATTTCTCGACCGCCCCTGCGCGGTCCACCGTCGAGCCATCCAGGTAGCAATACTCGATCTCCTCCCCCTCCAAGTGCTCCTTGAGCAGCGAGAGCATCGAAACAAATTGGCTGAACACGAGGACGCGGTGGCCGCCATCGACCACTTCCTCGAGCAACTCGCGGAAGAGGTCCGTCTTGCCGGAGGCAGTGGCGGGATCGACGTTGTCCAGCTTGAGCAGGCGGAGGTCGCAGCAAATCTGGCGCAGGCGCAGCAGCGCGTTGAGGATGAGCAGCCGGCTTTTCTGCGCGCCGTTGGCCTGCACCGCGCTTGTGATCTCCGCCCGGCCCGCCGCGAGAATCTGCTCGTAGGCGGCCTGCTGCGCGGGGGTCAGTTCGCAATAGGACACCTGCTCGATTTTCGGCGGCAGCTCCTTCGCCACGTCTTTTTTCAGGCGCCGCAGCAAAAAAGGGCGGATGCGCCGGGCCAGCCGGGACTGGGCTTCGCCGCTTTTCTCCCGCGCGATTGGGATTTCGTAACGCTCCTTGAAATCGGTTGAGCTCCCCAGGTAACCGGGCATCAAAAAATCAAAGATCGACCAGAGGTCGAGCACGGAGTTCTCCAGCGGCGTGCCGGTCAGGACGAGCCGGTGCGTCGAACGGATCGCTTTGACGGCCTGCGCGTTTTGCGTGCGGCGGTTCTTGATGTGCTGGGCCTCGTCCAAAACGACCGTGTCGAACTCCAGCCCGCGGTACTCCTCGGCGTCTCGCCGGATGAGCCCATAGCTGGTGATCACCAGGTCGGCCTTCGGGATCTCGTCGAACAGTTCCCGGCGCCGGGCGCCTTGCAGGACAACCACCCGCAAGTGGGGGGTGAACCGCGCGGCCTCGCTGGCCCAGTTGAAAATGAGCGAGGTGGGGCAGACGACCAAGGACGGCTTGCCGGCCCGGACGGTCTGCAGGAAAGCCAGCGCCTGGAGCGTTTTGCCGAGGCCCATTTCGTCCGCGAGGATTCCGCCGAACCGATTCTGCCGGAGGAAATGCAGCCAGCCCACGCCTTCCTTTTGGTAAGGCCGCAGGACCTCCTCCAAGGGCCCCAATGGCGGCGGAGTGACCTTCAACTCTCCGCTTTGCCGCTGCGCGCGCTGGGTCCATGATTCCGGAGCGCGGACCTCCCACGCGGGTTGTTCCTTCAATGCCGAGCGCAGGAACCCGGCCTGCACGTTGTTCATGCGGTAACCGCGGTCGTGCTGCTGGGGCGCGCAGTCGAGGATCACCTCCTGCAATTCCTCGACGGCGCCGGTGTCGATGAGGGCGAATTTTCCGTTCCGCAACTTTGCGTGGCTTTGCCCACCCAGCAGCAGGCGCTGGATGTCCGCCGGGGAAAACCGCTCGCTCCCGCCGCCGCTGCTGTAGTTGACGCTCAAGTCGAACCATTGCTCGCCGGACGGCGTGATTTCGAACCGGGGGGTGATGACCTCCAAATTCTGCTTGGCGCTTCTCTCCAACCGCTCCTCCAGCCGCACGTCCCATTCGCGCAGCAGCCTCTGGTAATCGCGCGCGAAAAAGGCGAGCACCGCATTCTGGCCAGCCAGTTGGAACAGTCCCTCCGCATGCGGGCCGGTGAACCCATT
>CAZSXX010000302.1:0-5764 GCA_964611245.1 uncultured Verrucomicrobiota bacterium | reverse complement strand
GGTCGGAAACCGGTGCATCAGGAGCACGCTGCGGTCATCGTTCTCCCCGCGTTTCTCAAATCCGAGCCACTCCGCCAGCGCCCATCCCGCCCCGTCCTGGCTGAGCATCGGCCCCTGCGCCGCCTGCGCCGCGAAATCCGGCAGCTTCTCCTTCACCCCTCCATAAAGCTGCCCAAACAACTCCATCGCCTTTTTCTGGAGCGGATAAAACGGATCCTCCACGCCATCCGTGCACAGCAGGATGCACTCAAGCTTCTCCGCGTCCGGGAGCACGTCGACCTTCTCCGCTTTCTCCCGCGCGCAGTCATCCGGCACAAAGCATCCCACCTCGCCGGAGAAAGCGCCGGAATCCGAGACCCCAAAAACTTGCGTCGTCCTGTCCTTGAACAGGGCGCAGATCGCCCCGTCCCCAATCTGGTTGCTGATCAACACCTCCCGCTTCTTTCCATGGAAAAAAACCACCGTCAGCAAGGTGCACCGGAAATCGCGCGGCGCCGCCTCGCAGGCCGTCGCCGCTTCCCGCAGCGTGGCGCATGCCAGCGTGATCTCCTTGGTCAGTTGGGCTTTCAGGAACGCGGTCAATTGCTCCGGCGAATCCTCCAGCGCCGGATCCATTTTCTCCAATTCCCGCCCCAGCCCCTCCGTCACGCGCAGGGCCGCCAAGTGCGACCCAATCCGGCTGAACTTCGACGACCCGGCTCCGTCCGCGACGCAAAGGATCGTGTGGTTCGTCCCCGAACGGAACCGGGTGGCGTCCTCCCGGTGCGTTCCTTGGTGCGCGTGCTGTTTCCCCCGCCGGGTGGCGCCCGCCACCCGCCAGCCGATGTTCAACACCCGGTCGGTCGAGGCGTTGTCCTCATACGAATGGAAGCGCAATTCCGGGAAGCGGGCGGCCAGCGGGGCAGGGCACCAATCCTCTTTGGCGGGCAGGTTTTTCCAACTCGCCGCCTTGGGCGCGCTCCCTTCCTGGATCAGCATGGGCAGTTTCGCGCCCGTTTCCGGATCCACCCAGCCGGCTTTCTTTGGCGGCTCCGCCTCCGCCTTCCCTCCGGCCCCCGCCTTGGCTGGGTTTGCCAGTGCGGCTCCCTCCGCGGCCTTGGCTGCTTTCGCGGCTGGCCCCGGCGTCGGCTCCCCCTCGGGTTGCATAAAATTGCGGACGGATTTGATGATGTTCACGCGGTCAAGTTCGCGCAAAGGCGCCTTCCGCTGCGGTTACGGATGAATGACAATCTCGGGCGGCGGCGGCGGCAGGCTGATCCCCTCGCTTGGCGCGGCCCCTCCGGCTCCGCCGATTTTTTGGCTGGTCTGCTTGATCGAGGCGGAAACCCATTTGAAGAACTGCTTGAACGCGTCCGGCGTCATGTCCTTCATGATCAGGACATTCTCCGTCCCCCTCTACAAACCCGGCGCCACCGCGCGGCCGCCGCACGCCACCGCGATCACATTTCCCGGCCTCTTTGCCTTCAATTCATCCGCGGCGGGCTCCCAGCGGTCCGTCGGTTCGCCATCGGTGAACACAAAAATCAGCGGTTTCCAATCGCCTTTCTGCTCCGGCGTGTTCTTCATCACCTCGCGGTCGATCGCGTCGAGCAGCAGCTTGATCGCCGCGCCGAACGCGGTCGTCCCCCCGGCCCGCAGGTCCGGCGCGTTGAATTGAGAGAGCTCCGTCAGCGGCACCAATTGCTGCGCGTTGCTGTCGAAGGTGATCACGGACAGGTAGGTGCTTTCCACCGCCGAGGGATCCCCCATCAACTCGCTGTGCAGCGCGCGGATGCCGGATTTCACGGATTCAATCGGGTTGCCATTCATCGAGCCCGAACAGTCCGCCAGGATATACACGGGAAGTCTTCGCAGTGACATAATGAGCGCCGGGATTCTTGGTTACCGCTTCTTATTCGTTTTAAGGCCCAAAAGGCAATCAAAAAGGCCTGATTATTTTCGCGTTTTTTTCCCGCGTTCTGAGAATGGAATCAAAATTGCATTGCGCACTCCAGGATCATCCGGAAACAATTCCGCCGCCAATCGCATGTCCACCAAACGCAAGGATCGTCGCAAGCTGGCCGCGATCATGTTCACTGACATGGTGGGTTACAGCGCCCTCATGCAGCGGGACGAGTCCCTCGCCTTGGACCTCCTCGAAGAGCACCGCCGTTTCATCCGCGCCACCTTCCCCGAATACAACGGCTCCGAAGCCAACACCACTGGCGACGGATTCCTGATCGAATTTCCCAGCGCCCTCGAGGCCACCGAATGCGCCATCGCCATCCAGAACAAGCTGTTCGACCTGAACGGTCCGCTGCCCGCCTCGCGGAAGTTGCAAATCCGCATCGGCGTCCATGTCGGGGATGTCATCGTCTCGGACGGAACGGTCGTCGGTGACGCCGTCAACATCGCCGCGAGGATTGAACCCCTCGCCGCCCCAGGCGGCGTCTGCATCTCCAACGCCGTTTACGACCAGGTCCGCAACAAGGTCAATTTGCCCTTGGTCAAAGTCTCCGCCCCGGACCTGAAGAACATCCGGTCTCCCATCGACGTGTACCACATCACCTTGCCGTGGCAGCAGGCCGAAGCCCGGCGGAAATCCGCACTCATCGCCAAAACGTTCGAGCAGGATGAAATGCCGCCCCTGCCACCGACGTCCAGCCGGAAGGCGTCTTCGCCGAGTCCCCGCGTCTCTGACCGGATGCCCGGCCCGGCCCAGGCCGCTCGTCCCGCTTTCAAAGGCGCGCTCGCCAACTTCCCGACGGCCGTCCTCGGGGGCGTGGACCGGACACTTGGCAGACTCCTCGGCGAATACGCCTCCGTTTTGCGCAGCAACAAGCCGCTGCTGTTCGGCCTCGCGGGATTTTTCGGGGCGGCCCTCGGCGCCTTGGTCGCCGAGGCCGTGCCGCATTTTCAAATGGCCAACGCGCGGGCCGGGGAGAGCCTTTACACCGCCCTTTATTCCGGTGTGGCCGCGAGCGTCCTGACCCCCGCCCTTTGGTTGGCCGCCGAATATCACCGCCGCCGGGTTGAATTGACCTGGGGCGCCTTGGTCAGGCCGTTCCTCTCCGGCGCGCTCGCCGGGATTCTCGCGGGCGCCCTTGCCGGGTTCATGTATGGCTCCGCGGCGTTCGTCGAGTATTGGCGCGAAATCCTGTTCCGCCCGATTTGCTGGGGCGCCATGGGCGGCCTGCTTGGATGGCGCCTTTCCTCCATGTCCCCCAATCTCGGAATTTCGCGTGGCCTGGCGGGCGGCCTCATCGGGGGCGCCGTCGGAGGGTTCGCCTTCCTCTTCACCGCCATCCTGTTCCCCCAGTTCATCGGCCGCATTGTAGGCTTCGGCGTCATGGGCGCGGCCCTCGGCTTGGCCCTGGTGGCGGTGGACGCCCTGTTCCGCGAGGCCATCCTTGAAGTGGTCTGGGCCCCCAACGAAACAACCTCCATCCCGCTGGGCCCCCGGCCCACCCACATCGGCGGCGGCGACGACCATGTATCAATTCCAGGGCTGGCCGAGAACGCCATCAGCATCACCCTCGAAGGAGGGCGCATCCGGTTCTTCGAGAAAGCCAGCGGCAGGAAAACGGACCTCAAGGACGGCAGCAACATCAAAATCGGCCGGGTCGCATTGGTTATCCACGCCCGGCAGGCTGCCTCGAAGGCGGCCTCGCGGCCGGCGGAGGAACGCTGATCCGCTACGAATGGCTGTCCGTCTGGATTTCGATGATCAGCCCGCCGATGTCCAGCTTGTTGCCATTGTAAAGTGTGTGCCGTGTTTCGGTCATCAAATTCTCCATCTCCACGCTGCCATCGGTGAAGGTCACAATCGCCGTCTGCGCCGGGAACCCCTTCTCGGCCGGCAGGTAAAGGTGCGCCTCCGGGGAGCTCCCGAGGATCACTGGGTCCGCGCCCAGATTGATGACCGTCCGCTCGTTCTCGTCCCAATGCACCACCAGCGCCGCTTCGCGGGCCATCCGTTCCACGATCGCGACCATGCAGCCAATTGAAAGCCCAAGGAGCGCGGTCCCAATCATCCGCCCGCCCAGTTCCCCCAGTCGGCTGATGGCCAGCAAAAACACCAGCCCGCCTAAGACGCCGCCCAACAATCCAGCCCCTGCCGCCTTGGATTTCGGCAGGTTCGGAATGAAGAACGCCAAGCCCATGCCCAGCAGACCTCCCAAGGCCGTCCACCCCGCCACTTGCCCCGCCTTCAGCAGCCAGCCCAAGTTTTGCTGCCCCGCAAAAAGCACCTGCGCGCCCACGGAGAAAAGAAACTGGCTGATCGCGCCCGAAAGCAAGCCGGCCACCAGCCCGCCCCGCAGAAGCCGCCACGCCGCCGGGCCGCTCATCAACTTGCGCCGCATCAACTGATTCTGGCCCATGACCAACGCAAAGGACAGAGTGATGGCCAACAGCGCGGTCCAGCATCCAATGATAATAGTGGGGCTCCACGCCATCTTTGCCGCGAGAGCCGTCTGCATCAAAGTGGATTTTGGCGGGGTCACTTCAAACGTGCAGACCGTGTTCGTTGGGTCGCCGTGGGAAAGGCTGCCCGAATACTGCCGAATTTCACCGTTGGCTTTCACGGCGAGCTGGAACGGGGTGGGGTCCCTCGCCCCTTTGTTCGAGTAATGGTGGACCTTCACCTCGTACTTTCCCAGCGGCGCCCCATTGGTGGGGAAGAAAATATTCTCCACTGGTTTGTCGGAATAGGGCGCGCTGACGTTCATGTCGACGTCCAGTTCCCCTCCGTTTTGCGCCTTTTTTCGGCTGAAGAAAATATGTTCGCCCGCCGGGTTGATGCAATGCAGGTCCAGGTCGTTGATGTTGTTCCATATCAGGGTGAGTTGGACGTCCCCGGATTTGGCGCCCTCCCGTTTTTGGCGCTCCTGGAAATCATTGCCAAAGACCAGAATGGCGGACTTTTGGTTTTGGCCGGCGTCCCGGCCTTGGTTTTTGAGCGTCAGCAAAAGGGGCTCGCCCAAGGCCCAGCCGACCATGCACCCGATCGCCCCAAGCAACGCGAAAAAGACCGGCTTCGGGATCTTGTAAATGAATTTCATTGCTGCCCTCGGCTCAACATGCGCCCTCGCTCGACATGGTCAGCCTTGGTCGAGATGGGCGAGTTAGAACGTGGGGAATCATTGCCAGCCATCCCCAAACCTTCAAGGAATTTCCATTAACCAACATGAAGGCCGCCACTGTTCCCGATAATGAAGCAGGAATCCGGCCTGCTCGCCCCCCGGTTTCCCCAAAATTTCGCCGTTGAGCTTGCGTCACGGGCGCGGAATCTCTCAAATAGGGATCAGTTCTTGATATCATGGCTTACAAAGATGTGACGCCGCCCGTGGGCGGGAAGATTTCGATCGCGAATGGAAAATTGATCGTGCCCGATCAGCCGATCCTGCCGTTCATTCGAGGGGACGGGACCGGCCCCGACATTTGGGCCGCAAGTGTCCAAGTGTTCGACGCCGCCGTGTCCAAGGCATACGGGGGAAAGCGCAGTGTGGCGTGGTTTGAGGTTTTCGCCGGCGAGGCCTCGAAAACCCGGTTTGACAACTGGCTGCCCGATGACACCGTCGAGGCCTTCCGCGAATTCTTGGTCGGCATCAAGGGCCCCCTCACCACCCCGGTCGGCGGCGGCATCCGTTCCCTCAACGTCGCCCTTCGGCAAATGCTCGACCTCTACGTCTGCCTGCGGCCCGTCCAATATTTTCAAGGCGTCCCGTCCCCGGTGAAGCATCCCGAGAAGGTGGAAATGGTGATCTTCCGGGAGAACACGGAG
>CAZSXX010000301.1:0-5777 GCA_964611245.1 uncultured Verrucomicrobiota bacterium | reverse complement strand
TTCACCGCCGGCACCGGCGGCGGCGGCGGCGCCAGCGTCCAGAAGAACCACCCCACCGTCGCCCAAATCTCCGGCGGCGCCATCGTCGAGAAGGAAATCCCCACCAAGCTCGTCGAAAACCAATTCCTTGAGCTCCACCTCCGCGAGCCCGATTTCACCTCCGCCGCCCGCATGGCCGTCGCCATCAACCAACAATTCCCCAGCTCCGCCCACGCCTCCGACTCCACCACCATCCGCGTCCGCGTCCCCGATGGCCTCGAGGAGAACGTCGTCGACTTCCTCGCCCGCGTCGAGGCCATCGAGGTCACCCCCGACGCCACCGCCCGTGTCATCATCAATGAGCGCACCGGCACCATCGTCGCCACCTCCAAAATCAAAATCTCCACCTGCGCCGTATCCCACGGCGAGCTCACCATCAGCATCGCCTCCACCATGGACGTCTCCCAGCCCGGCCCACTCAGCCAGGGCGGCACCACCGCCGTCACCCCCCGCACCGACACCCAGGTCACCGAGGCCAAGGGCCGCCTCATCACTCTCGACGAGATGCCCACCATCGAAAAAGTCGCCGCCGGCCTCAACGCCATCGGCGTCACCCCGCGCGACATGATGGCCATCTTCCATGCCATGAAACAAGCCGGCGCCCTCCAGGCCGAACTCATCATGCGTTGATATGCCCATCGCCTCTCTCCAGCCCCAGCCCCGCGTCCAGCCCCCCGACATCCCCCTGGAAAAGCTGGCCGCCTCCAAGTCGCTCACCGACCAGCAAAAGACCGCCGAGATGACCCGCCAGTTCGAGGCCGTCCTCCTCCGCCAGATCCTCACCGACGCCCACAAGCCCTCGTTCCCCAACAAGCTTCTCCCGGCCAACGTCTCCTCCTCCATTTACCAGGACATGATGGTCAACCAGCTCGCCGACTCCATCAGCTCCTCCCGCACCATCGGCCTCTCCCAGCAGCTTGAAAAGCAGTTCACCCGCCAGTCGGACGCCGCCAAATCCCCCGCCCCGGCCGCCCCCGGCGCCCGCGCCCCTCAAGCCGCTCCCCCCGTCATCGCAACCAAATCAACGCGCTTTTAACTTATGATCCCTTGCCTCCAAAAACTGATCGCTGCCCTTCGCGAGGAGCTTCACGAATACGGCGAGATGCTCGCCCGCCTCGACGAACAGCAGGAGCTGGTCATGCGCCGCGAGGCCGACGGCATCCTCTCCTCCGTCGCCACCATCCAGGACCAGGGCGTCGTCATCCAGCGCGCCCGCCACTCCCGCGAACAGCGCCAAAACGAATTCGCCCTCACCGTCGGCCTCCCCCCCGGCTCCGAATTCGCCCAGATGATCCCCCGCATGCCCGAGGATTACCGCCCGCTCTTGGGCGCCCTCGTCCAGGAGAACAACGCCCTCCTCGCGCGCATCCAGCAGCGCGCCCGCCAAAACCACCTCCTCCTCCGCCAGTCCCTGGAGCTGATGCAGCGTTTTCTCAGCACCCTCTTCCCCACCCACGAACCCCGCGTCTACAACGGTGGCGGCCACATGTTCGCCCGCCAGCCCGCCGTTTCAACCATGTACGAAGCCGTCGGCTGATTGTTATGCTCGGTCTCTTTGGCAGCTTAAGCGTCGCCTCCCGCTCCATGCAGGTGCAGCAGCAGGGCATTGAGGTCGCTGGCCACAACATGGCCAACGTCAACAACCCCGCCTACTCCCGCCAGCGCCTCGCCATCCAGGCCGCCTCCCCCGTCGCCACCCCCAACGGCCTCGTCGGCGCCGGCTCCGAATCCTCACGCATCCTCCAGGTCCGCAACCTCCTCCTCGACGCCCGCATCACCACCGAAAGCTCCGTCTCCGGCTCCCTCGAATCCCAGCGGCAGGCCCTCCAATACGCCCAGGCCAACCTCGGCCAGCAAATCGACCGCCAGGCCTCCGGCCCCGAAGGCGCCGCCGCCGCCGCCGGCATCGGCTCCCAGCACGGCATCGGCGAATCCCTCTCCGCCTTCTTCGATTCGCTCCAAAAAGTCTCCGTCCAAACCTCCGACCCCGCCGACCGCGGCCTCGTCCTCACCCGCGCCCAACAACTCGCCGAGCGCTTCCGCCAAACCGACTCCCGCCTCGCCGAGCTCAACCAGTCCCTCAACCAGGTCGTCGACGAATCCGTCGCCCAGGTCAACAACATGCTCGAGGACATCGCCCGCCTCAACGCCCAGATCGGCGAGGCCGAGGTCCACGGCGACGGCGCCGCCAACGACATCCGCGACTCCCGCCAATCCAAGCTCGAGGAGCTCGCCAAACTCGTCAAATTTGACGCCGTCTCCGGCCCCCTCGGCGCCGTCAACATCATGATCGGCGGCGTCATCATGGTCGACAGCGTCGTCGTCCGCGACCGCCTCGAGGGCTACTCCGACCCCGCCGGCCACACCCTCGTCCGCGCCTCCGCCGGCAACACCCCACTCAACATCACCGGCGGCCGCCTCCATGGCGCCATCGAATCCCGCGACGGCCCTGTCCAGAAACTCCGCGACGACCTCTCCCTCGTCGCCGCCACCCTCATCTCCGAGGTCAACCGCATCCACCAATCCGGCTACGGCCTCGACGGCTCCACCGGCCTCGACCTCTTCTCCGGCTCCGGCGCCTCCGACATCCGCCTCAACTCCGCCATCGACCCCACCCGCCTCCACACCAGCGCCAATGGCGAGCCCGGCAACAACGGAACCGCCCTCGCCCTCGCCCAGCTCTCCCGCCAGCCCCAATCCGCCCTCGCCGGGCAAACCTTTGGCCAGTCCTACACCCACATCGTCGCCAACCTCGGTGAAGCCCTCAGCGGCGTCAACGAACAGGTCACCGACCAGTCCGTCGTCACCACCATGCTCAGCCAGCAGCGCGCCTCCGTCAGCGCCGTCTCCCTCGACGAGGAAATGACCGACCTCCTCAAATACCAGCGCGCCTACCAAGCCTCCGCCCAGCTCGTCAACACCATCAACAACATGCTCGAGACCGTCATCGGCATGGTCCGCTAATCCTTATGCGCGTCACCTCCAACAGCTTTCCCAACCGCCTCGTCTCCCAGCTCGGCGACCTCGCCACCCGCCAGGCCAGGCTCCAGTCCCAGGCCGCCACCGGCCAGCGCATCCAGCTCCCCGAGGACGACCCCGCCGCCGTCCGCCGCGTCCTCAACATGCAATCCGAGGCCCGCTCCCTCGACCAATACGGCAGCAACATCTCCCGCCTCAAGGACGCCACCACCGCCTCCTACAACTCCATGCGGTCCCTCAAAAAACTCAACGACCGCGCCGCCGAAATCGCCACCCTCGCCGACGGCCTCCGCTCCCCCCAGGAGCTCAACATCTACGCCCAGGAGATCAACGAAATCATCGAGCAATCCGTCAACATCGCCAACTCCACCCACCGCGGCGATTATCTCTTCGCCGGCACCCGCGTCGACCAGCCCCCCTTCCAGGTCGTCCGCGACGCCGAAGGCAAAATCACCGGCGTCAACTACTCCGGCAACAGCGACCCCATCATCGCCGAAATCAGCCCCGACGTCCTCAGCGAGGCCCAGCCCGTCGGCGGCAACTCCTCCGGCTCCGGCCCCCGCGGCCTCCTCTCCGATTCGCGCTCGGGCGCCGATTTCTTCAACCACCTCCTTTCCCTCCGCAACAACCTCTCCGTCGGCGACACCGCCGCCATCGCCTCCTCCGACCGCGCCAACCTCCGCAAGGACGAGGAAAACTTCCTCTATCACTACGGCCACACCGGCGCCATCCAGTCCCGCCTCGACGCCGCCGGCAGCCTCCTCAATGACCAATCCTTCTCCATCGAACAGCAGGTCTCCGGCGTGGTCGACGCCGACCTCGCCCAAACGCTCGTCCGCCTCACCCAAGTCCAAAACGCCTACACCGCCGCCCTCCAGACCGGCGGCACCATCCTCAAATCCTCCCTCCTCGACTACCTCCGCTGACCGCAAAAAAACAAGGTGCGGGCTCCTTCGAACCCGCGCCCCGCCGTTCCCTTTCCCTTTTCCCCTGTCCCCTACGGAATCGCCTCAAACTGGAACGTCCCATTGATCGTGATCGTCGTTCCGTCCCCCCGCGTGTAGGTGCTGTCAAAGTTCCCCCGGTCCTTCGACGTGAACGACAGTGTCATGTTGTGCGTGTCGCCCACAAAATCCTCCGGCCCGGTGTAAACCAGGTTCAGCGTCGCGCTCCCATTCCCGGGGCTGTACTGGTACGTCCCATCCGCCTCCTCCGGGCTGTCCGAGTCATGGAAATTCCCGTTCCCAAACGTGTAAATGTGCGTCTGCCCCGACGGCCCCGTGCTCGTGAACGTCCGCGTCCCCAGCATCGTCCTCCCCGCGATCGACGTCGGCACAAACCCAACATACGAGTCCGACGGCGTCACCACCCCGCCCCCGCCCGTGCTCCCCGTGGAACTCCCAGTGGAGCTGCCAGTCGTGTTCCCCGTTGTCCCTCCGCCGCCGCTGGTCGTGCTTCCCGTCGTGCTGCCAGTCGTGGCCCCGGTGCTGCTCCCCGTCGAACTCCCCGTCGTGCTCCCGGTGGACGTGCCGGTCGTGCTTCCAGTCGTGCTCCCCGTCGTTCCACCCCCTCCGCCAGTCGTCTGCCCCGTCGGGTTGGCCCCGCTCGTCGTCACCGGCGTCGTGTCCACATTCCCGCTCGACACGGCGTTCCCGCGCACCGTGAACGACCCGCTCCGGTCCGGCTCCCCGTCCCGCTTCAGCACATACGTCCCGCTGCTGGCTGAGCTGAACGTCATCCCAAACAACATCTGCCCCCCTTCCGTGCTGATCAGCGACACCGTGTAATGGTTCCCATCCCGCGTCGCCTGGTAACTCCCATGCTCCACCGTCCCATTCGCGTGCTGGAACGCGTACTCCGTTGACGACGCGAACGACACCGCCGTCTGCGGCCCTCCATTCTCCGAATACGTGTAGGACCGCGTCGCCAGGCTCGGCGGCGACACCGGCCCCACTGGCCCGTCATCCCCCCCGCAGCCCGTCAAAAAAAACGCCATCGCCACCCCCGCGGCTGTCGCTGCGGCCCGCCATTGTTTCCCTGTGCTCATGATTTGCCACGATTCCACCCCACCCCTCCGCCTTTCACAATCAGGCCGCTCAGGCATTCCTCATGGTCGCACGCCCGGCTGCCTCTCAGGCTTTCCCCCCGCCCTCCCATCAGCCTCCTTCGCGAATCCCTGTTTCCAATCCCCCTTTTCTCTGCCATATTCCCCATGTAATCTGCTCTTCCTATGACACGCCAACAGGTTCTCGACCTCTACTTCATGGACGCCCGCGCCAAGCTCCTGGACCTCGCCGCCTTCATGGACCGCGTCGACCGCGCCGACGGCGACGAAGATTTCCGCATGAAAGCCTTCCGCAAAACCCTCGCCCTCCTCGCCGCAAAAAAGAACCGCGCTGAAAAAGTCCTCCTCAGCCTCAGCGACGCCACCCGCCAGCCCATCCTCCACGCCACCACCAAAGCCGCCTCCGGCGCCCCCCCGCCAGCCCCCAAACCCGCCGCCCGCCGCCCCCGCCCCGCTTAAAACCCACCCCTATGCGCTACATCGAACCCCACGGCCACATGGTCAGCCGCACCACGGATGACTACCTCGCCATGGCCACCGCCGGTTGCGCCGCCGTCTGCGAACCCGCCTTCTGGGCCGGCTTCGACCGCTCCTCCGCCGACGGCTTCTACGATTATTTCCTCCAACTCACCGAGCACGAGCCCAAGCGCGCCGCCAAATTCGGCCTCCAGCATTTCACCTGGCTCTGCATCAA
>CAZSXX010000300.1:0-5777 GCA_964611245.1 uncultured Verrucomicrobiota bacterium | reverse complement strand
ACGGAAATCGTTCGTCGTCGCGCTGGGCGGCGGGGTGGTGGGCGACCTGGCCGGGTATGTCGCGTCGGGCTATTTGCGCGGAATCCCCTTTGTGCAAATCCCGACGACGCTGCTGGCCCAGGTGGACAGCTCGGTGGGCGGCAAAACCGGGGTGAACCTGAAGGCGGGCAAGAACCTGGTCGGCGCGTTTCACCAGCCCAGGCTGGTGTTGTGCGACCTATCCACGCTGAAGAAGCTGCCGCGCCTGCAGTTGAGCTGCGGGCTGGCGGAGGTGGTCAAATATGGGGTGATTTACGACGCGGCGTTCTTCGGGTGGCTGGAGAAAAACATCGACGCGGCGCTGCGGGTGGAACCCGAAATCCTCGCGCGCATCGTGGCGCGCTCGTGCGAAATCAAGGCGGAGGTTGTTTCGCAGGATGAAACCGAAACAGGGCTGCGGGCGATCCTCAATTTTGGGCACACCCTCGGGCACGCGATTGAGAATGTTTTTCAATACAAGATGTTCCATGGGCAGGCGATTTCCATTGGGCAGGTCCTGGCCGCGCGCCTGTCCGAGCGGCTTCTTGGCCTGCCGGGTGGGGACGCGGAACGGATCGCCTCGCTGCTCAAACGGGCGAAGCTGCCGGTTCAACTCAAGCTGTCGCCGCAGCAAAAGAAAAAGGTGATGGCCGCGATGAAACTGGACAAGAAGGTGTCGCAGGGCGAGGTCAAGTTTGTCTTGGCGCGCAAGATTGGCGTGGTTGAATTCGGCCGCAAGGTCTCGGAGGCGGAGATCGCCGCATTGCTGGGCGCGTGAGGAAAAGGGCGGTGGCGCCGCTCATTTTTTCGGCGGAAGCTCGCGGATTTTGACGTTCCGGAAGGCAACTTCGCCGTGGTCTCCTTGCAGTGCGATCGCCCCCTTGGGCGCCTTAGCGAAGAGCGGCATCTTCGCGAATTTGCTCTTGGCCACGCGGGCGTTGAAATCCTCGCTCCCGAGCACGTAATCAAAATATTTCACGCCGTTGATGATGTGCTCGCATTTTTCGGGGCTGATCACCAGGCGCACGTGGTTCCATTGGCCGGCCGGCTTGGTGGAGTCGAGCGGCTTGCCGGTCTTGGCTTCGATGGGAGGGGTGTAAAGGCCATAGAGCCACCCGCAGCGCGTCGGGTCTTT
Source organism: uncultured Verrucomicrobiota bacterium (assembly GCA_964611245.1). GTDB lineage: Bacteria > Verrucomicrobiota > Verrucomicrobiia > Limisphaerales > SXQI01 > CAZSXX01. Next base: position 4,624 of record CAZSXX010000300.1, on the reverse strand, counting down.
GGCGGCGGCGTTGTCCTCCAGTTGAAATTCCGGCCCGGAAGCCCAGGCGGCGTCGCCCTCCGGCGCGACGCGGAACATGATCCCACTGTTGCCGGCCGGGGCAATTTTGTATTCCAGCTCCAGCTCGAACCACGCGAACTCCTCCGTGGTGCAGAGGTCGCCCGCGTCCTTCGGATTGGCGCACACCAGTTCGCCGTCGCGCACCTGCCAGCCCGGGCGGACCGTCGTCGCCTGGAAATTGCGCCACCCGGTGAAATCCTTGCCGTTGAACAGCGCTTTCCACCCGGCGGCCTTTTGGGCGGCCGAAATTTCATTGGCCGGAGAGCCTTTGGGGGAGTCCTGGGACTGGGTTTGGATGGCGGCGGAAAACGCAAGGGACAGCGTGGCGATCACGATTGGGAGTTTCATAGAATATTCTGGGCTGTTGGACGCGGCGAAGCCCCCCTGAATTCAGGGGCGATGACGGCGGCAAAAAAGAGCCACGTTTTCTCCGCGCCGCCGTTGACAAACGCGGCATGGGCGCTGGAAGGTTTTGCCATGTTCGCCCGTTCGGTCTTGATGCTCTGCGCCGCCGCCTCCATTTCTGCCTTGGCGGCGGAGAAAGTGGATTTCGCCCGCGACATCGCGCCGATCTTCGTGAAGCGCTGCACGGAGTGCCATGGCCCGGATGAGCAAAAAAGCGGGCTGCGCCTGGACAACAAGGCGGGCGCCTTCAAGGGGGGCAAGTCCGGCGTTCCGACGATCACGCCCGGCCACAGTTCCACCAGCGAACTGCTCCGCCGGGTCACCACGGATGACGCGGACGACGTGATGCCGCCCAAGGGCGCCCGGCTGGAGCCCGGCCAGGTGGCCGCGCTGCGGGCTTGGATTGACCAGGGGGCCGTTTGGCCGGAGACCGACGTGGCGAAACACTGGGCGTTCATCAAGCCAACCAAGCCGGAGCCTCCGCGCGGCAAAAGCTCCTGGGCCCACAATGAGATCGACCGCTTCATTCTGGACCGCTTGGACAAGGAGGGGCTGAAACCGTCTCGCGAGGCCGACCGCCGGACGCTCATCCGACGCCTGAGCCTTGACATCACCGGCCTGCCGCCGACCCCGGAGGAGGTGGAAGCCTTCCTGAAAGACCGGAGCGCCAACGCCCACGAGAACCTGGTGGACCGCCTGCTGGCCTCGCCTCATTACGGGGAGAACATCAGCCGGTGGTGGCTGGATCTGGCGCGCTACGCGGATTCCAACGGATACCAGGTGGACCTCGCGCGCTCGATGTGGCCGTACCGCGACTGGGTCATCAACGCGTTCAACCGGAACATGCCTTTTGACCAGTTCACGATCGAGCAGCTTGCCGGGGACCTGCTGCCCAACGCCACCCTTGAACAAAAGGTCGCCACCGGGTTCAACCGGAATTCCAAGATCAACGACGAAGGGGGGGGCGACGCCGAAGAATACCGGACGAAGGCGGTCAAGGACCGGGTGGCGACGACGTCAACCGCCTGGATGGGGCTCACGATGATGTGCGCGGAATGCCACACCCACAAGTACGACCCGATCACGCACGAAGATTACTACCGGTTTTACGCGCTGTTCAACAACACCACGGACGCGGGGAATTACAGCGTCGAGCCCACCCTCCCGGTGCCCGCGCCCGATGTCCGGGGCAAGGTGGAGCACCTCCGCTCTCAAATCGCGCGTCGGCAGGAAGAGTTGAAGGCGGCTGAAGCGCGGTTGCCGCTGGAGCAGGCCGCGTGGGAATCGCGGATGGCGGCCAAGACCAACGTGTGGACCGTCCTGAACCTGACCAACCTGGTCTCCGTCGGCGGCGCGACCCTGACCAACCTGGCCGATGGCTCCGTCCTCGCGACGGGATTGAACGCCATGTACGACACCGTGACCTACGAAGCGGAGACGGATCTTAAGGGAATCACGGCGGTGCTGCTCGAAGTCCTGCCCGATCCAAGCCTTCCGCAAAATGGGCCGGGCCGGTGGGGCAAGACAGGGAACTTCATCCTCGATGAATTCGGCGTGTATCTTGGGCCGACCAACCTGGCGTTCGCCCGGGCCACCGCCGATTGGGAGCAACAATATTACCGCGCCGAACACGCGGTTGACCGCAACCCCAAGTCCGGCTGGGCGATTGGGCCCCGGTTTGGAAAGCGTCATTTCCTGATCGCCGAATTCCGCGAGCCCATCCGCCAGCCCGGCCGGCTGAGCTTCCGCTTCGACCACTACCACGGGAACAACCATGTGATTGGCCGGGCGCGCCTGAGCGCCACCACCGAAACGGACCCCGCCGCGCTTTGGCCGGTCGAGCCGGAGATGCGCGAAATCCTCGGCATCAAAAGCGCCGAGCGCACCGACGCCCAGCGGGCCCAATTGGCGGCGTATTACCGGACCGTTTCGCCAGCCGTCCGGGCCATCGAGCGGGAGTTGATCCGGCTCAATGAGCGGGAGGCGGAACTGGCCGCGGCCCGGTACGTCTCGTTGGTGATGCAGGAGCGGGGCGACCGCCGGGAGACTTACATCCATAACCGGGGCAATTTCCTTGACCGCGGCAAGACGGTCGGGCCCGGGGTGCCGGCGTTCCTTCCGCAGCCGTCGACGAACGAGCCGATGAACCGCCTGACCCTGGCGCGTTGGATCGTCAGCCCGGAGAACCCCTTGACCGCGCGTGTGACGGCCAACCGCCTTTGGGAACGGTTTTTTGGAATCGGGCTGGTGGCGACGAGCGACGACCTAGGCCTCCAGGGCGAGGCTCCCTCGCATCCTGAATTGCTGGATTGGCTCGCCACCGAGTTCATGCGCACGGGCTGGGACATCAAGGCGCTGCAGAAGACCATCCTGATGTCGGCCACCTACCGGCAGAGCGCCGCCGTTTCCTCCGCGGCCTTGAAGAAAGATCCCTACAATCGGCTCCTTTCCCATGGCCCGCGTTTTCGGCTGGACCCCGAAGTGATCCGCGACCAAGCCTTGGCGGTCAGCGGCTTGCTCAACCCCGCCGTCGGTGGCCCGAGCGTTTATCCGGTGCAGCCGGCGAACCTTTGGAAAGAGATTGGATTTTTGCGGCCGGAGATCGGCATGGATGAGTGGCCGTTGAGCGAAGGGCCGGACCTCTACCGGCGCGGAGTTTACACTTTTTGGCGCCGCGTCGCCACCTACCCGCTTTTCGCCACGTTCGACGCCCCGAGCCGGGAGGTTTGCAACGTGCGGCGTCCCCGCACCAACACCCCCCTCCAAGCCCTGGCCGCCCTCAACGAGGCGACGCTGCTCGAAGCCGCCCGCGTCTTCGCCCAGCGCATCCTCCAGCAGGGCGGTCCGTCCCTGGGCAAGCAAATCGAGTTTGCCTACGAGCTCTGCGCGGCCCGTCCGCCCAGCCGTTTTGAGCGCAACCGCCTCACCCGCTTCCTCCAGAAGCAGCTCGCCGAGTTCAAAAACGACCCGGCCGCGGCGCGGGATTTGATCGGCGTCGGCTCCGCGCCGCGCCCGGCGGACCTCGACCCGGCGGAGTTGGCGGCGTGGATGATGGGCGCCAACGTCCTCTTCAACCTCGACGAAACATTGACCAAAGAATAGCCATGCAGCCGCCCCTCATTGACCTCCAGGAGATCACCCGACGTAAGTTTTTCCAGCGGTGTGGGACGGGCATGGGCTCCATCGCCCTGGCCTCACTGCTGAATGAAAAACTGTTCGGGGCCGAGAGTTTGGCGCCGTCGGGGGTTCATTTCGCGCCCAAGGCCAAAAACATCATTTACCTGTTCCAATCCGGTGGGCCCTCCCATCTCGACCTTTTTGACCACAAGCCCGAGCTGATCAAGCGCGATGGCCAAAAAATGCCGGAGGAAATCCTCAAGAACGTGCGCTTGGCCCAGATTGGAAAGGACGCGGCGGTCCTCGGCACGAAGTACCAATTCCAGCAATACGGCAAGTCCGGCATGTGGCTTTCTGAACTGCTGCCGAACCTCCAAACCATCGTGGACGACGTCTGTTTCGTCCGCGGCTTTTACAGCGAGGCGTTCAACCACGATCCGGCCACGTTGTTCATGAACACGGGCGCGCAACTGGCGGGCCGCCCGAGCATGGGCTCTTGGTTCAGCTACGGGCTCGGCAGCGAGAACAAAGACCTGCCCGCGTTCGTCGTCCTCATGACCGGGGTCGGCCAGCCGCTGACGAACAGCGCTTGGGGCAGCGGGTTCCTGCCCACGATGCACCAAGGGGTGCCCCTCCGGTCCCAGGGCGACCCGGTCCTTTATGTCTCCAACCCCGCGGGAATCACCCCAGCCCGCCGCCGCCAGTCCCTCGACGTCATCCGCGACTTGAACCAAAAACATTACGACGCGCTGCGCGACCCGGAAATCCAGACCCGCATCGCCGCGTATGAAATGGCCTACCGCATGCAAACGAGCGTGCCGGACGTCATGGACATTTCCAAGGAACCGGCCGCCATGCATGAAATGTACGCCACCACCCCCGGGCGGGCGTCGTTCGCGAACAACTGCCTCCTGGCCCGGCGGCTCGTCGAGCGGGGCGTGCGGTTTGTGCAGCTTTACCAGCGCGGCTGGGACCACCATGGAGGCCCGGACGGCAACCTGATTTTCGACTTGAAGAAACGCTGCCAGGAAACGGACCAGCC
>CAZSXX010000299.1:0-5785 GCA_964611245.1 uncultured Verrucomicrobiota bacterium | reverse complement strand
ACAACGACCTTTGGCAAACGGAGTTTTCGGCCCAGTTCAAGCAGCAGCTCTCCCCCACGGACAGCGTTTACGTCCAGGCGGTCCGCTATGAGTCGGAAAGCGGCGACATCTCGCAGTACCATAACCCCGCCCAAGCCAGCGCGTCGCTTCGTGTCCGGGAGGTCCAGGAACCGAATGTCTTCATTGGCTACCACCATGAATGGGGCCCCGGCTCGCACACGCTCATCCTCCTCAGCCGGCTTGAGGATGACCTCGAATACAATGTCGAGGATCCAAAGCTGCTGTTCCTGCGGCACAGCGGCGGCCGGATCACCCGCGTGATCACCCCCCCATTGTTTTCCCTGGGTTACGCCAGCCAATTGGAGGTCTATTCCGCCGAGCTGCAGCAAATCTGGCAGACCGACTCGCAAACGACCATCCTGGGCGCCCGCTACCAAACGGGCGAGAACCGCACCCAGTCGCGCCTGGACCGCACGCTGACCGGCGTGGTGACCAACCAGGACATCGAGACAGAGCAGGAGCGGATCGCGCCCTACGCGTATTACCAAAGGCAAATTTGGGAACCCCTGCGCCTCACGGCCGGCCTCACCTACGACAGCCTCGTTTATCCCCGGAACATTGACACCTCGCCGATCACCGGGACCCAGGGCGACGTGGACCGATTCTCGCCCAAGGTTGGCCTTCTTTACACCCCGTGGAATTGGCTCGCCGTGCGCGGGCTCTACTCCCAGTCGCTCGGCGGGGTGTTCTCCGACGACAGCGTCCGCCTCGAGCCGACTCAACTGGCCGGGTTGAACCAGACCTTCCGGAGCATGGCGCCAGAGTCCGTCGCGGGCATCGCCCCGGGCTCCCGGTTTGAAACCGCCGCAGGAGCCTTGGACCTGAAATTCAAAACCCGGACCTATCTGACGCTCGGCGGGGAGCTTCTCCGTTCCGACGCTCGCCGGACGGTCGGCGCGTTGACCAACGCCACCTTCCTGGCGATTCCGGACCGCGCCTCCTCAACCGAACAAACTCTCGATTTCGAGGAACGGACCTTGTCGGTGACCCTGAACCAACTGGTGGCCCGCGATTGGTCGTTAGGCTCGCGCTACCGGCTCAGCCACGCCGAACTGTCCAGCCGTTTTCCCAATGTGCCGTCGACGGCCACGGGCGCAGCCGCCCTGAACCAGGATCAATCCGCGCTGCTGCAGCAACTCACCCTGTTCGCGATCTACAACCATCCCTGCGGCTTCTTCAGCCAGTTCGACTCCATTTGGTCGGACCAAACGAGCAATGGCTACTCCCCGGCGCTTGCCGACAGCGACTTTTGGCAATTCAACGTTTACGCCGGATACCGGTTCCCCCGGCGCAAGGCGGAAATCAGGCTTGGCATCCTCAACCTCTCCGACCAGGATTACGCGTTGAATCCTTTGAATCTCCACGCCGAACTGGCGCGGGAACGCACCTTCGTCGCGCGCCTGAAATTGAACTTCTGAGTCACAACATGGCCGAGCGTCCAGATTGAAATTTCCCGCCAAGAGCGAATTTAAGAAGATCGAGATCCTGACCGGCGTCCTGTTGGCGCTGCTGGTCGGGACGGCCATGCTGCACCTGAACTTCCGGCTGGGAAAGGGCGCGGTGCGGGCCAGCTACAGTTGGCTGTTTGACCTTTCCCGGCCGCTCCGCCCGGAATTGACCCAGTCCGAGCTTTTCATCATCTACATGGATGAAAAATCGTACATCGACCTCGGCCAGCCCTTCAACCTTCCCTGGGACCGCAAACTTCACGCCAGCCTATTGGACCACCTCACGCGGGACGGCGCGCGCGCGGTCCTGTTCGACATCCTGTTCACGGACCCTGGGCCCAGCCCGGAGGCGGATGACGCGCTGGCCCGCGCGTTGAAGCGCAATGGCCGGACGATCCTCGCGGCGGACTACTCCCCGGCCCGCCAGTCGGCCGGGCAGGAGGTCGCGCTCTCCTGGACCTTGACCCCTCCCCTGCCCCTGTTCGCCGAGGCGGCCGCGGCATGGGGCCTGGCGCAATTGACGCCCGATGAGGATTTCATCATCCGCGAGCATTACCACGGGCCGCGGGACCAGGAGTATCCCGGGATGGCATGGGCGGCCGCCAATGTCCTCGGCTTGGAGACGGCCCGGAATCCGGAGAACCGTTTCCTTGAGCGGTGGATCAATTATTATGGCCCGCCCGCCACGATCCCCCACATCAGCTACAGCCACGCGCGGGAAATGCCGGCCGGCTTTTTCAAGGACAAGATCGTCATGATCGGCGTGCGCCCGATCGCCGGCACTTACCTCCAGCGTCGGGACGAACTGCGCAGCCCATATTTCGTCTGGAACGAAAGCTTCCTTTTTGCCCCGGCGGTGGAGGTGCAGGCCACGGTCCTCCTCAATCTGGTGCGACATGACTGGCTGCGCCGCACCTCCCCGGCCTCGGAGTTCGCGCTCCTGGCCCTGGTTGCGCTCCTGAGCGGCGTCATGTTTTCCGCCCTGCGCCCGCTGCCGGGCCTCGCCGCCGCCGGGGCCGCCATCTTCGTCATCACGCTCTCCTCCGTCCTCCTGTTTGTCTATGGGCGCGTCTGGTTCCCCTGGATTGTGATCGCCCTGGGCCAGATTCCAATCACCCTGCTCTGGTGCGCGCTGTTCAAATCGGTTGAATGGTACTTCCAGAAAAGAAATTTCGAGCTGGAGGGCAAGCACGCCCGCCTCCGCATCCGCGAGCAGGCCGAACTGCTCGACAAAGCGCACGACGCGATCATCGTGGGAAACCTCAACGACGAGATCATTTTCTGGAACCGGGGCGCCGAGCGTCTTTACGGCTGGCCGGCGGCGGAGTCGATCGGCAAAAACATCAACGCATTGCTCCACAAAAATCCGATCTCGCTCCTGGCGGAGGCGAAGGGCAGCGTCGTCCGCCAAGGCGAATGGGCCGGGGAGCTGGTGCAGGTGACGCGCGACAACAAGGACGTCACGGTGGACAGCCGTTGGTCCCTTGTGCGCGACGAGCGCGGGGAGCCCACCTCAATCCTGGTCATCAACACGGACGTCACGCAGAAGGTCCTCCTTGAAGGCCAACTCCTGCGCACCCAGCGCATGGAGAGCATCGGCACACTGGCCGGTGGAATCGCCCATGACCTCAACAACCTGCTCACGCCAATCATGATGTGCACGCAGTTGCTCGAGCTGAAAAATTCCGACCCCGACTCCGAGAACCTGCTCAAAAGCATCCTCAACAGCTCGTGCCGGGCCCGCGACCTGGTCAAGCAGGTCCTCACCTTCGCGCGCGGCCACGAGGGCGAGCACAGCGTCCTGCAGCTCAATCACCTGGTGAAGGAGATGGAGAAGCTGATGCGGGAGACGTTTCCCAAATCGATCAAGGTCTCCTCGCAGATTTCCACCGACATCTCGCCGGTCAGCGGGGACGCGACGCAGCTCCACCAGATTCTCCTCAACCTCTGCGTCAACGCCCGCGACGCCATGCCCGAGGGGGGCGAGATCCTGATCGCGACGGAGGACTGCACGCTGACGGAGGTTGAGGCCCGGCTGCTTTGGAACGGAAAGGCCGGGGATTTTGTCCGGCTCTACGTTTCGGACACCGGGACTGGCATCCCCGCGGAGATCATCGAGAAAATTTTTGAGCCATTCTTCACCACCAAGGAAGTCGGCAAAGGGACCGGCCTCGGGCTCTCGACCGTGCTGAGCATCGTCAAGAGCCACCACGGCTTCCTGGACATCAAGAGTGTCGTTGGCCAGGGAACCACTTTTTCCGTTTACCTCCCCGCCACCCGGCTGGCGGTCTCAGCCGGGGCGGCGGCTCAAGCCGAGCTCCCGCGCGCCAGCGGCGAGCTCATCCTGGTCGTGGACGACGAATTGGCCATCCGCGAGGCCACCAGCCAACTCCTCACTCACCACGGTTACCAAGTCGTCACCGCGCCGAGCGGGATCGACGCGATCGACCTCCTGACACAGCGCCGGGACATGGTCGCCCTCGCGCTGGTCGACATTGCCATGCCGGGCCTGGACGGGGTCACCACCATCCGCTCCCTGCGCAACGTGAAGCCCGGCCTGCCCTGCGTCGCGATGAGCGGGCTGATCGCCTCGGAAACCAACCGGGATCGCCTCGCGAAAATGGAGGTGACCTGCCTGGCCAAGCCTTTCACCACGGACAGGCTCCTCCGCATTCTGGCCAAGGAACTCGCGGCCCACACTGAACCCGCCCCGGACCCCGAAACGTGGGAGTCCCCTGCGGTGGCCCCCGTGTCCTGCGCGTGAGCGGAGGCCGCTAGGAAATGGGCGCGAACAGCACTTCCAGATCCTGCGACGTCAACTCCAGCTTCTCCCCCTGGCGTTCATCCAGGAGTCCGGCCACCAGCGCCTTTTTGCGGGCTTGGAGGGCGACGATTTTTTCCTCCACCGTTCCCGCCGCGATCAATTTGTAAACGAACACCTGCTTTTCCTGCCCAATCCGGTGGGCGCGGTCGGTGGCCTGGTTCTCCACCGCCGGATTCCACCACGGATCGTAATGGATCACCGTGTCCGCCGCCGTCAGGTTCAGGCCCGTTCCGCCGGCCTTCAGGCTGATGAGGAAAACCGGGACCTGGCCGGATTGGAAGCGGCTGATCGGCGTCGCCCGGTCGATCGTTTCGCCGGTTAGCTTGACGTATTCAATCTTCGCCCCCTGCAACTCGCCCTCGATGAGCGCCAGCATGCTGGTGAACTGGGAGAACAAAAGGATGCGCCGGCCCTCCGCCACCATTTGCGGCACCAGGTCCATCAACAGCTCCAGCTTGGCCGATTGCTTCACTTTCCGGGCCAGCTCCAGCGGGACAAGCCGCGGGTCGCAGCACACCTGCCGGAGCTTCAGCAGCGCGTCGAGGATGATGATGTGCGACCGGCTCATGCCCTTTTTGGAAACCTCCTCGCGCACGCGCTGGTGCATGGCCAGCCGGATCGTTTCGTAAAGGTCGCGCTGCGCCCCTTCCAGCTCGGCGTTCTGGATGATCTCCGTTTTTGGCGGCAATTCCTTGGCCACGTCCTCTTTCCGCCGCCGGAGCACGAACGGGGCGATGCGGTGGGCCAACGTTTTCCGGCGCGCCTCGTCATTGCCCTTTTCGATGGGGTTGCGGAAGGCCTGCCGGAAACGGGTTTCGTCGCCGAGGAACCCGGGGAGCACAAAATTGAACAGGGACCAAAGCTCGCCGAGGTGATTCTCCATCGGCGTGCCCGTCAGGCAAAGGCGGTGGCGGCCTTGCAGGGCGCAGGCCACCTGCGCGTACTTGGTCTTTGGATTCTTGATGTATTGCGCCTCGTCCAGGATCACGCAATGAAACTTGTGCTTGAGCAAAACCACTTCGTCCCGGGGCAGGAGCGCATAGGAGGTCACCACCAGGTCGTGCTGCTTGATCCGGTCGAAATCCGCGCGCCGGTCCACCCCGTGCAGGACCAGCGTCCGCAGCGAGGGCGCGAACCGCTCGGCCTCCTGCCGCCAGTTGGTCATCAGGCTGGTCGGGGCGATCACCAAGCTCGGGCGGTCCATGCGCCCCGCCTCTTTTTCCGCCAGCAAATGGGCCAAGGCCTGCACGGTTTTCCCGAGGCCCATGTCGTCCGCCAACGTGCCGCCCAAGTCGTACTCGCGCAGGAATTGCAGCCAATTCAGGCCTTCCTGCTGGTAGGGCCGCAGCTCCGCCTTGAGCGACGCGCTGGGCGGCGCCTCCGCGATGCCCTGGAAATCCCGCAGCTTGCGCCCGAGCTCCTTCAGCTCCTTTCCGCCCTTCCATTGCCACTC